>JANQHS010000064.1 GCA_028282565.1 Cytophagales bacterium | reverse complement strand
AACGAGTATCCCGGAAAGCATAAAAAAACCCCGGGCAAAACCCGGGGCTGCTTAAATCCCAAGAAAAAACCTATTCAACGATTAGTTTTTTGGTCAGTCGGCCATTGGCAGTACCTACGGAGATCAAGTATATTCCAGCGTCATAGCGGCTGATATCCAGATCCAGCATTGAATGACCCTTGGACAGGTCAACATCTGTTTCCATCATGGTTCTTCCCATCAGGTCCACTATGCTTAGTGTATAATCGGCATCCTGCTCTAAGTCCAGTCCTACGGAAACACGACCCGCGGCCGGGTTCGGAAAGACATCCATCCGGACATTTTCCTGCACAGGTTTCTCGATTCCCGTAGGGAGGATCACCTGATTATAATTAAAGGAATAGTGGATAATAAAGCTGTTGGCTGGTGTTTCATCATCCCGTACAACACCTCCCGGCACATCATCGGTTTGAAACACCAAATGGACCAGATTATCATTGCCGATCCTCGGGTAGGCATAGGAGAATACATCCTCCTCTACAGGCGTGCCAAAGCCTCCACCTATCATAGCAATATCATCAGCAATATTCCTGGCAGAATCAGCCTCCCAAGTAGCTCCCCCATCCGTAGAGGCAAGGGCATAAAGATCCCGGTTGACCTTATTCAACCCATCGATACCGGGAGTGAGGAATATCCCCTGAAGAACCATATCCTCACGAACTCCTGACCAGGTAAGGATCACTGTTCCGTCATCAGCATGAGAAATACTTACGAAGCAGAGCGGATTGTGATTATAATACCTGCCGATCGAGTCAAAATCCGTGGGTGTTGAATTGATCCCGTCACCGTTCTCATCAACAAAATCAAGAATGATATACTCGTCATTGATCAAGGTATCATTCAGGCAGATATCAAAAGGCTTGTCTTCATTCCAATACACGATTCCCGAAACGAAAGGAAAAAATGTTGTTCCTCCTCCGACAGTACCCGGATCAGAACCCGATGCTCCCAATCCTCCGGCAATATGAACCTTCTCATCCTTGTCAATGGCGATGCTGTAGCCATCGTCAACACCAAAGTGAAGGAAAGTTCCGGTAGATTGTACATCGGCGCAGGCGGTGTCGAAAATAAAGACCCGGTTATGAGTCCATGTTTCACCTCTATCGGTAGATTTCCAGAAGTGCGTATGCTGTCTCCTTCCTCCAGTGACTATAGCCACCGTATTTCCTCGGGCATCGATTGCAAAACCATCAGCGGCCGCTATTCCTTGTCCACCATCATTAAAAAAATTGGCTGAATCCATATTTGGAAGCGTCACGTCGGTGAGGTCCCATGATTGGCCATTATCAGGAGAACGGCTGTAAAGAAAGCACTCTGTACCATCGGCGGTCACACCTTCTGAGATATGGTGGATGGTATCTCCCCAGGCGGCGGTATTTGCAAATGTGGTCCCGGAAACACCGAGTCCATCCAGATTGGTATGCGTCCACTGACCGGTACCTGCGGTTGGCCTGTAGTGAATCGCCTGAGCTGTGTGGGAGAAAATAATGTCCTCCGGACCTTGAGAAGCAGCAAGTGAAGGCCATCCTCTGCGGGTTCCACCTCCAGTGGTATCCATACCGCTCCACTGGCCGGTCGAGGCATTATAATAATTGTATCCCACCCTTCGATTGTCGAAAGCAGTTGCATCAGCGATCTCACCATGCGTCCATACCACCGTCACATTTCCGTTAGGATCCCTAACCACACGACGGTTCATGGTACCATTGGTTTGATAATCATAGCAGGTAGCCCCCACCTCAACACCATAAGAGTTTGTGGCGCTGTTGCCATGGCTATTTCCCGTGGCTACGATCGACGGCTTCTGGTAGATGAAATTCTTTTCCAGGTTCCGGTCAAATTCAATTTCCTTCTCCGCCTTTAACTGTTTTGGGCTGACCCGGTATTGGGCATAAATACCTGTGCTAAACAAAGTCAGAATTAAAATTAGGTATGCATTTTTCATTTGTTGCTTCATAGTTTATTTGGTGAAAACCTCTTTCTCACAAGTTTAACAAAAAGCCATGCAAAACAATCTACCGCTAACGGAAAATCACCGGCATATTTGATAAGCGGCACCTGAAAAAAGGCTGTTTCGGCCGGCTTAGATCAAGCCCAAAGGCCGTTTCACAAATTCATAACATCTCATCCCGGGTCTATCCAATCCATGGGTATAGGATCTTGTCTCAAAATTGAGAACCGACCAACTCAGAGAGAGTATCCACAGAAGAGCCAGGAAATGGTCAACAATCCTTAACTTTATAGTACATGATCTATCCTTGATAAAATGAAAGCTACTGCTCTAACCATTCTGTTCCTTTCCTGCCTGGCGCATATCTCTGTTAGTCAAAAACACACCAACATCATTGGAGGCGAATTGGGAGTCAATATTTCCAATATTGGCAATTCACCTTCGGAGTTGACACCGGGGTTTCGCTTCGGTCCTTATTACGACCACTTTTTCACTACGGACTATGGAATCGGAACCGGTCTGATTTTCAGCCGTCAAGGCTCAATTCAATATAATGCTTTCGACCGGTTCACAGGAGAGAGCATACCTGAGTATGAATTCTTTGACTGTTTAGAGATCCCTCTTAATATCTACCTAAGACTAACTCATGGTATTCAAAGCAAGGCAAATGGTTTTCTGTTCATAGGATATTCCTATGGCTTCTTGATGAGTTCATGGATTTCAAACAACCCGGAATTCCTGCAGCCTGGTATCCCACCATCCGCTTATGATGTGAACATAACGCAGCATTCCCTCCGGTTAGGTTTCAGGATCGACCATTATCTCAAGAAGAGCAAGATCATTTCCTGGGGAGGGTTCGTCAACGCCACGGGATTCTCCAACCCTGAGTACAGGGGCTTTGCCGTAGGTGTCACCAACTACAATGCATATTTCAGGTTTGGAAAGATCCTGGGCAAGAAAAAGGATATCTGATTCGTTCAAAAGTCATCATCAAACTCATGATCATGCAAAAGCTTGTTTTTCCTGTCCTCATCGTTTCCCTGATTCTTTCCTCATGCAATCAAGGAGATTTGTCTCCCAAAGGAGAAATCAATTTTATAGAAAACGCATCCGCGACAGAGCCCCTGGTGTATCTGAGTTCTGATAACTATGAAAGAACAGAAGTGGAAACTTTGAACCAAAATTCCGATTGTGACGAATATACCTCTGGTGCTATTGAATATAGGGAAAACGGCGTTTGGGCAGCAAGAGTCGAATTTCTCAACGATCCGGTTCAGGAAGGAGACCATAGGATACGATGCCACGATCGTCAGGGTCAAAGAGAAGTGTCTTCCAGAAGCTCGGGAGGAAAGGACTCAAAATATGAAAAAGTGATCATTGAACCATTGGTGAAGATCGAGGGCTGCGACTATGTGGTTGAGGGCAAGATCTGCTATTATGATGGAACAAATTGGGTGGCTACGATCGATTTTGGAGATGGCAGCTGTGATGAATGGGCTACGAAGACGACCAAGGACGGAAGCGATCAATTCAGCCTGAAAAAATGGGATAAGAAAATCTGAGCTTATTTTCTGAGCTTCCCGCTGAAGAGGCTGGCTTTGGAATCAAACGGATTTCCCGAACTACGCCTGAAACTTACGATCTGCCCGACATGCCAGGCAGCATCCTCGATCGGCCCGTTGATCATATTCCAGAACGGGTATTCCGTGGTTTTGTCATCGCGCTGGAAAATCGCATTATGTGCATTGAGATCAGCCTCAGGATCATTTCTGAAGATCATGGATGCCTCTTTGAAATTGCTTAGGGTCCTCTCTCTCAATTCGGAAAACTCATAACCTTCTCCATCATCATAATTGTTTGGAATATTCCTGGCGGCCGATAAAATGGTCTGCGAAAGCCCGTAAATATGATCCAGGGTTTCTCTGCTGGTCCTTGCTTCCGCAGAGGGTCTGTAATCCAGATCTTCAGACCTAAGTCCCTCAGTGGCCCAATAATATCTAAACCCCACACCTTCGATCATGCGGCAAACCACCGTCGAGGCTGTAAATTTTTCAGGCGCTTTTGGGATCTCCCTTAATGGCAATTCTTCATTCATTTGAGCAAAAGATTTAGAAGCGAAAAATATAAGTACTCCTAAGAATAGGGTCCTTAAACCGGATTTCATTTGAATAGGTTTTTTGATTTCAAGGCAAATTACTTAAACAAAATGGCTAATTTTATTATAGAGAAAACCTTTGCATGAAAACCTTCTTGGCCGCTGTTTTTCTTTCGTTGGCCTTATCAGCAATTAGCGAAGCCCAGCATAATCCTCCTTATTGGTGTGAATACTCCTGTGATTTTACGGACAGATGCGATACAGCCATCAATAAATGCATTTTGGGACGGCTGAATCTATCCGTGGATTCCCAAAGTATTTGGGATGTCGATAAACCGGGGACAAAATATTTTAGAACAAGGTTTGGAACAAGCACCGGGTTAATTACCGATGGCCAAAATCCATACCCCGCCAATTCCCATTCCTATTTTGACATCGTATTCCGGCCTTCAGGAGGAACCTATCTGGAATTGACCCATGCTTACAACACCAAATCAGATCGGGATGGACTATATATTACCCGGTCCATGAATGGAGGACAGACATGGACCAATATCTGGAAAGATGAAAGGCTGGGCCACCATATATCTTGGGTTCATTTTGAGAACATGTATGACTCTACCGACAGATTATACAATGGAGAATACGGGTTCTCGGGAAAGACACGTAATTGGGAAAAGTTGGTACTCTATTGGCAATGGGCGGTTCCAGTTGCTCCCGCAGGAGATACACTTCAGCCCCCTGCCGATTCGCTGATACTGCGGTTCAATTTTATCAGTGACAGCGTGAATTCAGATCTTGATGGCTGGATGATCAAGGAATTCTTTGTTGGCGACCCAAATGTCGGAACCGGCCTGATCGGATCCGGAAAAGGGTCTGTTATTGTTGTACAACCAAACCCGAGCAAGGGGTCCTCTATTTTGAGATTTTCAAATCCTCAAAACCAATTGGCTTTGATTCAGGTCTTTAGTTCGCAGGGAAGCATGATCCAGGAACAAAAAACCAGGGGCTCATCATATCGACTTGACCTTGAAGGCAATGCTCCGGGGATTTATCAGGTCCGAATCAGCATTGAGCATCATTCCGTTCAAACAGGAAGTATTCTTCTTTCAAAATAGGAATTCAGCATCTTCATTTTTGAAAATGCCTAGCATATTTGCTTGAAAATAGTAGTCTATGTATACCCGTCCCCTTCGATCCATTCCTAAACTGATCTTCAACCTGAAATGGCATCTAACGATCTACCTGGCCTATCTTCTCGGCGTTTATTTCGCCTATGAATACATGGGGCATGAGCAGCTTGATATTTCAATGGCCATTGCTACCGTCCTCGGCTTCTCGGTCGCCCTGTTGCTTGCTTTCAGAACGGCTGCCAGCTATGACCGCTGGTGGGAAGCCCGAAAAGTTTGGGGCGCCATTGTCAACGATAGCCGAACGATCATCAGGCAGTTGATCGGCTTTACCACAGGCAAAGAGATCATAGCTGAGGTTAAGCAAATGGCACTTTACCAGATTGCCTGGTGTCGTGCACTAAGCCAGGGGCTGAGATTGCTGGATCCTTGTGAAGGATTGGAGGATTGCCTGACCAAGGAGGAATTGGAACACCTGAGGAAACAATCGAATGTTCATAATGAGATCCTGAAATTGATGGAATCCAAACTTGCACAGATTAGATCCAAGAACCTGATCGACCAATACCAGTTTGTGGCGGTCGATGGCACGCTCAAAAGACTATGCGATGCAATGGGAATGTGTGAGCGCATTAAGAACACGGTTTTCCCCGTACAGTATCGCGATTACACAACCAAGGGGATCATGATCTTTACATTGATGCTTCCTTATGGGATGTTATTCTCAACTGGCCCCTTTATGATCCTGATCTGCATGGTTGTGTTCTTCTTTTTCTACATGATCGAGGATATTGCACATTATCTCCAGGACCCGTTCAGAAACAAGCCTGCGGACATCCCCATGTCTGCCATTTCCAGAACCATTGAGATCAACATTAAACAGATGATCGACGAAAAAAGCCCCGAACCGCTGAAGCCCGATGCGGATGGCATATTGATGTGATCAATTTCAGGTTTGAGTATTAGATGAAAGACCTGGCTTGCTTGTAAGCAAAAGCGTCAAATTCACTCATTGAAAGGATATTTTTTGATTTCTTTGTTGTCAAGAACCTTCAAGAGAAACTTTGAACTCCATGATTGACCTTTACCGCCTGACAATAGCAATTTTTCTTTTTTCTTCCGCTCATCTTTATTCCCAGACTCCGGATCTCATATATGGTGCACATTTGAGCGGGTACGCTAATTCCGAAGCCTATAGTGTGGAGGTTGATAATCAGGGAAACGCCTATGTTACCGGATATTTCGCGGGAATTGTTGACTTTGATCCGTCCCCGGATTCCTTTTATGTCGAGGCAAATGGCAATCAGGCTTTCATCACCAAATTTGACCCGACCGGCAACCTGCTTTGGGCTTATCCCTATGGAGCTTTCAGCGGAAATGAACTGAAAATGGACCCGGAAGGAGACCTGTTGATCACCGGTAGGTTCAGTTGGATTGACAACGATCTGGATCCCGGTCCCGGAGTAGTCTCATTCAGCCAGGGAAGCAACTACATACTAAAGCTCGATGATGAAGCCAACTTTCTTTGGGCCGGAGCATTCAGTTTCGATATCTCCGGTATGACCGTAGACAAAAGCGGGAATACACTTATTTGTGGACATTTTGAGGGCACAAGAGATTTTGACCCCGGTCCAGGCATCCATAACATGACCGACTTTGGATATGGTGATATGTACATTCTAAAATTGGATACCGGTGGTCATTTCCTCTGGGCCAAGCAAATCGGTGGGATCTATGGTGAGCTGGCTTACGATATAACCACGGACAACAGCCACAACATTTATCTTACCGGGGATTTCGGCGATTCTACGGATCTTGACCCCGGACCAGGGAAATTCTTCATTGATGCCCTGGGTTCGGACCCATTTGTTTTGAAGCTCACCCCAGAAGGAGATTTTATTTGGGCACGGGGTTTTTATGGAAATGCCAGCGATTATGGTCAGAATATCCAGGTGGATGCTCAAGGAAACGTATATACAACCGGGAGATTCATTTATGATATTGACCTGGATCCCGGTCCGGCCACATTTGTGCTCAATACAGTAGGTGACCCCACCATGCCGGATATTTTCTTCAGCAAACTCGATGCTATGGGGAACTTCGTTTCGGGAGGTTTTTTTGGCGGAATGGGATATGAATATCTAAACGAGTTGAAGATAGATGAGCGAGGGCATATCTATGTAACCGGCACCTTTGGCGACCAGATGGATGCGGATCCTGGCTTTGGAACCTATAACCTCACCGCGAAGGGTCCAAGAGATGTTTTCGTCAGCAAGATCGATAGCGCCGGTAATTTTGCCTGGGCTTACCAATTGAGCGGAACAGAACTATCGGTTGGCTGGGATATTGCACCTGATGCCCATGGAAATGTTACGACAGTGGGAGCTTTTGAGGAGCAATGTGATCTCGACCATGGTCCGGATACTTTGTTAGCTACTGTTCCTGGCTGGTCAAATGACAACTACAACATCTTTATCCACAAATCGGGCTATATCAGTGGATTGAACTCAAAGAATACTTCCATTGGAGAATTAAGCCTTTTCCCTAACCCAAGCAATGGGAATATCCGCCTTGACCTGCCCCCCGCTCTTCTTCCCGGTAGACTGGAAATAAGAACCTTGGAGGGACGATCGGTGCAAGATTTTCGAATCGATACAATGAGCGATGCCTCTCTGGAAATTCCCAATTCTCCGGGATTATACATAGCCATCTACCGCAGTGAAGATGGAAAGATCCTTAGGACCAAACTGATTATTGAATAAGCCATGAACCAAAAATTCAACAAGCTGAAGATCCTATTGGGGTTCTTTTTGTTCCTAGCCATCCATCAACATTCCTTTGGTCAAAAGGAGATCAAGCTGATGACCTGGTCCGGATTTGATTACAATTTTTCTCAAACCGAGGATATCGACGAAAAAAAGACTGTGATCAGGCATGTGAAGCCGGATCTTCTGATCTCCTACAGTTTCAGAGATACCATAGAGTACAGGGTTTATAAGAATCAAATCATCAAACCTGTCCTTCCCGATCACACCGCTTATATCAATTTCGCCAACCATTGGCAAGGTGGATTCCTTCATACCCCCGGGATCTTCTATGATTCTTCCAAGGTAAATCTCGTTTCCCATTTGACGTGGATGCAGGATTCCTTTGACAACTTGATCGCCAGCAGAACCGAGTTTGAGATCATTGGGGATACCGGCACCTATCCCCTGGTGATCTACTCACCGAATATTCGTTATTGGATTGGCAGTTGTGTAGCCTGCTATAATCGCCGAAGATATATGATGGAGATCTTCGATTTTATGGCCAAGGATGAAGAAACCAGGAATGTTCTTTTTGCAGGCCCATTGGGGTTTTCAAGCATTGGTGGGCATGATTGGCATTATGCCAGAGTCCAAATGAAACATACCATTTTTGATCCCCTGAATGCACCGGACAATATCGCGGACTCATCAAGTTTGATCTCATATTATGATTTTCAAACCAAGGTCGATCAAAACAAAGGCTGGAATGGGCTTTGGGCAAGGGTGAATTATATTTTGCCAAGCAAAAAAATGTGGGACGGAGTCGATGGAGTCCGATACAAGCATGGCAGTTATGAGATTGTGGGAAATGATGGTGCCCGCGTCTTCCATGGGAATTTTACCGATGGGTTTCCAAATCTTTCGGTTCCTGACTCTGTAGCAAATGCCCTTGAAATCGCGGGAATATCTTTGCCCTTAACCGCAACATTCATGGTAGAGGCGGGAATAAATCCGCTTTCCAAGGAAATCTTAAGCCAAATGACCATAAAGAATCCATCCAAGGGCAGCCTGGAGATCAAATCATCCGAAGTACTTCCTGAAGGATCTGGCGTGAAGATCATGGACATGTATGGAAGGTTGAGAATGAACATCTCGCTCAGGGCCACGGATGAATGGCAGGCTTATGAGCTCAACACTTTGGAGGATGGGATCTATTTTCTTTCCTTTTATTCGGCAGATCATGAGATCAACCAGACGCGTCGATTAGTGTTGAACAGATAGAAAATTATGGAAATGGTCAGATCAAAAATACTCCTGGGTTTAACCCTTGTTCTTGCTTCCCAACTCACTCTGGCTCAACGGAAAACGATTCCGACCAAAGGATATTTACAGTACGCCAATTTGCCTGAGGGATACTTTGAAAAGATCCCCTTATACAATTCCAACAATGCTCTTTCCAACCTCTACCGACCTCATGATAGCGTCCATTTCTACAATGCCGGTTTAAACAATTGGATACTGGATGAAAGAGAGCATCACAGCGAGAATCTTCCCACGAGCGAGGTGATTATCGATGGCTATGAGATCCCAACACCTTCACCCCTTCTGTACCGAACCGTGAACAGGTATGATCAAGACGGCAATCTGATTCGAATTCTATGGCTTGATGCTTATTCTACACCAACGATCGACTCAACTTATCTCTATGAATATGAATATCAAAACGGAAAGCAAAAAGTCAGGAGAACATATCAGTATGAGAATGCTGCGTGGAAACTCGACTCAAAGACGGATTTCTTTTATGATCAAAACGGCAATGAAACGGGCTATCTGAGAATGGCCCCCGATAGCTCCTACGGATATAGGTCCGTGATTTTTGAAAGAAGTCCGGGTCATTATAAGGATTCGCTTTATTACTGGGACAGTCAGCTGAACGATTGGTATTTCGAGACCATCCACATTTACAACCACCGGCCGGATGGTCGATGGACCTCATACTTCTGGGTAGAATGGGAGAACGGGACCATGGATACTGTGGTTGAGGGCCGGCACTATTACACCGGTAACCTTTTGGATTCCCAATGGTCCTCAGTTCCGGTATATAATTGGGGTGCACAGACCAACCAAACCCGGATCGTATATTCATACAATGCTGACAATCGACTGGATTCGATGATCTGGAGCAAAATGTCAAACTTCTCCGCAGGTTGGTACAGGCAGTACAAATATCATTACTTCCCCAACCCAGGTTATGTGAGCAAAATCCAAAGTCCCGGAGACTTCGAAGTCAGTGTTTTTCCAAATCCCGCCTCAGAAAGGATTCATATACATACCGAGCAACGACTCGAATCGATTCAGGCAGTCGATCTCCAAGGTAGGATAGTGAAGGATTTCAATGCCTTATATGAAGGTGAGATCAGCCTCGATATCACGGGGATACGGGGATCATTCATTCTCAGGGTCATTGCCAGCCAAAAGTCCGAAAACTACCTGATCCTAAGGGAACATTAGGCATGTAAGGGAATCGATGAACATAATTCCCAATTCCTCATTCGACTTGGTTATTTTTGAACCATGAAGAATTTGATGTTCCTTATACTGTTCCTGCCTTTTGTTTCTTTTGCTCAGCCTCAGAATATTTTTGGAGGCAAGCCCCAATACGACATTCTGGTAAGACAATTCCCGGATACTTTCGGTACATTCAGGATCGAGCTTTATCCTGCAGTAGCCCCGCTTCACACCCAAAATTTTGATACCCTGGCCAAACAGGGCTTTTACGATTCGCTCGCCTTCCATCGGGTGGTTTCGAATTTTGTGATCCAGGGTGGCGATCCAAACTCCAAAACAGGTCCTCCGAGTACCTGGGGTCAGGGGGCACCATGGCAACAAACGGTACCCGCGGAGTTTAGTCCCTTAAACCATGGAAGGGAAACCATAGGAGCTGCCAGAAGCGCAAACATCAACTCGGCCACCTCTCAGTTCTATGTTAACGTTGCCAATAATTCCAACCTCAATGGGAATTATACACTCTATGGTAAGGTCATCGATGGAATGAACGTTGTGGATTCAGTGGAAGCTGTGCCGGTTGATGCCAATGACAGGCCAATCGATAAGGTCGATATGTTCATGACCTATGTGGGCATTGATAGCACCATGCCTGCACAGGCGCCGGCGCTGAACAATCCGGCAGATGGTGCGACGGGAATTTTAAGTAGCCAATCCTTCAGTTGGACCGATCCCGGAACCGGTGATTTTATTTTGTATACCATACAGTTCTCCCAGGATTCTACCTTTAGCACCGGGGTTTTTGAAAAACATGTTCTGCCAACCACGCAGAATTATTCTCCCGGAGATTCCATTCAACAGGGCTTTGTCACTTATTATTGGAGGGTTCAGGCAAACAACGGTGGCAATCGGCTTTCCTCGGAGGTGAGAAGTTTTACCACGTGGGTTGAAGCTCCAACTTTGATGGCTCCGGCAGATGGTTCCACCAATCAGTTCAGAAATCCGACGATGGAATGGAATTCGGTGAACAATGCCGATGAATACAATCTGGTGATCTCCACATTGCCGGCGCTTCAAACACCGGCCTTCATTGTACTGGACACCACAGTCTCTTCGACTTCCCTCATCACCCCGGTATTGGAGGATAACAAACAGTATTATTGGGGGGTCAGGTCTGTCAATTCCGGGTTGCCCGGTAACTTCTCCCCTATTTGGGATTTTAGAACCGGTTCAACAATAAACAGTCTGGAGACATTGAATCGATCTGAATTCTTTGTACATCCCAACCCCAGCACGGGTCTTGTCAATGTTCAGGGGCAAGGAGAAATGGATATCACGGTCCTCAATATTCTTGGGATCAAGCTCCTGGAGCAAAGATCGGTAGACAACTCGGCAAATTTTGATCTCAGAAAATATGGCGAAGGGATCTATTTGATCAGAATAAGCTCGAATGGAAGGGAATCAACACAGAAGGTCTTGATTCGCCACTAAATGAGCTCAAATCCATTTTCTAATTTGCAAACAGAAAGTTTCAAGAGAAGAATTTGAAAAGACTATTACTCATACCTCTGTTGCTGTTGATCTGCGCACCATTGTTTTCTCAAATGAAATTGGGTGTATTCGGTGGATGGGAGCAATCAAACTTCTCCGGAGAGAAACCGGATGAAGTCGATTTCGAATTCAAAAGCGGCTATAATGTAGGGATCAGATTTGATATTCCCCTGACCGAGCAAGTGGATTTGAGCTTTCAACCGGGGTATCTCGAAAATGGAGCCATTGTTGTGGAAGAGTATGAGTACCAAACCCCTTGGTTTCTTCCAAATCCGGTGTTTGAGCAGGAATACCCGGTAACCACGGGTTTTGTTAATCTTCCTATCCTGGCATATATCGATATGACCACCAGATTCTATGCGCTTGCGGGATTGAACCTGTCCTACCTCATGTTCGCAGAGGCTGAAGTGGATGGCGTCACACATGATATCAAGGAATACTTGAATGAATTTCAGTACGGATTGCTTTTTGGGTTCGGCTATGCCCAGCCTATTAAGAATACAAGCCTGAATTTCGAGCTTTCCTATGGTCAGGGAATTTCGCGTATGACCAAGGATGAGGCCATCAACGGAGAAGAACCACCAAGGTTAAGAACCAGCCGCATTAGATTGACAGTATTTTTTATGGTTCCGATCGGAAATAGGAAATGATGGCCAGGCTTAGCATTCTTTTTTCACTCTTCACCCTCTTCTGCATTCCGGGACGAGCCCAGGACTCAATTCGATTTGAGTCCAACGTTCCCCACCTGAACGGACATTATTTTGTTTCAAATGCTCTGACCCTCGGAGCTTTCACCAATACCGCCTTTTCTCAAAGCCTGGGGGTCGGGATTTCCACTCCAATTGCCGTTCCTACCTTGACACTTGGGGATCTTGAGGTCGAGCTCCCTTCAGGACAACTTCTATATGCCCAGCTTACATTTGATTACTCCCAAAGAATTCAGGATTGGGTCTCTTTCTATATCAATATTGGGGGGGCGGGGCGTTTCGGAACGAATCCCAGTAGTCTGCTCACTCAAGGACTAAATACTGCAATAGGCACCAGAATGGGCTGGAAGATCAGGATAATCGAGAAGCAAAAACATTTTTTGAGTGGATCTATAGGGATCAGTAATGTTGATGCCGGTTTTGTCAACGTGCTCGGGTTCGTTCAGGATGTATTGGACAGTGCCGACAGTCCCGCCTTGGTTCAGGATGTTTCTGTCCTCCAGGGAAATTTGGGTTTGCAGTATGCCTATGCGATAAGTCCGGTCTTCGGCATTCAATCCTCCGGAAAGCTCAGCTATGGAGATTCTTTCGAAGAAGGAAAATCGGCCTTTGAGTATGGAATTGCTTTGGCGCTGGACGCCAATCTTTATCCCCGGACCAATATTCCTGTAGGCATAAGTCTTGGTTTGGCCTATGCCAGTCTGCCCGAGTTCAGCGTGACGGCCGAAGGAAACAGCTTTTTCTTTAGCTCAAAACTCGCCTATACCGCCGCTGAACATCTGCTTTTTGGCCTTGATTTTACCACCTATCAAACCGAGTTGGGTATTGCCAGAGATGCCACAAAATTCAGCTCGGAAACCAGGGTAAGCAGTTTCACGCTGAATATGACCTATTATTTCAATTAAGAATTCCAGCCGATCGGGCATGGGTATTTTGGAAATATCCAATACCTTTTCCAGGCTGATCTTCGGATCTGAACTTCCCATAAACCACTGGTTATTAAAGGTTTTGCTGGCAACATCTCGGAAAAAAAGGCAGAAAAGCTATTCCATTCTTTAAGGTATTCTTATCTTTTTGATCCGAAGTACATAAAATGAGAACATGGCTACTACTCTACCTTTCGTTTTTCATCGTTATTTCCCAGGTCAAATCACAGTCTTTCATTTTTGAGACCAAGAACCTCCGAACGCTTTTAAATCATAAAGGAGACCTATTTTTCGACCCGCTGACCTTCGTCCCGGGATTTGAGATCCCCAAAAACTCAGGTAAGCATTCTATTTATGCAGGGCAGCTCTGGATAGGAGGCTCAGATCTGGCTACGGGAAAGATCCTATCTTCAGGTCAGACATACCGGCAAACCGTTGAAAGCTGGTTTGGAGGGCCCATTTCTCAGATCTACACGGGTTTTTACGATTCGGTTTTTCACGCGACCAAGGCCCAGGTTACGAACCATCTGGCCAATTATACCAACCCCGGTTATATACCACCGACAAACTTTTCGTTTTGGCCTGCAAAAGGAATAGTCCCCAATGGAGAACCCACCAACATGGCCCCGTTTAGAGATCTCAACGGGGACGGACAATACTCCCCTTTTGATGGCGATCACCCAAAGGTCATCGGCAATTCAAGCGCCTATTTCATTTTCAATGATGTACGGGATTCAATTCCTCCCCAGGGCGACCCATGTTGCCTGGGTATTGATGTCAACAGCTATATCTATGATCTCAGTTATGTTAATCCGCTTCTGGAAAACACCCTTTTCATGAATTATAAATTGATCAACAGATCAAACAGAACTTATGAGGATGTTTTTTTTGGTATTTGGCTTGATCCGGACCTTGGCAATTGGAATGATGACTACATAGGTTGTGACACCTCTTCCAACATTTTTTTTGTCTATAACGGAGACAATGACGATGATCCACCCAATGGTTATGGAATCAATCCACCAGCCCAAGGAATCATATTCCTCAGTGATCCCTTGTATTCTTTTATGGCCTATAGGGGCACGCCGGATTCCGTGGATGGAAGCCCGGTGACGGAAGAAGATTTTTACAATTATCTATCGGCAAGATGGAGAGACGGATCTCATCTCACCTATGGAGCGGACGGGCTTGTTACGACCAATCCAAAGACAAACTTTCTCTACAGTGGAAATGGCTGGACGGAAGAAGGTGAGGGTAATCCTGCCGGTGACCGCAGGATGGTGGGAAGTGTAGGTCCATTTACATTAAGTCCGGGCGATTCGATCTGCCTGGACGCCGCCATGCTCTTTTTCTGGGATAACAGTGTCAACAATTTTCAAAACCGGGATTCTTTGATTAAACAGGCAAAAAGGATCCGTACATTCTATGATAAAAACAGCATGAGTTGTTTTAATCCATTTCCCAGTCTGGCTTCAATTGCTGCAGACAAAAGAAACTTCCGGTTTGATGTCTACCCAAACCCAAGCCATGAGAAAGCAATCATTCATCTTCAGGAATCGCTCCCCGGTGATATTGAAATCCTGATCTATGATGAAGTGGGCAGACAATGCCTGAAACTCAATGGTCCTGATCTGGGCACAAAGATTGAGTTGAATTTGGATGCTCTTCCGAGTGGACTTTATGTGATCCAGCTCAGCACCTCTCTCGGTTTAGAAACGAAGAAGTTCATGATAGAATAGACGATCAGCGGAAACAAGGAACCCGGGGTGAGGTTGGTGCTCGCTGACCAAAACGGAAGAACAGGGCTTGAAGC
This sequence comes from Cytophagales bacterium, assembly GCA_028282565.1. GTDB lineage: Bacteria > Bacteroidota > Bacteroidia > Cytophagales > CCMP332 > JANQHS01. The sequence continues at coordinate 7,030 of JANQHS010000064.1, read as the reverse complement.
ATATTTAATTCAGAATAGGTCCTTGTTGGATCTCGGGTATTTGGAGCCCGGACTTCGTCATGTAGTCCTTGAGTTGGATGGCAACAGAACATATCACTCAATCGTCAAGGAGTAGCTACAACTCCATAAAACCATTTCTTTCTTACTTGGTTCTTGAATCATGGAAAGAGATGTGTTCACGGTTTTTTGGGTAACCCTGCTCCTGTTCTTCTATGCCTTAATGCCGCGTTTAGGTTTCAGCTATGATGCTTTGTTCATCATGTTCCTGTTCATGAATGTGGCTGTGATCCATATGGTATATTCTGTATTGAAATATGGCAAGGACAGCGGGAAGAGGTTTTCCAATGGCTATTGGTATGCCGATAGAGAAAAAACCGAACAGAATCCAGGGACCATGGGCTCAAAGTGATCTTCGGATCATCGTATCATAAGTGATCTCCGGCGGACCCATTTACGCAAGCAAACCCTGAATAGGTATAGAGAAGAGGATGCCAGTTATCGCAAATGACCTTCTTCTTGATCAAAAACAGCCAAAAGAAGATCAGGATATTGCTCCGCGATTACCCTGAAACATTTAAATTGGACTATTCACCAATGGCCCTACCCTATGAAAACCAAGTTGAAATTTTCCCTGGCCTGCTTCCTTTTCATCTTCATTTCATTTTCTAAGCCCTCGTATTCGCAGCAGGATTCCACTTCAGATGAGCAATTAGTGGTGAAAGAAAGTCACCTCAATGAGATCAAGGTAGAAGACAAAACCATTCAGGAGGTGCATCCGGAGCTCGAGGAATCGGATTATGTACAGATCGGCTCTATCGACATGGAAGAAGTGATCGTTCCCGTAGAAGAAACACAGACCGTGGTTTCATACAACAAAAAGGGAGAAGCCGAAGCAGCCTTCCAGGTGATCCATGACCCTGAAACTTATGAGATCCGACAGATCATCTTCATGGATAAAAACCACAGGGACATATACGATATTCAGGCTGGAATGTCCGGTGAGGAGGTGAAAAAGCTTAGAAAGGAACTCAAACACATGGAGCACCATGGCAAGATTTTTCTTTATGACGAGAATTCAAACCTTATGTATCTCATGGATGCCAAGGACTTTGAGGGCGACGAGATCAAAGCGGAAGACGTCGAGAGTATGGAGGTTGAGGCAATTATATGGAAAGACAAGAAGCACCATAAACGGAATTAGGAACCTGAAACCACCGGTTCTTTATTGATCTATAAGGCATAGCGATCATTCCCGAATACGTGACCAAAACCCCCAACACCAGAACCAAACCGGATCGGCTTTCAGCCCTCGCATTCATGATCGTTTTTATGTTTTTGGGGCATTGTTCTTTTGGCCAGCAAGAAAAGAAGGAACTCAAACATCACCAGATCTACTTTATCATCGGGCATATTCATATCCCCAATAGTGAGTTAGAATCGGATGGGTCTGAGATCTTACTGATCCCGGGTTGGGGATTCGGTTATGAATACCATTTCACCAGAAAAATAGGACTGGGATTAAAGGCCGAGATGGAGGTATCAAACTATGCACTCCGAACCGACGAGCAAACCACGATCATCCGGGAAAACCCCATCGGAGTTATTCTTGCCTTCCTTTACAAACCCTGGAAAGAATTGGAGTTCTTTGTGGGGCCGGGTGTCGAGTATGATGAAAATGAAACCCTAAGGATCTTTAGAATAGGCGCCTCTTATGAACTGGAAATCACCAACAACTGGGTGGCCATCCCCGAAATTGCCTTTGTTCAAAAAGAGATACATACCTCCGGCATTTTCTTTGGGTTCGGGATCGGTAAAAATTTCTAGGAACTTTGCTTCTTACTTTTCTTGGTAGACTGCTTGAGCTCCTTGTGCTCCACCCTTTGCCGGTGCTTTTTCTCCTTGTCCTTTTTGTTTCCACCCATCAAGCCCTTGACCGTCTTGGAGGGAAGAATATCCATCATTCCATCTTTAAAGGCGACCCACATGAAATTGAAAGGCCCCCTGTATATGTTTCTCTCACTTTCGTAAGAAGCGATGTAAAAATCCTTATCTCCACGATGATTGCTGTTACGGATAGCATAATTCGCCAGATTGCTTAAAACACCCCTCCTTTTGGCCTTATCATGATCGGCTTCTTTCAGAATGGCTACTTCCAGATCGGTAAAATCCATTTCCATGGTATTCAACGAACCGGTCCTTGTGGCATTCATGGTCATCACTACATTGTTGATCGTTCCCGATTTCAGCTCAATACCGGTCATGGCTACAATGGTCTTATTCAGTTTCGTGACATCCAGTGTATCCATTCTTCCTTCAACCCAAAAAGCCTCCCGACCATAGGGTACGGATAGCCTTGCTTTCATCGTGGCCAGTCCGTTCAATTGGGCCTGAATATCTGCTTCAAAACGTTTGATCTTCTCCTGAGTCTCCTTATGAGTGGTGATATTGTAAATAGAACCGTAGAAATCTTCAAAAGTGATCACGCCAGGCTCTTCCTTTCCAAATGGAACCTCGGCATATGATATCCTCGAATTCCTAATTTGTATCGTATCCAGATCGAGACCGATGGGAATTAATTCTACCATCTTCTCGAACATGGGTTTCTCACGATCAGGTGGCCTTTCATAATTCTTATCCCGATGATCGCTCAGATCGATCCCTTCCAGAAGCAAATGGTTCGCCCTGATGTCAATATCCCCATAGAGGCTACTGTTCGCCTCCATGCCTTTTAAGGTAAGTTCCCTCACCTCGACTTCCATAATATCGACCTGTTTTCCCAAAATCCTGTTGATCTCTTCAGGGGGTTTGTTGTATTTCAAAGCAATATCATGGATTGATAATCTGGAATCCATGCTGCTGTATGACATCGCGCCAGTGGAAAGTGTTAGCTCCGGGTTTATCGTATAGGTGGCTCCGCCGATAGCAGAAGAAAAAGAGGAAACCTTGAATGGAATTGGGTATTTCCATTGGATCGAATCGGTTTCGATCCCATTTGCCTCAAAATTGATCCCTCTCGAGTGAGCAACTTTGAGCTGATCTCTAAAAACCTCTATAGAGCCGCCAGTGAGTCTAAAGCTCTCGATTCCACCACTGGAGAGGATATCACCAAACAGATTCTGAATGGAACGGCCGGTCTCTTTTTTTTCCTTTTTGGCAGTATCCTGCGAAATGGATATAACAAACTGAGGGTCTTGAAATTCCAGGGTACCTATGTCCACGGTACGATTCAGGAAGAGTTCTTTCCATTTGACATCCAAGAGTTGAGCAAAAGCCACATTGCCATTGATCACTACCCCTGTTTCCTCCCGAAGTGGTCGGATTTGTACTCTTTTCAGGCTAATGCCCTTGAGGGCGAAATGAAGATCTGCGCTTTCATAGGAAATATGATAGTCCCTGTTTTCCCCTTTGTTGATCAGATCAGAGAGGTTTTTTTCCAGCCATATCTCTCCGCCGATGATCAACCCGGCCAGAAGAGCAAATAGCAGCAAAAGGAAAATCAAAAACTTCTTCAACGGATAGAATTTGGAAAGGCTAAGATGACCTTAATTCAGGGTTTAGCCAAGTGTTCCCCTTCTCCCGCGGAACCTATTTGAACTCAGCTCAGCGTATACCCCTAGTCTTAATGAAGATGCTTTATAACCGGGCAGAAACAAAAACCCCTCAAAACGTCCATTGGACTTTCTGAGGGGCTCTATAAGGCTATAAATAGTCGGCTCTACTCGATCGTGATCTTCTTGACCACCTGGCCTGATTCGGCATAACCTTTAAAGAAATAAATGCCAGCTGCCTGATCTCCAAGATTGAGTTCTTCACCGAAATTCGCATCAATCCTTCCTGAGGCAACTTCGTTTCCTTTCGAGTCTACAATGACAAATACCATATCCTCATTGTTGTTATTCTCAAGTGTGAAGTGCCCGTTGCTCGGGTTAGGATAAAGCAGGGTCTTCGCTTCGAGCGCATTGCTCAAGCCTGAAACATTGATAGCAACATCCTCACAATAGGTATCTGCACCATTTACGTTTGTTGCAGTCAGGCACACATTGTAGATGCCCGGACCTGGAAAAGAGTGATTTGGATTTTCAATATTCGATGTGGTACCGTCATCGAAATCCCAAAGGTATGTATTGGGAAAAATCGGGTTGTTTGTTGACGTATTGGTAAACAATCCAAGATTTGCCACATTGCTGTAGGTGTAACCTGAAACCGGCGCTATGGCCGCATGAACTGTCAAAGTCGCGTCAATTGTATCATTACAAGAGATATCGTCAACCACTGTGCCCCCGTTGAATTGATCGATCCATATTTTGACGTTGTAGGTCCCTGGTCCGCTATGGGTAAAGTCTCCAAAACTCACATGAATAGAATCCCCTAAACCCATATTGAGACCACTATAGGATCTGGTCATTACCGGACCATTGTCCAACTGATAGTTAACGTCCGCAGACGTCACAAGAGAATCCTGCCAGTTCTGGAGAACGACACTGATCTCCACTGAAGGAGTACTTTCGGAGATATCAAGGGGTGTTAAAAGCTCTGCCAAAGAAAGATCAACCTTAGTGGGGCTTACGGCATAAGCTGCCTGCAAAACCTGGCGGTTGGGCCTTTGAACCCATACCACAACACCAAGATCGAAGAACTCCTCTACAGAATGTTCGTTGGCATGAATGATCGGGTCAGTGGCATTATTTGGTAATCTGTAATTACCCTGGAAGGTGTAGGACAGGCTAAAGTTGGATGTGTCCCCATCTGTGATCGTCCCTATCGTGGTTCCATTTGCATTGGGAACCATTTTTTTCATCACATTGGCAAAACTCGTCTCGCCGTTAGACTTCATATTTGCGCCGGTTTCATATTCAATGATCGCCGCGTGAAGAACATTTGCACCGGAGAAGTCTTGATGAGCGATCATCTGCACATCAATATCAACGGTCTTACATGAAACGACATAGTCTACATCCAGCTCAATAAAAGCAGGCACATTGTAGGCTGCATCTCTCATAGCTGCCGTATATGTTGTAGAATTGATTCCTTGCCCTCCGTCAACATGAAGTGACGGAACACTATTCACACCATATACATTCCTCCTATTATTTCCCTCACTGGTGTAATATGGATCACCTGTTCCAGGCCAGCTCATCTGGTACCTCAAAACAATTTGCTTTTCCGGTGCCGTGGCATAAATGCCATCCAGATTTGCATTTCCCGGAGCGCAAGGACCACAAGTAGAACTGGTGAATCCTTCATGCAGGGGAATTCTCTGAACCTGAGCGAAGGTTAAGCTTGTAAAAAACAAAAGGCCAACTAGAAAGTATATTTTTCTCATGTACTGGGATTTTTAATAAGGCAAATATCCGGTTGATCTGCGATCGAACCCAACCGCCTAAATAATTTTCTTCAAAGATAATGGTCAGTCTCAATTACGAAGCTAATCCCTGGCCTTTTTTTGTCGCCTTGATTACCGTAACGTGCTCAACAATAAGCGCTTTTGGTTGCTATTTACATGGAAACAAAACCTTCGTCTTAAGTTCATTCTCGGGTACTTCACCAGGCATATTCTGATAGGTTTCAAAAGGATGAATACCTTTTCTCACTTTGAAAGCCTTAGATCGATGCATGGAGTACTGGGCACTCCAGGGGTTTCCAAGATGACGGTACGGACCGGCGTGTGCAACCACGTTCACCTTGGTTTTGGGGATCTTACCGATCACAAATCCTTCCGGAATCGATTCCGGAATTTCCTTTACGGGCCAACCCGAGGTGTAGACGACATGACCATTTGTAAAATCATATTTGTGATAGATGCTGAAGGGTTCTCCTTCTACAATCTCTTTATGGTCTTCCGCCCACTTATTGAGTTTTTCGAAGTCACTGGACATATCCTTACCAACGTTTTCTATGGTTGTTGCCCTCTTAATGGCTACGTAATCACAACCATCGAATTCCTTAAAACCTTCAAATGAGAGGCTGGAATGAACCTCTCCATCCTCCATCAGATCCTTAAGCAGCAATAGTCCGCGACCAAAATCAGCACGGATCAAACCCTGCATCATCTTTTTCATCCAGAAAAGAAAGAAAGGCAGGCTGCTATCCATGATCCAGTTTACATGGGTCTTTCCCTCCTCTTCCTTCAATTCTAACCGAACCTTCGCTCTGGATTTCCAGGGTTTTAAGAAAATCAAGTCATAATCAATTGACCGGCCGGCATCCTCTTTCAGAATTTTCATTTCTCCGCTGCCAATACGATTTCCTTCCCAGGAGTAGGACTTTGAATCAGGCGCCACTTTTACCTTGGTTTCCGGTTCAAGAATCACCCAGGGAGACCATTCCTGCCACTTGCTCATGTCTCTCAACGTAGCAAAAACCTGATCCTTTTCGGAGTCGATCAAAACGGAATTCTCAACATGCATTTTCGCCATTGCGCTAGGTTTTGATTGGAAATCTCAAGTTATATTTTATTTGTTCCATTTTCAAAATAGAACAATTCCATGAAGTCAAGTGCGATTTTGATCTACCCGGTTCCTTGGGAAGCGGCGATATTAGCCCGAATCGAACCCTCCACGGGGTGAGAAAGGCTGACCTTAAACTCCGTGCCCTTGCCGGGGATCGATGCTACCGCAATCTCACCACCCAATTTTGCCACGGCCTCTTTTACAATGTACAGTCCCAATCCGGAGCCACTGGATTTTTCGGATGCCCTGAAGAACATTTCAAATATTTTGTTCAGATGCTCTTTTTTGATGCCAAGTCCATTATCCTCAACCCAAAAACTGGTATTACCATTTTCAGCCCTGGCACCAATAGAAATATAACTCTCTTTCTGATCGAAGTTGTGGTACTTCACCGAGTTGTTGATCAGGTTATTCAAAATGATATACAGCTTTCTTTTGTCTGTCTTGAGCTTGAGATTCACAGGAATATCCGTGCGGATCCGGATCTCTTTGAAACCTTTGATGAAGTTTAGATCGCTAAGAACCCAATCCAGAACTTCCTTAAAGTCAACATCCTCAATTTCCAATTCCTGTTTGGAATT
>JANQHS010000030.1 GCA_028282565.1 Cytophagales bacterium | reverse complement strand
GGCTTCAGGCTTTATTTCAACCAGTACACTTATTACAGGGAGGTAGAGGAGGAGTTGTCGGATAAGATCAAGGCAAAGACAGACCGGATCTTTGCCAATCCTGATTATACATTCGACCATTTCCGCAAGAGGAGAATGGAAAAGTATGCCGATGACTTTCTGACGATATACAATAAGGCCTGGGTAAAGCATGGGGTAAACAAGTTGAAAAAGGCCCAGGCCATGGCGGTATTCAAACAGATGAGACCTGTCGTTGATGAAAGGATCGTGTTGTTCTCCTATTACAAGGGAGAACCTGTTGCCTTTTTCATCATGTTGCCGGAACTGAATCAGCTTTTCAAATATGTCAATGGGAAGCTCGATTGGGTCGGAAAGATCAAATTCCTGTATCATAAGCTCACCGGCTCATGCACCAAAATGTTTGGCGTTGTATTCGGGGTGGTTCCTGAACACCAGGGCAAGGGCCTGGAAGGAGCGATAGTTGGTTATAGCTCTCAAATGGTGCAGGGTGGCAAGACCAATTATGTTGATTTTGAAATGAACTGGATCGGCGATTTTAATCCGAAGATGATGAAGCTTTGCGAAAATGTCGGTGGTAGGATCTGTAAAACCCATCATACCTACCGGTACCTTTTTGATAGAAACAAGCCTTTTGAGAGGCATCCAATAATAGAATAGAAATGAAAAGAACGAACGATGTTTTGGTCATTGGCTCAGTGGCCTTTGATGCAATCGAAACTCCATTTGGGAAAACTGACAAGATCATAGGTGGGGCTGCCACCTATATTTCCTTAGCCGCTTCTTACCTCAACCGGGCCGGAAAAACCCATCTCGTTGGCATTGTGGGCGATGATTTTCCTCAATCCGGACTGGATATGTTCGCTGAAAAAGGAATCGATACTAAGGGCTTGGAGATCAAGGAAGGCGGGAAGACGTTTTTCTGGTCGGGCAAATACCACAACGACATGAACAGCCGCGATACTCTGGTCACGGAACTTAATGTGTTGGCGGAGTTTGATCCGGTCCTTCCGGAGGAATACCGAAGTATCCCCTATCTAATGCTTGGAAACCTGGAGCCAAGGATCCAGAAATCTGTCATCGAACAAATGGAAGTGCGCCCTGAGCTGATCGTGATGGACACCATGGATTTTTGGATCGACAGCTTCAGGGATGACCTTTTGGAAACATTGAAGCTTGTAGACGTCATTTCTATTAATGACGAAGAAGCAAGACAACTATCCGGTGAGTATTCACTTGTCAAAGCGTCCAGAAAAATCCTGGCAATGGGGCCAAAAGTAGTCGTGATCAAAAAGGGGGAACATGGAGCCTTGTTGTTCAATGATCATCAGGTCTATTTTGCGCCGGCACTACCGTTGGAAGATGTATTTGATCCCACCGGTGCGGGGGATACTTTCGCAGGAGGATTTATCGGGCATTTGGCCAATGTAGGAGGAACGGAATTTGATGAAATGAAACGTGCTATCCTTTTTGGTTCAGCCCTGGCTTCTTTCTGTGTTGAGAAGTTTGGACTCGAAAGATTGGAGAACCTTTCCGGCGAAGAAATCTCGGGTCGATTAAGGGAATTCATCGATCTGGTTCAGATAGATATGGAATTTGTTTAGGCGCATATTGTCTTTGAAGCTTATTCTAACTACTTTTGCAGGCCAATTCTATTGAGAGATGAAAAGGACGTTTCAACCTTCGGTAAGGAAGAGAAAAAATAAGCACGGATTCAGGGAAAGAATGGCTTCAAAGTCAGGCCGTGCGGTTTTGGCCAATCGCAGAGCCAAAGGCAGGAAGAAGTTATCTATTTCTGACGAGGATCACGGCAGAAAATAATTCTATGGCGGAATGTGGTCTTCCGCTGCCAATATCCTTATGAGAGCCAGGTTTCCAAAGAGGGAAAGGCTGTCAGGAAAAACTGAAATCTCGGAGCTTTTTAGCAAAGGCTCCTTTTTTTATTTAGGGCCCTTCAAGGTATTTTTTCTTCTTGAGGATCGGAATGTAACAGAACCTCCTCAACTCCTGGTGTCCGTGCCCAAATCGAAATTCTCTCATGCCACCGACAGAAATCTTCTGAAAAGAAGGATTCGCGAAGCTTATCGAAACTCCAAAGCGGAATTATTGGACCGATTGTCCGGGTCAGGAATCAATTTGAAAAAGATCGGGTTAGTTTATGTGGAAGATGAATTATTTTCGTTCGTTAATATAAAGGCCCAGATCATGAAGATTCCAGGGCTGTTAAAGAAAGGATCAAAGAAATAATGTGGTATAAGAAGCCAATCCTGTATCTGGGACTTTTTGTTGTGCTGATCGGCGGGTTATCCCTCGATGAAAAATATAGTCAGCAGTATTTCGATGTAGCAAAGAACCTCGACATTTTCGCCACGATCTACCGTGAGGTGAACACCTACTATGTAGATGAGGTTGACCCTACCCCATTTGTGCGAACGGGCATTGATGCCATGCTGCAATCTCTGGATCCCTACACCAATTACATCTCCGAAGATGAGATCGAGGATTTCAGAACCATGACCACCGGAGAGTATGGAGGCATTGGTGCGATAATCGGCCAACGCGATGGAGAGATCATCGTGATTATGCCTTATGAAGGGGATCCGGCTGATCAGGCAGGCCTTAAAGCCGGCGATAAGATCCTAAGCGTAAATGGAATCAACGTTTCGGGAAAGACCTCAGGGGAGGTCAGCAAACTGCTTAAGGGGCAATCAAACTCGTCGATTAGCTTGAAAGTTGAAAGGGTGCTCAGCGAGGAAACGTTTGAGTTTGAGATCACCCGTAAAAAGATCAAGCTTGCCAATGTGCCTTTCTACGGAATGGTTGATGAAGAAGTCGGATATATCAGGCTGACTGATTTTTCGATCGGTGCATATAGTGAAGTGAGAAAGGGAATTGAGGAACTTCAAAAACTGGGAGTCAAAAAATTGATCTTCGACCTCAGGGAAAACCCCGGAGGATCGTTGGACGAGGCCATTAAGATCTGCTCGATCTTCCTTCCCGTGGGTACCAAGGTTGTCGAAACCAAGGGAAGGTATGAACAATATAACAAAACCTATAATACGCTTATACCCCCTCTGGATACGGCGGGTATGCCTCTGGTGATTCTTACGAGTGAAGCTTCGGCCTCCGCTTCGGAGATTGTAGGAGGCGTGATCCAGGATTATGATCGAGGAATATTGGTTGGCCAACAAACATTCGGAAAGGGCTTGGTTCAGATGACCAGGCCATTGGTTTACAACAGTCAACTTAAGGTTACAACCTCCAGGTATTACATCCCCAGCGGAAGGTGTATCCAGGCTATAGATTACAGTAAAAGGAATTCAAATGGGGAGGCTACCAAGGTTCCTGATTCTTTGCTGGCGGAGTATACGACAAAAAATGGAAGAAAAGTGATCGATGGTCGCGGGGTTCACCCTGATATCGATATAGAGATCGAGGATTACGCACCTATTACTGTTACCCTTCTTAGAAAGAATTACATTTTCAATTATGCAACCTTGTTTTACTATGGCCATGAGTCGATTCCATCTCCAAGGGAATTCTCTCTGAGCGACGAGGATTACAATGAATTTGTGAATTGGCTCTCTGATAAGGATGTGGAATACACAACCCAGGTAGAGAAAACCCTTGCCAAACTTGACGACCTTTCCAAAAAGGAAAAATACCACGATGCCATTGGTCCCGAATTGGAATCACTGAAAGAAAAGGTTTCGCATAGTAAGAATTCCGACCTCTTTAATTTCAAGGATGAAATCAAGGAAGTGTTGGAAGAAGAGATCATCGGGAGGTATTACTATCAAAAGGGTATCGTGGAATCCTCGTTTGATTCTGATCCGGATATTGAAGCTGCTCTTGAAATTCTAAAGAACACAAATGATTACGAGGCGATGCTGACCGTCCGTAATGATGAATGATTTATTTTCTGTTGGTCATTTCCGGGCTTTTTGGAGGGTTCTTGGCCGGGCTCTTTGGAGTGGGAGGAGGAATAATCTATGTAATTATTCTCCCGTATGCATTGTCTGGTTTTGGGGTTGAGCCTGATGATCTCGCGCATTTCACGATTGCGAATTCACTCCTGGCGGTGATCTTCACATCCCTATCGGCTCTTTATCGGCATTATCGCCTAAATAACCTTTACCCCAAACAGTCCGTGATCCTGGGTCTTACCGGCGGGCTTACCGCAATTTCGATGACGGTCATATTTGTGGAAACTGCGGTTTTTTCAATGGAATTGTTCAACTGGATTTTGTTGCTTCTTCTCGCCTACATGTTAATAGATCTTTTCTTGGGAATTAGGAAAAATTCCCGGGGTGAAAGAAGGGAAAAGAATTGGCTTTATGTTCCCATAGGGTTTGCCGGAGGGGTGGTAGCGGCCGTGTCCGGATTGGGAGGAGGGGTTGCGGTCATTCCTCTCATCGCAAAATTCCAGCGCAAAGACTTCCGGCAAATTACCTCGATTTCTATGGGCTTTATCGCCATAAGCGCCTTATTGGTTTCCATTTACAATGCCATGGGAAGTCCGCGAAATTCAGAAGTTGAGAACTCCTTGGGGTTTTTGGTTTTTCCGGTTACGATGACCCTGGTTATCGGAGTTGTCATTGGTGCTCAATTCGGAGTCAGGTTTGGTCAAAGGGTCGGGTCCGAGTACATTCGGTATGGTTTTATGATCTTGCTCAGCACCCTGATCATCTACAAAGGATTCGAAATCTACATTCATGGCTAATTTATTATGCATAGATACTTCCGGAGATATCTGTTCGGTAGCTCTTTTCAAGGGTAATGAGCTGCTTTGGGAATCCATTGAAGAAAAGGAAAGATCTCATGCTCAAAAACTCCCGCTGATGATCCGGGATGGATTGGCTTTTTTGAGATCAACTGAGTTGGAACCCAATGCGGTTGGCTTATCCGCGGGCCCCGGTTCTTACACCGGATTGAGAATCGGTTGTTCTCTTGCCAAGGGCTTATGTCTGGGCTTGGGTATTCCTTTGGTTTCGGTTTCCGCCTTAAAGATCATGTGGAATGTGCTCATGAGAAATGGAAAACAAGAATCGGAGTTCTTTATCCCCATGATCGATGCCCGTAGAATGGATGTTTATTATTCTGTTTTTGATCAGCAGGGTGGGATCGTGCAGGAGGACAATGCAATTATTCTGGACGGGACTTCATTTGAGGATCTGAGGAAAAAAAGCTCCTGTATTTTTTTTGGATCGGGGAGCAAAAAGTTTGAAGAAGCCATTGTTATTCCCGGGAATGAGAGCTTTGACGAGCAGATCAAGCCGGTTGCCAATGCCATGGGGAATGATGTGCTAAGGAAATACCTTGCTGGGGAGACCGAGGATTTGGCATATTTTGAACCAAAATATGTCAAGGATGTTTTTTTAACTGATCCGAAACCTATTTTCAAAGGATAATGGAAGGAATAGAAAACAGAGTTGCAAAGAGTTCGTTGGTGACCTTGGATTTGGACGAGGTTTTACCGACACCGGTTGTTGAGGAATTCGACATGGCTGATTATTTGTTCCAGGGTCTTGTTTTAAAGGAAAAGGATTTCAGATCGGCTCTGAAGGAATTGGACCTGGAAAGATTTCGTGGTAAGGTTGTCTCTATTTTTTGTTCCACAGATGCCATTCTTCCTGTTTGGGCCTTTATGCTTGTCTCCACCCGACTTGGTGATGTGGCATTACGAACCTATGTTTCGGATACCACTGAGGCTGCAATTCAATATCGACTTGATTTTATCAGGGAAATGGACCTCGGAGAATATGAAAATTCGAAGGTGGTTTTGAAGGGTTGCGGGGGTGTGGAGGAAAAGGAGAAAATTTATAGTGCTGTGACCTCAAGGTTAGTCACTGTAGTACAAAGCCTTATGTACGGAGAGCCTTGTAGCACCGTTCCGGTCTTCAAAAAAAGAAGGTCGTAATTGATGATTTCGCCTTATCTTTGATGCCCTTTTTTCAAGGGAAAAGTTTTTAAATATTTTTTCACCGAGCTATTGTAAAGTAGGTGAACTATTTCATACTTTTGCACTCGCTTTTTCGGGGGGTATTGAAAGTGGAGTAGTGTTAAGGCGTTTAAGAGCCTGAGTAAGTCGGGTTTTTCGGTCTTGTTTGCCGGTCATAGGAAGTGACTTATTGTAAACGGGAGAAGTTCTTTGAATTGATGGCATCCTGATTTTAATAATCGGGAGATTAGGACAGCAGATTGCAACTGACTTTTTTTAAGGAGTCAGTTGAAGATGCGAATTCTTGTCAAGATAGAATAGGACGATTTCTGAGCTACATAATTCTTATTACAATGGAGAGTTTGATCCTGGCTCAGGA
>JANQHS010000021.1 GCA_028282565.1 Cytophagales bacterium | reverse complement strand
TAGGATAAAAGAGGTCGGTGTTCGCAAGGTAAACGGGGCAACACGTCTGTCGATCATTGCACAATTTCTGGTTGAAGCCCTGCTGATCAATTTTGGAGCGATGCTCCTGGCGATCATTCTGTATCGCCTGATGATCGTTCTATTCAATGGACTTTGGTTGTTCGACCTGGTAGGTTTGCAATTGGATGACCATGGATCCGCTTATCTGTATTTCTTTCTTTTCAGTCTGCTGCTTGGATTGGTCACAGGTATAGGGCCCGCCCTTTATGTTAGCCGATTCGATCCCAGCCATTCGCTTAAGACGGGTTTTAGTCCCAAATCAGGAAAGGCTCTGCGATGGTACTCATTCTCAGGAAAGAAATTCATGATCGGGTTTCAGTTTTTTCTAGCATTGATCCTGATCATCAGCATCACTTTGATCAGGGATCAAGCGCAACAACTTGTGAACTCCCAATATGGTTTCGAAGAGGAGAATATCTTTTTTGTTGAGCTGCAGGGTCATGATCCGGATCTGGTGAGAACCGAATTTGAAAAGCATTCCGCCGTCCTTTCCACTGCATTGACTTCCCACCATACAGCTGTCGGTAGGACTATGGGAAGCAGGCTTCAAAATAATCCAGAAAGTGAGAAGGTGGATTTCAATTTCTTCTCTATCGATGAGAACTATTTGGATCTGATGGGAATTTCCCTGATCGCGGGAAGGGATCTGCTTCCTCCCGGCACTTCCTCACAGGGCGATGCCATTTTGATCAATGAGACCGCCGTTGAAGCTTTGGGTTTTGAGGATGCCCAAAAGTGCATTGGCTCCATGGTCTATCGCAATGATACCACCAGGCTGAAGATCGTCGGTGTGGTGAGCGATTACAATTATGAAATATTGATGAAGGATATCTATCCGCTGATGCTCATCTGGGAGGCCGACGAGATCGAATACCTGTATCTCAAATTACATGGTGTTGAGGTGGGTAGGACCAAGGAGGAACTGGAGGCAATATGGAAGTCCTTCGACGAAAGGAGAGACTTTAAGGCCGGCTTCCTCGATGAGGAAATGGATATGTTTTATGCGGTTTTCGGAGACCTGGTCAAAATTCTCACCCTGATCGCTGCATTGGCTGTAGTGATCACCTGTCTCGGTTTGATCGGTATGGTTGATTTTGCTACAAGGGTAAGGATCAAAGAGGTTGGAGTCCGGAAGGTCCTGGGGGCCGAGGATCGAAACCTGATCTGGATCCTCTCACGGGAGTTTATCATCCTGATCCTGATCACGATCAGCTTGGCTACTCCGCTTGCCCTGTTTTTGAATTCATTGTGGTTGGATCAAATGGCCAATCATATTGACTTCACCCTTGCAAATACCCTTCCCGGCATTTTTTTGATCCTGTTGATCAGCCTGGGGGTCATTTTTTGGAAAACAATTGTTGCCTCGCGTTCCAATCCTGTTTTATTGCTGAGAAACGAATAAATTATAAGGATTCTTTAAAGATCCCCTTGGCTGTTTCGAATTCGATCTCAAAGCTATTGGGCACGGCTGGTTTTTGGGTGGGAAGCCAGTTTCGGCCTGGCCGGGTCAGGAGGAAGACGCCCTGGTAATCGCCACACCAGCAGAAGTCCTCTCTGAAGAAAGCTCCCTGGCCGGGCTGGATCCCAAACTTCGACCTGAGCTCCTTATTGATCCTGAGGGGTTCTTCGACAGGATAGCTGATCTCATTGACCCGAATGACCTCATCAATGGAAAAAGGCCCCTGACCACCTTTGACCACCGGTCTTTCGATAAACTCAGCAATGTTGCCATCCGGATCAAAGAAGTAAATACTTCTTCCAGGATCGAACTCAATGATCTTGCTTCCGTCCAAGGGTAAAAGCCTGATCCCTTTTTCCTCGACATAATCCATGCAGGCTTCGATTCTTCCTTCCGGGATCAGAAATGCAAAATGGTAATATTGTTCGGACCCGCTTTTTTGAAATTTCAGTTTTGTAGCACCGGCATTAACTGCATTGTGATCTTCTGGTCCTTCCCTGGCTTCAAAACCAAGCTTAGCGGAATAGAAGGAATGCTGTTCTTCCGGTGATCTTGAGGCAAGGACAAGGCTGTGGATTAGCATGCGAGTCAGGCAAATGATAAACCAATAACGAACATCGGATCAGAAATGGCAAGGAAACGAAGATTGGGTTATCATTGTGTATCTATGAGATCAGGGAAACACTTCGTATACGGGCTGTTCTTTTTTTCCTCAGCTATCCTGAGCGGTTGCAGTTATTATTCCCAATTAAAAAAGGGCAGCTTCAAATATTCCGGAGGGCAACAAGAATTGGATCTGGACTACCACAAACGGCTGCTTTTTGTGGAGGTGATGATCAACGGAAAGAAGAAGCGATTCATCCTCGACAGTGGTGCCCCTAATGTGATCGACAAAAGCCTGCAGGATGAGTTTGATTTTAAGAGGATGGGGAGTATTGGGGTAAATGATGTAGGTGGAAGGAGCAATAAAATGGACTATGTGAAGATCCCGGAACTCAAAATGGGGATGATCACTGTTAAGAATACCGTGGCGATCGTCGGTGACTTTAGCCACTTTACCTGTTATGGGATCGATGGGATTGTGGGGACCAACATTATGTCTCATTTTGATTGGAAGCTCGATTATGAGAACGAAAAGGCATATCTCTATTCGGAGCCAATCGATCCGGAATCGCTAGAGGGTTTTGAGGGACCGATAAGTATGCAGCCCAATCAGCAATTCAGCCCCTATATCCCAATGGCAGTTCATGATCAGGAAAGCAGCAGAACCTTGATCGATCTTGGTTCTGCCGGTGCTGTTTCCCTAAAAAAGTGGAAGGGGTTTGACCCGGAGAGTTTTGTTGATCAGGCTTATATTTATGGGGCAAGCTCGATCGGGATGCATGGTGCTGTTCTTGGCTATGCCAATTACGTCCGTCTTGAACTGGTCCGTTTTGGAGATATCGACGCCGGCTCTTCCTGGGGCAAGGCTTCGGAGAACTCCGATTTTTCCATTGGAAACGGATTTCTTGAAAATTTTGATGTGGTGATGAGTTGGAAAGGGAATGCCATGTATTTGCGGGAGGTGAATGAGCCGGAAATCGAACTCCCGGATCAAACCCTTTATCTGGGGTACCGGGACGGTGGGGCTTATGTCAAGGCCTATAGTTCCGGTTTGACCATGGATGCCGCTGAAATTGGAGATCGTATTGATCAGTTGAATGGCACTCCCATGCAAAATATCACCGAAGAGGAATTTTGTGACATTTTGGAAGAACCTCTGGAGGAGGTCAGTGTTTCCGTTCTTGGCTCACCGGAAGATGTGATCTACTATTTGGATGTGCCAAAGGTGAAATATTAGTCATCTTTCATAGGCAATATCCAGCCCTCAATGGGGAATCCGGTTATTTTTTTGATGCTCTCCTTCGCTCGTTTTCATCCAGCAAAACCTTGCGCAGGCGAATGGATTGCGGGGTCACTTCCACATACTCATCTTCCCCGATATATTCCATTGCTTCCTCAAGGGAAAAACGGATCGGGGGTGCAATGCTGACTTTGTCGTCAGAGCCTGCTGCCCGAATATTGGTCAGTTGTTTTGTTTTGGTGACATTCAGTACCAGGTCATCTTGCCTTGTGTTTTCACCAATCACCTGTCCGGTATAAACCTCTTCCATGGGTGCAACGAAGAATTTTCCCCTATCCTGAAGCTTGTTGATCGAGTATGCGATAGCTGTTCCGGTTTCCATGGCGATCAAGGCCCCGTTTCTTTTTCGGACCATATCCCCTTTCCAGGGCTCATAACCATTGAATCGATGGGTGATCACCGCTTCACCCTGTGTGGCGGTCAACAAGGGATTGGTCAAACCTATTAAGCCACGGGCCGGTATTTTGAATTCCAGCGTAACGCGATCCCCTTTTGTTTCGATATGATGCAGATCTCCCTTTCTGGCTTGCACGATCTCAATCACTTTTCCGGATAAGGGCTCGGATACATTGACATTTAAGAGTTCAATGGGCTCATGCTTGTATCCGTCGATCTCTTTGACAACGACCCTTGGTTGGCCCAGTTGCATTTCATAGCCTTCGCGTCGCATTGTTTCCACCAAAATCGCCAAGTGGAGGATTCCCCTTCCAAATACATTGAGCTGGTCAGGGCTATCGGTATCTTCTACCCTTAGGGCGAGATTCTTTTCGGTTTCCTTGATCAAACGCTCCCGGATATGTCTTGATGTCACGTATTTACCTTCCTTTCCAAAGAAAGGAGAGTTATTGATGGTGAAGAGCATAGACATGCTGGGTTCATCAACAGCGATGGGCTTCAACCCCTCGGGTTCATTGTAATCCGCAATGGTGTCTCCGATGTCGAAATTTTCTAGTCCCATCAGGGCAACGATCTCTCCCGATTGGATCTCCTCCTTATTTCTTTCCTTGCCGAGTCCTTCAAACGTGTATAGCTCCTGGATCCTTGACCTTTGGATCTCTCCGCTTCTTTGTACTATGGATACCTGCTGGTTTTCCCTGATGGTACCCCTATTGATCCTGCCTACCGCGATCCTTCCCTTATAACTTGAATAATCGAAGGAGCTGACCTGCATTTGCAGGGTTCCTTCATTGATCTCGGGAGCGGGAATGTGCTCAAGGATCTGATCGAGCAGGTAGGAGACATCCTTACTTGGTTCTTTCCATTCCGGGCCCATCCATCCTTCCTTGGATGACCCATAGACAACCGGATAGTCGAGTTGCTCCTCGCTCGCATCCAAATTGAACATCAGCTCAAAAACCTGTTCGTTGGTATCATCGGGACTGCAGTTGGGCTTGTCCACCTTGTTGATAACCACGATGGGTTTCAGGCCCAACTCAAGAGCCTTGGAAAGCACGAAGCGGGTTTGGGGCATCGGTCCCTCGAAGGCATCGACCAATAAAAGAACGCCGTCAGCCATGTTGAGAACCCTTTCAACCTCTCCTCCGAAGTCGCTATGACCGGGTGTGTCGATGATGTTGATCTTCACATCCTTGTAGCGTACACTCACGTTTTTGCTGAGAATGGTGATCCCTCGCTCTCTTTCAAGGTCGTTGGAGTCCAGGATCAGTTCTCCCACCTCCTGGTGTTCCTGGAAGAGTTTGGATTGCATGAGGATCTTATCGACGAGAGTGGTTTTCCCGTGGTCGACATGAGCTATGATGGCGATATTGCGGAGCGGCCTTGACATGGTGTTTCAAATTGGACCGCGAAAATAAGTGGAAAAGAGTTAGAAGTCAGTGCCTATACTCTGATGAGTCTTCATTTATTCTTCCAGTCCGGGAATATCAAACCACTCGCGTATGGGCTTTCCGTACATATTTGGTTTTGATACCAGATTGGTGGGTTGTTTTTGCATCAGTTTGGTCAGGTCGAGCGCCGCGATTCCCCTCGGTCGTACTTCATAAAGCACGTTCCCAACAAGATGTGGCTGATCATCGAAATGTAATTCTGCCATAGCTTTTCCCTGTTGGTCTACAATAAACACCTTATCCGCTCCGTAGATGAATTGATAATCGTCGAATTCCAAAAAGCTGAAGTACAATTCTTCAATCGTGTATTTTCCCGATATCTCCATTTTTGAATTCAGACCTACAACCTGGGATTTTTCGGAAAAAAGAAATTCCTTGTCCTTGTATGAACCCCTAAGGTTTATGAATGTATTATCATCCTTTTGTATCCAGGCGCGGTCATCGAGTACATATTTAAAATAACCCTCCTGGTTCAAGTCGTAGGAGTATTCCTCCACCTTCTCTCCTTTGTCGAGGTCGCAAATGGTCACCCGGTCATCAAAGAAGATGAGCAACTTGTTGTCGCGTATCTGATGCGTGTTGACAAATTCCCTGCTTTTTGTAATGATGTAACTGTAATTCTTGGCACCGGTTTTACGGTTATAGGATGCGAGGTATGGAATTCCAAATTTGACCTTCTCACTTCCCTTAAGTGCAAACCCCTTGTTCAACAACAGCACCTCATCTTCTCCTCTCAGGACAATGGAAGACTCGCTGATGTAATCCTGATCCAGTGCCACCTTCCAGATCACATTACCGTCATAATCCAATGCGGCCAAATCGGTCTTGGAAGCAAATAGAATATCGTTTTCCTCGAAGATCACATTGGAGGATATGCCTTTGAGCGTGTAAGATCCGGAGCCGGTGGAGACCTTATGGCTTGTAACGGCATCATAGTCCCATCCCTTACCGGACAGCAGGTTCAGGACATGCAGCCCGCTTAACTCCAGCATAAACTCATTTTCTCCAAAAGCATGCGTCTTTTCATAATTGTACAGATAGGGAAAATCCCTTGTCCATACGACCTGACCGTTGGAGAGGTCTATACCCTGGATATATTCTTTGATGCTTGCGTAGCCCTTTTCCTGAACAAGTGAGAGGCCGATCTTGAGGTCAAGATCGATCTCGTGAATAGGGTTATCGATCTCCCATTGAGTGTTTCCGCTGATATAATCTATACTGGCGGTTATTCCATCCTTTCTTTGCATCAAGAATCCCGGATAAAGATGATTCTCTTCATTCTTCAAATTGTGCTTTGTGGCCCATAATACCTCCTCCGTCTCTAACTTGAACAGAAAGATGAAGGCATTCTTCTTGGGAACTCCAGGGTTTACCCATTCACCCAGGGTGATCAATGCATTTTTGTTGACGCTGTCGAATTGAGCGCTGAAGGTGTTCAGAGGGAAGGTGTAATTGTCCCCGTTTATCGTCTGGCCATTGCGATAATCTTTCCCAAGCTCGATCGGTGCTTTCTTAAAGCTTACCGTGACCTGAGAAATCGAAAAAAGCGGGATCAACAGCGCGAGAAAGGTAGATAAGAATTTCATGTCCGCTATGAATTTGTGGTGAGCCTAAGTTAAAAAACCCTTTGAAATATAAAGTAATGGATTGTAATATCCCATGAGGAATCGCCCAAAGTGAGAGGATCAGTCAATCTAAGTGTGCTTGTCCTCTTTTGATCTTGATTATGCCAGCGGATTCGATTTTTCCGGTCTTGGGAATGTTATTCATTTGATCGAATTAACTTTTGTCAAGTTATTCGATATTGGTTAACGGAAATCCACTTATCGTTGAATATCCTTCTGAAAATACCCTGGCTTCTTTTTGTAGCGATCTTCGCTGTATCATGTAGTGCTCACATCAGAACCATCAATGATCAACCATTTGAATATCGTTGCCTGGATATTGTCCAAGTGCAGGAGCCTGAGATCCTACCGATTGAAAAGGTGTTTGCTGATTCCGTACTGATAAGTCGTTATTCCAGGGCGAGCCTCATCGCGGGAAATGCTTTTGGGTTGATCAATCAGGTCAGGGAATATGAGCATCTGCGGGAATTGGCCAAGCAGCAGGATTTTGATGATAGTCTCAGGTTTAAACTGATAGAAATAGAGGATGATATCGATGAAACGCTGGATCTGGGAATGCTCGAATTGATCTCGGTTGGCAATCGAGTCGACTGCGCCATTCTGCAATTGGAGAAGCTGAAATCCGAACTCAACAGGGCGAACCTCAAATCCCAGAATTCATTGACCAATGCTGCGGTGATCGTAGGAGGCGCAACCACGGTTCTTGTTGCCGGAATACTGGTTGCTGAAAACGAGGGTTTTGAGCCTGGAAACGCAATCGATTGGATTGGGGTAGCAGGTGGAGTTGCTGCGGTTTATCTGGCACTGAGATCCACGAAAGTTGACAAAAGAGCGCTTTTAGCCCCAACGAGAAATGTGGTCGCCTCTTTTGAGAATCAGGATCGTAACGCAGGTGATTTCCCGGCCTCGACCTGGTATCTACTCAACTCGGCTTATCTGATCGATTCCACGGAAGTCAGTATCAGGGAAAAGGTCCTTGAGAATTGGTATAGCTCGAAAACCATGTTAAACTCAGAAGAGCATATGAATTATTACCCTGTATTGCTCGAAGGAGAGGGTGTTTATACCGAAGGCATGATCGAGCTGAGGATCAATCTTCTGGAAGCTGTTGGTGTGGGTATAGATCTGATCCTAAGGTCCATGTATCAGATCAATTTGGAGCGCCGCTGATCAGCGGCGGATGTTTTCCTTATATGTCTCGACCCAGTCCTGAACGGAGACCTTTCGGACCAATTCCGCGATCAGGTCAAATGGTATGCTTTCGGGTTTCTTAAACCGAAAACAGCTTTTGCCCATGTCCAGTTTTGTAGAAACCGCTTTTGCATATTCATCCTTCCACCATTCCATGAGTTCCGGCATGGCATAGATGCCCATGTGGTAGAGGGCCATGAAATTTTTCTGAGAGGCTATGTTTATGAATGGCAGTGGGAGAGAGGTATCACAGTGGTAGCCATCCGGAAAGATCGAATGCGGGACCACATAGGCGGGCATTTTGTATTGTATGGTTTCCTCAAAACCTTCCGGTAGATTTTCGAGGATCACCTGCCTGAGATTCTGCATGGGTTCTTGCCTCTCTTTCGGCAGGAAGTGAAAATAGTCTTCAACCGTTTTGATCGCGACGTCGGCCATTATTTTACTTTTTTCCAGGTGAATTCAAAGGTTTTGGGCCAATAGTCAGCCTTGTCCGAATCATAATGATTGAATTCATTTCCTTCCACTGTCATTCCATCATCTGAGATCTTCCATGTTACTTTTTCCTCTGCCTGAATGGTACCTTTAGCCATAAAGTAGTCACTACCGCTGAAAGTCTTCGAAGAAGGGTCAAAATACAGTGCATAATTGACTTTCCCGGCCCAGTTATCATAGAGATACAGGATGTCATAAAAGTTCTTCTTCTGATCAAAATTGAAAAAGGTCCTCAGTTCCCGGCTTTGCCCGTTTTCCTGTGTCCATGTAGAGGAACATTCCACATAAGTTCCTTTCATGGCAGATCTGCAATCCACCAATACGGATTCCACCCTTGGTTTTTTCCCTTTTTCCCTTGGGAAATAGGCCGTTGCCGTCCCTTCCCATTTTCCGATCAGCGGGGTGAGTTTACCCAGCTTTGACTGGGAATGAAGCGGTGAAATGGATATCAGGGCAAGGCTGAAAAAGAGCATTCTTTTCATCGATTGAAAATAGAAAAGATTGCATCCAATGGAAACGGGATGGCCAGATATTGCCCTTAAGCATCTTGGGTTCAGGCATTGACCGGCCTCGGTGGTTTATCCCTTTTCCCGGTAGTCCGAAGGACTGCTGCCATATTCGGCCAGAAAAGAATTCGAGAAGTGGGCCAGATCATTGAAGCCACAATCATAGGCGATATCAGAGATCCTGTTATTCGAGAGCCTGAGCATATCCGCAGCTTTTTCCAGCTTTTTCTTTTTGAGATATTTTGCCGGGGAGTCGTTATAGATCTCCTTGAACTTCCTTTTGAAACTTGAAACACTCAATCCGGCCAAACCTGAAAGCTCGTCAACGGAAATATTCTCATAAAGATGGGCATCGATCATTTCTTTAAAAGAGTAAGCCTCGGGATTGAACAGGTCCTGAAGTATGGATTGAATAGCCTTGCTCTTATCGGTTTTGATCAGCAGCATAACGAGTTCTCGGACCTTTAACTTGATCAGCTCTTCATTAACGAGTCCCGGGTTGTCAAAGTAATGTTTCAGGCTTTCGATATAATTGGTCAGCAGGGAGTCCAGAACAACCTTTTCCATGAGCACACCTTTTGAATGTTGTGCCTGCTCGATAAAGAAAGGAAGATCGTCCTCAAACACCATTTTCATAACCTCCGGATAAAAGTGAATGCCTATTGCTTCGCATTTGTCTGCGTCACTTCCCTTCAAAAATCTGTGAAGAAAATTCCCGCATTTCATGATCAAGGCCTCGTTCTTTTTCAAGGGCGTCGACTTGGTGGGGGAGAACATCACCGTTTCCCCATCGAGAATGAACAGCACGCAGGCTTCGTTGACAAAGGAATCCTGAACCTGGAACGGAGGCTCCAGAACGGCTCTTTCCAGGATCAGCTTTTCTCCCAGATTGAAATGTTTGTGTTCCTTAAGCATGCGCGTGCTAAGGTATGAATGGATGAATTGACCATGACCGCAAAATGGCCCAATGATTTGTGCATATCGTCCAAAAGGGCAGGTCCCCGAGCAACACGGCTCTGTTCTCAGTCCGTATGACCGAACAACAAAATCTCCTTTTGATCCTCCCCCAAGAGTTTCAGCATTCCGTCATCTGTCATCGACCAATAGCGCACCTCTGAGAGGGCCTGGAAATACTCGGTCTCCAGATCGGCGGTTTTCTGACAATACATTTTTGTGGTGATGGCGTTTCCAAATCCTATCCTGTCGTTGAAGAGTTTCTCAATGCTGCCCGAATAATTGTTACAGCCTCCGTTGCCAAGATATTTTTGATCTTCAACAAAGATCTCGAGTGTGATCATGCCGTTTTCAATTACTACAGGATTTC
>JANQHS010000085.1 GCA_028282565.1 Cytophagales bacterium | reverse complement strand
GAGGTGATCAGAGCGACAAAAACGGAAAAGGAAAACCAGATCAAAACCATCAGAAACCTCCACAGAAAAGAGGAAGAAGCTTCAGCAAAGGCACTGGATCTGGTAAGGCAAAGGTCCCTCAACAATGAGAATATCTTTGATGCACTCATGGAAGCCACCAAGGTTTGTTCCCTGGGACAGATCACCAGTGCCCTGTTCCAGGTCGGCGGCCAATACAGGAGGTCGATGTAAGCAAGCAGGCTTGAGGAAGTCGCTCCTGACATTTGGATTGTTTCTGGGCTTCATTGGTTTGTGTCAGGCCCAAAAAACCGATACTCTGTATCTTTTTAACGGTGACAGGATCATTGGAGAGGTCAAAGAATTGCGATTTGAGATCCTGACCTTTTCAACCAAGGCTGCAGGAACCATCAGGGTGAAATGGCATTATGTCACCGGCCTCAAATCGGACAAATTGTATGAGATCACCATGGAAGACGGGAGTGTTTATTATGGCTCTTTGGATTCAAGCTCTATAAACAACAATATCTTCCAGTTGATCCCCGGATTGAGGCAATCATTTGACCTCCATGAAATCACAGTGCTGGTTCCGATCAAAAGAACCTTTAAAAGCAGGATAGATGGAAATGTAGATCTGGGTTTCTCATACACCAAAGCATCAGATGTCCGTAATCTGAATCTCGGATTTACCCTGAAGTACAGGGCACATGACAACCTCTTCCAGATCAATTACGAACTGATCAATACCCTGACCGGAAGCGATGGACAAACTGCCAGGAAACAGGACCTGAGGACTTTTTATGACAAATATTTTAGTCATAAATGGATCTTCAGATCCTATGCGACATTTGAACAAAACTCGGAGCTTGGGCTTGAGTCCAGGTTTAACCTCGGTCCTGCCCTCGGTTACCACTTTTTGGCCTCGGGAAAATCCGATATCGTTTTTTTAGGAGGTCCCCAATATTCCTACGAAACGCCGCTTGACGATGAGCCCAGAAGACATAACCTTGAAGGTAGGTTCACCGGAACGGTTAAATTTTTTAGGGTGATCGATCCCGAGCTCGATATTTTCTTTTCGGTTTCCTATATCCCAAGCTTCAATATTCCGGGGAGATACAGAACAACCACAGATGCAAATGCCAAGATCGAGCTTCTTTCGAACCTTTTCTTGAAGATCACTTTTTATCAGACTTTTGATTCCGACCCGGTGGCTGAGACGGCAGCAAATGATGACTATGGTGTCACGACCACCTTTAGCTACAGCTTCTAATGGAATCTGTTTCCGGAAGGTTCAAGTCCTTTCACAATTTTGGCCTCCTCTTCCAAGACCTCTTTCCACCTTCTTTCAACTTCTTTTTCAGGGAGGTGATTCTTGGCGAGTCGAAGGAACATTTTGTAATGCCCCGCCTCAGAAACCATAAAATCATAATAGAAATCCCTGAAAAAACGGTCCGGGTGATTCTGCCATAATTGCTTAAACCTTTCACAGCTACGAGCCTCAATGAGGGCCGCAAAAAGCAATTGTTCCACAAGCTGTGATTTCCTGTCTCCACCTTTATGAAAAATGGATCTGATCCGGTTTACGTATTCATCTCTTCTGGGCAGACCAAGCTTTATTCCCCGCTTCTGCATTTCCTTAAGCACCTTTCTAAAATGTGCCCATTCTTCTGCGACCACAGGAGTTACTTCATGAACGACATCATCAAGATCGGCATATCTCACGATCAGCGAAATACATGTAGTGGCAGCTTTCTGCTCGCAGAATGCATGATCAATAAGTATCTCCGCTTCTGATTTTGAAGCAAGATCCACCCAGCGAGGATCCGAAGGCAGATTGAGGCCGAGTGTAAATTTTTTCGCGTCAGTCAAAGAACCTCCATCTAAATCCAAACTCTACAACTTGAGGTCTCGTGTACCCCGTATAAAATGGCGTGATAAAATAACCTTCCGATAGCCAGCCCTGGGTGAAATAAGGGACGGAAACAAAAGCTTCTGCGCTTCTGAAATTCAGGTTCAGAAAGAAATCAGGGATCAACACCTCGTCGAGTGGAAACTCGTCCTGTAGATAGAACTGAAAGTTCGCCGGCATATATGCGTTTCCATAATACATGGACCGGTATGTGGTTTCAAATCCTATCTGGTAATCGATCTTGCTTTTTCTGAAACCACTTGAAAAGAAGTATCGGCCATTGTAAAGGAACTCGGGAAAACGGATCACATTGGGACCTTCCAAAGTGGAGTAAACGAACTTGTTCAAGAAATGCCATTTTCCAATATGGAAATTGAAATCCAGAACTCCTGAATAGGTCTGAACCCTTTCCGACAACTGTTCCGGTGTGGCATCCAGTCCGTAATAAATGTAGTTGTTAATATCATCGGCCCTGACCGCCGGTCGGAGTTGGATTCTGGTATTATCAAAAGCGTAAAACAACTCATAGGTGTTGGAACTCATATTGCCAAAACGATTATCCCAGATATAGTGATTGGAATAAAACCTGTTTTCAATAATGGAGGATTTACGGTTCAGTCCATGATATCTAAACCCAAACCCTTTGAAGCCCAGGTTTAGAGATATATTTCTGGCATCATTGTCGAGCATCTGTTCAAAACGCAGGTCAAAGAAGAGTGAATCCTTTTGTTTGAGAAGTATCTCCTTGGTGAAGGTTCCTCCTACCAGCCATTCATTCTCCCACTCATCATAAAGGTTTGCGTACAACAACCTCGTTCTCAAATGCCCGGTCAGTTGCCAACCTCTCCAAATGCCGGCCACTCCCGTTTTTTGTTCCAGTCTTTCGAAATCACTTTGAAAAAAGGTTCCCGTTGAATCGAAGAAGATATTCTGGTAAAACTCCTGATTTTCCTCAAGGTTCTTATCCTCAAACCGATCCTTGACCAATGACCGTTCCAGGGTCTGGAAGATCTTAAAATTCGCTTTTACACCTGTATCAAGAGAAAACTGGTGATAGATATGATGCACATTTCTCCGTTCCCATGTTCTAACTCTTTGATCATCGGCTCCATTGTTCAGCCATACTTCGGCAAGCTCATAGATAAAAAGATCATCCGGGATAATATCGGCAGAATCCGGTTTGATCCCTCCCTGTTCATTGACCTCGTTGTTCAGATGGGTAAAATTGTACACCAACTGATAGCGGTGATCTCTTGTTTTAATGGCTGTCTGAATCGCAGCAGACCAATGCTCCGTTTGAATCTCCCGGCTTGCCGAAGAGAGGATCTTGTCCGTGGTAAACCGGCGAATGATGAATCCTGCCGACCAGAGCGGATTAATGTTTCTTGCAAAATCCACATAAAGGTCCGCATATCTCTGTGTCCCCTGCACATATTTCAACTCCGTATACGGAGACTTGGTATTATAATACTTCATTCCCCTGGGATCGATCGCATATTCTTTGTAGATGTTGATGCCATGAGTCCTACCGGGTTCGTTTTGCGGACGGAAATATACCGGCCAAAGTGCGGTCCCCATGTTGCCCAGATCCTGATTGTAATTATTCTTATACAGGGTATAACGGTAACGATGAAAATCGGTAAGGTTGGTATCAACCGCGCGGTGATCCCTGCGGTTGAAAAAAATATCCTCCTCGGTAAAATACTTGGTTGTCTTTACCCCGTATATGAACGATGTGGTATCGTCCAGAATTTGAGCCGGGGAAAGATTTCCAATCAACATCAAAATGAGCAATAATGATAACGGTAGTAAGGATTTTTGATTCATCCGCCTGCTAAAAGCTTTGATCCGATCCAGGAGTCAAAATTTGTTCCAAAATCATGGAATTTTAACTGCACCGGCAAATAAAAACACGGAAAGGACTCAAGCTCCTTGAATCGTGCAAGTTTCACCGCATCCTTTTCTGTAGTGAGTAATGAGAGGTTTTCTCTATTCAGTACCGCTATGATCTTTTGAATATCGGGGAGTGTGTACGCATAATGATCCGGAAACCTAAAATGCTCCTCAAAACCAAAGTTCTTGTTTACGGAGATCTCGAAATTCCCGGGATTGGCAATTCCTGAAACCAGAACCACACCTGAATCTATGGATTGATCATTATCAAAAAGCGGAATGGGTTCATCAGCTTTCAAAGACGCAAAAAAAACAGCGCAACCCTCCACCAGATAAGGCCTGAATTGCTTTTTCAAATGATCGGCGTCTTCTTTTGAAAACACTTCCGGGCAATTCGTAACGATGAGTGCATCGGCTCGCCGTGCTGAAAATCTTGACTCCCTTAACCTTCCGGAGGGCATGAGCCAGTCTCCAAAAAACGGTCTGCGGAAATCGGAAAGCAATAGGTCCAGGTTCCTGGAAATAGCGCGATGCTGAAAAGCATCGTCAAGAAATATGAGTTCCGCTCCCTTCTCAATTATTTTTCTTGCACCCAGATTCCTGTCTTCACAAACCGCAGCGATGACCTCATCTCCAAGATGCCCTTTAAGCATCAACATCTCATCGCCGACCTGATCGGAACTGCATTGCTGATCCACCCATTGAAATCCCTTGGTCAGGCGGCCGTAACCACGAGATAAAAGACCCACACTTACCTTGGTTTTGAATTGATTTGCCAGATAGGAAACCATTGGTGTCTTTCCTGATCCCCCTACCCTGATGTTTCCAATGGATACAACCTGGATAGTATGCTTTGTTGAGGCGAGAACTCCCCAATCATAAAGCTTGTTTCTTAGCACGGTAATGCACAGAAAGAGAATTGAAACCGGAAAAAGAAGAATTTTCAGCAGCAGCATGAACCAGGTTCAAAGATAATCATGAGAATAATGATCTATAAGAGGAAAAATTGCTTCATTTTTCAACCTTCGCTATCGCCAAGGATCGAATTCTAATAATTTAGCCCTGCGATGATACGGATTGAAGAAATAATCAGGGCCTTTGAAGCCATTGCTCCATTGAATACTCAGGAGGGATACGATAATTCCGGACTCATTGTCGGAAGAGCAGAAACGGAAGTGAAAAAGATCCTTCTGACCATAGACACCACGGAAGCTGTAGTACAAGAAGCCATCGCAAATAACTGCCAACTGATCATTGCGCACCACCCCATCATTTTTAGAGGCTTAAAGAAGTTCAACGAACAAAGCTATGTCGAAAGAACGGTGGCTCTGGCAATTAAGAACGATGTTGCCATTTTGGCTCTTCACACCAATCTTGACAACTCTTTACTTGGTGTCAATCGAATTATAGCCGAAAAGATCGGATTGAAGAATCTCAGGATCCTGCTACCTCAAGGGCAGGACAACTCCATCGGTGCGGGGATGATCGGTGAGCTTGAGCAGCAAGAAAAGCCTGAAGGCTTTCTTTCAAGGGTCAAAGAGGCATTTGATTCAAGATTGATCCGCCATACCGAACCAGTCCGAAGCATCCGGTCGGTAGCTGTTTGCGGAGGTGCCGGCAGTTTCCTGCTTCAGGAAGCCAAAAAACAGGGCGCTGACGCTTTCATTAGCGGCGATTTTAAATACCATGAATTCTTCGATGCAGAATCGGAAATCATGATTTTGGACCCAGGGCATTTTGAGTCGGAACAATTTACTGTTCAGGTTTTTAGCCAGATAATCTCAGAAAATTTTCCTAATATTGCACTCCGATTTTCGGAGGTGGTGACCAACCCGATACAATATTTTTTCTGAAATAATCCATGGAACAAAGCAATACAATTGCTGAGCAACTAAAAGCTCTTCAAAATTTACAGCGAATAGATTCAAAATTAGACGAGATCAAAAAGCTCCGGGGAGATCTTCCTGAAGAGTTAAAGGATCTTGAAGATGAATTAGCAGGACTTGAAACCAGAACTTCAAGGCTGAATGATGAGGTGAAAGGGGTTGAAGAAGAAATCGATAAGAAGAAATCGACAAAAAAAGATTGTGAAGCCCTTATTGCAAAGTATAAGGAGCAACAGATGAATGTGAGGAACAACAGGGAGTACGACGCCATCACAAAAGAAATCGAACTTCAAGAGCTTGAGATCCAAATCGCCGATAAAAACATCAAAGAAGGATTTGAAGAAATTGAAGGAAAAAAAGTCATCCTTGACGAAACAAAGAAACTTCTCAAGACCAGGGAAAAGGACCTCGACACCAAGAAGAAAGAACTTGAAGTGATCATTGCAGAAAGCCAGGACGAGGAAACCAAGTTGATGAAAGAAAGGAATAGCGCAGGAAAGAAGGTCGAAGACAGGATGCTGGCTTATTATGAGAAACTGAGGGCAAACCTCAAAAATGGTCTTGCCGTGGTTACGGTCAAAAAAGGTGCTGTTGAAGGTTCTTTTATTCAGATACCACCGCAGAAAATGGCTGAGATCAAGGAGAAGAAAAAAATAGTCCTTGATGAGCATAGTGGCAGAATACTGGCAGACGTTGAGGATATCGTTGAGGAGGAAAAACCAAAAAGAAGAACCACTCGGAAAAAGACCACCACAACCAAGGCAAAAGCTGAGGCAGAAAAAGCCGATGCTGGCGCTGAGGAGGCTCCCAAGAAATCAACCAGAGGAAGAAAAGCCAAGAAAGCTGAATAGTAAAATCACGGCATTGAAAAATATGCCATTCAATTAGGGAATCCCGCAATCAAATTAAATCAGGGTCTTATTTTTAGGACCCTTTTTTTATGCCAAATCTTTCGATCTTATTTTCCGTATTGCTGCTTTTTGTCAGCGCCGGCAGATATCAGGAAAACCCGGAACCGGAATTCCGTGCTGTCCATCAGGACATACTCGATCATCTGTATGAAGTAGATCTGGAAGGAGTTGAAAAGATCTTTGAGAGCAGGAGAGCCGAATTGGAAAACAGCGTGGTGACCATGCTGTTAGAAAACTACTATGATTTTCTGGTGATTCAGTTAAGGGATGAATATCCCGTATATAAGGAGCTGAAAAAAAGCCGGAGTCACAGAATGGGTTATATCCAAAAACAGGACAATGCCGACCCGATCTGGCGGGCTTATTGCCAGGCACAGACAAACCTCCAATGGGGAATCGCCAGGGTGAAGCTCGAGTTCTACACCCGTGGCATATGGGATACAAGGCTGGCTTTTCAACAACTGGAGGCAATCCATGAGTCGAAACCCGGATTTCTTCCGGGCTCCATGTCCCTGGGTCTGCTGCAAACCCTGATCGGCGCAGCTCCAAAATCACGAGGTAAGTGGATCAAAATGATGGGCATGGAGGGAAATATATTTGAAGGGATAGACAATCTGGCGCTTTCTACCAAAAGGACCAATCCATTTTGGTACGAGGCGGAAATGTTGCTGGCCTATTGCGAGGGTTATATTGTTAATGATCCAAACTCGGGAAAAAGGAGGTTAAAGCGACTCAGAAAAGAGCGCCCGACCCTGCTGGCGGATTTTGTCAATTCGATATACCTCATGAAATTCAGGGATACGCAGCAGGCCCTCGAGATCATCAACCAGCGAATTGAAAATGCGCCTCCCTATCTTAAACCACATTTCCATTTCTTGTTGGGTGATGCCCTGTTGAGAAAAGGGCTTTATGTAGACGCGATCTATCACCTCAAGTATTTCCTATTCCATTATAAAGGAATGACCTTAAGAAAGGAAGCAAACTACAAGGTTTCCATGGCCTATTACCTGGATGGCAATATGGAAAAAGCAGATGACTACTGGGTCCGAACAGCAAAGCTGGGGTATACCTTTCTTTCCAGTGACCATTATGCCCAGGCAAAGTTTGAAGCCGGCCGTTACCCCAACAAATTGCTTTTCAAAGCCAGAATGTTTTTTGACGGTGGATACTATGAAGAAGCCAGGGAGGAGCTAAAGAACTTCGCCGACCAACAACAAACCACACGGCAGCTCGCGACAGAGTTTTATTATAGAAAGGGAAGGGTCGAACATGCTCAGGGCAATCTGGACCTGGCACTCGCCAACTACAAATTATGCATTGAAAATCAGGCGCAGGACCAATGGTACTTTGCTCCAAATGCCTGGCTTCAATCAGGCTATATCTATACCAGAAAAGCCGAAAGGGAACTAGCCACCCATGCATTTGAAATGGCCAAGGAATATCCAAAAAACCCTTATCAGGAGAGTATCGATTCCCAGGCCAAGGTCGGTGCGCTATTGTTGGAAAAGAAATTCAGCGAAGGTGGTAAAGGTCATTGAAAAGGTCTATTCTGAAAATTGAGCCTGTCAAAACAACCTTATAAAGGGTCAAATTGCTGTGTTCGAATTGATCCATTTCGGAAAGCGGATAATTCAGCAAAGTAGAAAGCAAAATTCTCATTGTGCGCCCATGCGTGCAGACAAGGATGTTTTCGAAATCCATATTTCGCCATTCCTCAATAACCGGAAGCAATCTTTGCTGAACATCTTCAGGGGATTCTCCTCCCTTGATCCTTTTGTCCGTTTCTCCCCTTTGCCAGGCAGAAATCAACGAATGGTAATAGGCATTCTCTTCGCTGGTGATCTTCTCCAATTCCCGATAACCCCAATCGATCTCATCAAGGCCGGGTCTTTTTTCAACGGGAATACCCAGATCGATAAACCGACTGACACTCTGCCCTGTTCTTTTCAATGCTGAGACAAAGACCCGTTCAAATGGAATACCCTGATATGATTCAAAGAATTTCCTGGCCTGATATTCACCTTTATCATTGATGTCACTATCCACACCCCTTCCCTGAACAATGCCCTTCAGATTATAATCGGTTTGCCCGTGACGGACCATGTATATTTTTTTGGGGTTCAAGACTTCTTTATTTTGGCCGAGCCGCGAAAATAGAAATTGATTTATGATCGATCCGAATATCAAACTCGAGGATGTCAGGAAATTTGCCGAGGTCAATATGATGGAACACATCGGAATAGAATTTACAGGTGTTGGAGAGGATTATATCGAAGCGAAAATGCCCGTAGATCATAGAACTACTCAACCTTTCGGGCTGCTACATGGAGGTGCCTCCGTGGCCCTCGCTGAAAGCCTGGGGAGTCTGGCTGCCTCCCTTGTCGTGAACGAAGATTCCAAGCTTGCTGTAGGCCTTGAGATCAATTCAAATCACTTGAAAGCGGTCAGGTCGGGTTATGTTTATGCAAAAACCACCCCTATTCATATTGGCAGAAGCACACATGTTTGGGAGATCCGAATTAAGAACGAACTTGAGGAGTTGGTGAACATATCCAGGATCACCATGGCCATAGTAGACCGGAAAGGATAATTCCTTGTTGCCAGAAGATCAACCGATTCAATTTTATAGTGCCGAACCCCAGGGTTTTGCCTTGTGGCGAATGCCCGGTTCGGAAAGATTCTTTTTTACGGCCGGAAACTGGAAACCGACGCGAATGCTGGACACCGTGGAGTTTTCAAAGCCCGGCTTTCTATTCCATCCTTTTGACAAAGAGAATGCCGACTTGTTCCTATTGTCAGAAAATATAGGAGTCCTAAGCTTCTCATCCGATGAGCTCGAAGAGTTATCAACAAAAGGACTGACCTCGGTTTCGATCCCTGATTTCCCAAGGCAGTTCAACTGGATGGGGAACCGCGATCGAGAGAAGGCTTTCATGGAATTGGTGTCCAAAGCTGTGCGAAAAATCAAAAACGGAGACCTGGAAAAGGTAGTCGCCTCGAGAGTGGAGGTTGAAAATTCATCAAAAAGTCCTTGGGACGTCTTCAAAACCCTTTCGGAAAGGCACCCCAACGCCTTTATATCTTTTGTATCCATAGAAAACCTTGGGCAGTGGATCGGAGCGAGTCCCGAATTGCTATGCAGATCAGAAAAAGACGGATCGGTGAAAACAGTAGCCCTTGCCGGGACATCAAGGGATGGAAATTTCGGCAAAAAGGAAAAACAGGAACAAAGCCTGGTAGGTGATTACATTGAAAGCCGGTTAGCTGAACTCGGCATCCGGGATTTTCAAAAGGGGGTTGATGAAAAACTTGACCTTGGAGGGATGACCCATCTCCAAACCAAATATCAGATCACCTTACCCAAGCACATCGATCCGGGCTTGCTTGTGGAGCAACTGCACCCTACTCCGGCGGTTGGCGGCATTCCTGGAGAGAAGAGTCGGGAGTTCATCCGGGAAAATGAAAACCATCCCAGATCATATTATTCCGGGTTCTTAGGGCCCTATGCTTCCGAAAAAGTATTTACATTCTATGTCAATTTGCGCTGTATGCAAATATTCAAGGACAAAGCGGTACTTTATGCCGGAGCCGGTATCACAGCTGATTCCGATCCTGAACGGGAGTTGGAGGAGACCAGGCTAAAACTAAAAAGCCTAAAAGATGCCCTGGAATAATCTGCCATCTGCAAATGTAGCATCACTGGCCAAAGTATTGAAAGCCGCCGGGGTTGATAAGGTTGTCTTTTCTCCGGGGTCCAGAAATGCCCCGTTAACACTTGGATTTAAGAGAACCGGACTCTTTGACCTCTATCCTGTGGCAGATGAAAGAGCTGCGGGTTTTATTGCGCTTGGAATGAGAGATGCAGGCAGAAAACCCGTTGTGGTCATAACGACTTCCGGTTCAGCGGTGGCCAACCTGTTACCCGCTGTTAGTGAAGCCTTTTTTCGGGAAAAAGAAATCATTCTCCTAACCGCAGATCGTCCCCGCGGAGAGCCGGGTAATTGGACAGGTCAAACCATTTATCAGCAGGGGATCTTCGGAGATCATCTGGTTAAAGAGTTGGATTTTGATCTATCTGACAGATCGATTGAAGCCAAAGAGTTTCAACATGACTTGGGAAGAATCCAATCTTGCAAAGGTCCCGTGCATATCAATTGCCATTTCTCTGAGCCGTTTTATCCGGAGCCCGGCGCTATTCCAATACGAGAAGAGGAATTCGACTTTGACAAGGAAGATCAGAAATCGGTCGAAGCGGATCTAACAACATTGCCTTCCAATAACCTACCTATCTTTGTTCTGGGACAGGCTGAAGAGCCCTATTTGAAAGAGGGAACGCTCAGAAATGTCATTGATAATCACCTGGGCATAGTTTTTAGGGATATCACATCCAATGTCCCCTATCTGCCGGGAATGATCACATCCTTCGATCTATGGGGCTCTGCTGAGGACCTTCCTACCCCTGACCTTATTGTTTCTTTTGGCAGACAGATCCTTTCAAAGCGCTTGCGGAAGTTGCTTGGAGAAAACAGGCTCTCGGAAATCCATTTTGGAGATGAAAGGAAGGTGGGCAATCCTTTTGGATCGGATCAGACAGTTCTGAATCCTCCGGAGTCGATCCTCAGAGATTATTTCTCATCTCACTTGAGATCCCGGAAAGCAGAGGTGGTCAAATGGCAGGAATACGAGGAAAGAAAACTTGCGACCCTAAATACCCAAGGATCAGATCATGAATTCTCTGAAGCTGAAATCTATCCTCGGGTTTTAAAAGCGATTCCCTCAGGAGTCAATCTTCATCTGGCTAACAGCATGGCCGTCAGATTTGCCAATACTTTTCAATCCCTTCTGAATCCAGATATTCGGATTTACTCAAACAGAGGGACCTCTGGGATAGATGGCTGTCTTAGCACAGCGGTAGGTGCCAGCCTTGCCGACCTTCAAAAAACGAATTACCTATTGATCGGAGACCAGGCTTTTTTCTACGATATCAATGGTTTGTGGCATCAAAATCTTCCCGTTAATCTTCAGATCATCTTGTTTAACAACGGTGGAGGAGGAATTTTTGAATTGATCGAAGGTCCCTCAGCACAGCCGGAATTCGGAGAGCTTTTTTACAACAATAATGACAGAACCGCAGAGAACATTTCTGCTGATTTTGGCATTGATTATTCAAGAGTGGAAAACCTTACAGACCTTGGAATAATGGAAGCGAGCCTTGTCGAAAGAACCAAAGGCATTTCTATTTTTGAGGTCTTTACGGAACGAGAACATAACCTGAAAGCCTACTCCCGGCTAAAAAACAAATAACATGGAAAGCAAGTACCCCTGGAAAACCCTGAAAGAATATTCTGAGATCCTATTTACCGAATACAACGGCATCGCCAAGATCAGTATCAACCGCCCAAAGGTTCACAATGCCTTTACCCCTCAAACCGTGAAGGAGATGATCGATGCCATGAATATATGCAGAGACAATATGGATATCGGGTCGATAATCATCACCGGCGAAGGAGGCAAGGCCTTTTGTTCAGGAGGAGATCAGGGAGTTCGCGGGCACGGAGGATATGTGACCGAAGGAGATGTTCCCAGACTGAACGTTCTTGATCTGCAGAAACAGATACGCTCGATTCCCAAGGCGGTGATTGCCATGGTAGCCGGCTGGGCCATCGGTGGTGGCCATGTTCTTCATGTGGTATGTGATCTTACAATTGCAGCCGAAAACGCCAGATTTGGCCAAACCGGCCCAAAGGTGGGATCCTTTGACGGAGGCTTTGGTGCTTCCTATCTGGCCCGAAGCGTGGGACAGAAAAAGGCAAGGGAGATCTGGTTCCTTTGTGACCAATACAATGCTAAGGAGGCTCTGGATATGGGTTTGGTCAACAAAGTGGTTCCATTGGAATCTTTGGAGGAAGAAACAGTAGCCTGGTGCGAGAAGATCATGGAAAAAAGTCCTCTGGCGATCAGAATGCTCAAAACAGCATTCAATGCCGAATTGGATGGGCAAACCGGAATTCAGGAACTGGCAGGGAATGCCACACTGTTGTATTATCTGAGCGAAGAGGCTAAAGAGGGTAAAAACGCGTTCATGGAGAAAAGGAAACCCGACTTTTCAAAATTTCCAAAATTCCCCTAACATTGAACCATGACTTTTGAAGAAGCCCAGGAGAAAGTAAAGGATCTTCCGCAGCGCCCGGACAATTCCGAATTGTTGAAATTATACGCGTTGTTCAAGCAGGCCACCGAAGGTGATGTCAGTGGTGAGCCTCCCAGCAATCCATTCGATTTCGCCGCTACGGCAAAATTCAATGCATGGAAAGAGATCGCAGGAAAAGACCAGGAGGAATCCAAAACAGAGTACATTGCTTTGGTGGAAGATCTGATGGGCAAATATTCCTGAGTTGATCAAAGATTGAGTTTGATCCTTTTGTGGTATATGTTCAGCAATACACCGGACAACACCACAACCATTCCAAGCAGGATCTTCCAGGAATAAGTCTCCCCGAATAAGACAACGCCGAAGAGCAGGGCGAAAACCAGTCCGAAATAGTTAACCGAGGACACCTTGGCAACCTTATCACTGTGATATGCCCGGGTCATGAAATACTGTGCCGTTTGGGTCAAGAGACCGATCATCAAAAGGTAAAACCAATCCCAGCCCTGAGGTTGAACCCAATCAAATATTGACCATATACCGCAGATCGGGATCGCAACAAGTGGAAAATAGAGAATGATCACCATGGGATGATCCGAATCCTTCATTTTTCGAATACTGTTATATGCGATCCCTGAGAAGAAAGCAGATCCGACTCCCATGAGGAAATAGAGCCATGAGATCCTTGGGTCAAAGCCTTTGACCATCAATACTCCCAACAAGGCAATTCCAAAAAACAGCCATTGTACCGGTCTGACTTTTTCTTTCAACATCATGATCCCAAAAAGGGCCGTAAACAGGGGTGTCAGGTATCGTATCGTTACTGCCGATCCGAGTGGAATATTCTGCAATGTGGCAAAAAACAAGATCAAGGCCATGGCCCCAAAGAACCCCCTCATAAACAGATATTTCTTCTGAACCCCGAATACCGGAAGGTGATTCAGTTTGATGAAGGTCAGGGAGATCACAAGGGAGATCAGGGAGCGAAACAGGATGATCTCCATCACAGGAATATGGGGGACCAACTTCACAAAAACGTTCATTAAAACGAAGAGGAATGTAGCCAAAAGCATCAGTTGAACGCCTTTACTAAATCCCCTTTCGCTTTCCTTTCGCATGACGCAAAACAAAGGAAATTCCACATTTTTACCCCATGAATAAGGAGCCATGGTTTTATTTCCCTGATCCGGAGCATAAATCGCTTCCCGAGGAGGAAAGTCATCATGCCGCCAGGGTTTTGCGTAAAAGAACAGGAGATCTTATCACGGGCTTTGATGGAAGAGGAAATGTCTACAACCTAAAGATCAAATCGGTCGGCCCAAAAGTTTGTGAGCTTGAAATTCTTGAAGAAAACGCCTTACCTCCTCCTTATTCCCATTCCCTCACCATTGCGATCGCTCCACCCAAGACCAAGGAAAGATTGGGTTTCATGGTAGAAAAACTTACGGAAATTGGGGTCAGCAAGATCCAATTTCTCTTGTCGGAAAGGTCGGAGAGGCAAAGCGTCAATATGGAAAGGGTTCAAAGGACAATGATCTCAGCGGCAAAACAATGTGGAAGTTATTTCCTGCCTGAGATCCCGGACCCTATGGATTTCCCTTCCTGGTATTCGGGTGTAGCGGATAGCCAAAAATTCATTTGCCATTTACCAGAGCAAGCCGCTCCTGATTCACTTGAGGAGATGCTCAAAAAAGATGAAGATACCTGCATAGCCATTGGCCCGGAGGGCGACTTTTCGAAAAGTGAAATCACCATGGCGAGGTCAGCTGGATTCGTTTCCGCGGGTCTTGGCCCCCAAGTCTTAAGAACTGAAACCGCGGCATTGGTTGCCTGCACTATTGCCAGGTCAAAATCGTTTTGAGAGAATATGAAACCATTGATTAACATCTCCCTTTTGATGCTCTTTCTACTGCCCCAGGAGCTTATGGCCCAGGCGACAGCACAGTTAAAGATCGCTAAGCTGAAATATGATGGCGGCGGAGATTGG
>JANQHS010000012.1 GCA_028282565.1 Cytophagales bacterium | reverse complement strand
CCCGCAATTTTAAGAAAGCCGGCACCAAAACTATCGATGGCATCAATATTCACAACATACGATCGATGAACCTGCATAAAAGTCTCCCCGGGTAGGCTTCTAATGAAATCCTTTAATTTTCCACGTACCAAATGCCTCTTTTCAGGTGTATGGATCTCCAGATAATTCTTGTCTGACTTAATGAAGCGGATATCCATGATCCTAAGTTTTACAAACATGTAATCATCCCGTATGAAAATGCTATCACCGGCTACAATATTGGTCTCTTCCTCCTCTTTTTCTTGGACTGTGCTGCCTTCTTGCTTGGCAAAGTTCTTTAGAGCCACCTCAATAGCCGCATAGATATCCGCGTTACTAAAGGGCTTCACCAAATACCCATATGGTTCGGTATCAATGGCCCTCTTTACCGTTGATTGGTCGCCAAATGCAGTCAGGAAAATATATGGGATCTTATATTTTTTCCGGATCTCTTTGGCCAACCACACACCATCCTTGGTCCCCTTAATGTTGATATCGAGAATAGCCAGATCGGTTTCTCCTTTTTCCAGCTCTGCAATAGCTTCTTCAGCGCTCATCGCATCCCCGGAGATGACATAGTTCATTTCGGTTAATACTGCTGACAGAGTTTCCAAGGTGATGTACTCATCCTCGACTAATAGTATTCTAATCGCATCTTCTTTCATGTTTGTTTATGAAAAGTGATTGTCTTTAAATCGGATGATAAACTTGGATCCATCACAGTTCTCAAACCGGTAGTCACCACCCAATTGCCGGCTCAATCCTTTAACAAGCCGGAGTCCTAAAGAGGATGATTTATCGGGATCAAAGTCAGGAGGCAGTCCCAAGCCATCATCTCTGATCGTCAGTTTATAGAATTCCTCTCCGTCCTGTTGGATATCGATATGAAT
Organism: Cytophagales bacterium; assembly: GCA_028282565.1. Lineage (GTDB taxonomy): Bacteria > Bacteroidota > Bacteroidia > Cytophagales > CCMP332 > JANQHS01. Next base: position 8,141 of record JANQHS010000012.1, on the reverse strand, counting down.
ATTTCCACTTCCTCTTCCCTTAAATGCATGTTTAATCGTGTTGGTTATCAATTCATTGATGATAAGGCCCAGAGGAACAACAGTATTGACATCAAAAGAAAAGTGCTCGACTTTAATATGGATATCGATTTTACATCCCTCATCATTGAAAGCCACCACAATATCATTGGCCAACTTCACCACATAATCTTGAAAATCGATTGCTCCCAGGTTTTCTCTCTGGTAAAGCTGCTGGTGGATCAATGCCATAGAACGTACCCGGCTCTGTCCTTCTCGCAACATTTCACGCACATTATTATCATCAAACTTTACCGCTTGCAACTCAAGGATCCCTGAGATAAGCTGGAGATTGTTCTTAACCCGATGATGGATCTCCTTGATCAGTATTTCTTTCTCAGCCAATGATTCCTCGATGATCTTGTTCTGCTGTTGGATCCGTTGGTTTTTATCTGCCAGCTGATGAGCCCGTTTGCGCCTTTGGATGATGACCCATCCAAGTATGAGTATGATCACGGCCAACAAAACAAAGCCGATCACCATAAACTGCTGTCGTTCTTTTTGATGCCTGGCATCTTCTTCCGCCTCAGAAGCTCTTGCTCTTTGAAGTTTTATCTCTCTGTTTTTCTGCTCCACTTCGTAGATCACTTGCATCATATCCGATCTGGCTCGATCCCGAATTGCTGAAATCGAATCATTGAAGTGTACCAATTCCTTGTATTGATCAAGGGCATCTTTCGTATGGCCCATTGCCTCCAATACTTCAACCCTCCAGATGGTATTGTTCCGGTACCCGCTTGTAAAGAAATACTGATGCAGAAGCGCTCCCGCACTGTCCAACAACTGTAATGCGGTTTCTGTCTTACCCAAACATAAGTATGTATACCCCAATAAGTTCAACCCGTTGATCTGCCAGTTCAGATTTCCTACGATCACTCCTGCCTTCACTTTTTCAAGCAATAAGGGTTGTGCTTCTGTACACATTCCTTTTTGAACATAGGCATTTGCAATGTTCCCCTTGACTAAGCTGATAAATGATGTATCCAAAGATCCGTTGTTTTCCAGCTTTGAAATCCAGGCTTCAATGGATCTGTTGAAATGATTGATGGCAGAATCCGGTTGATTCAATTTGATATAGCTAAGTCCCAAATTATTGTGGGCTCCCGCCAATCGGTGGAAATCTTTTTCGCCGGATGTGAGCGGGATCAACTTTTTGAACCCTGAAGCAGCTTTTCGATAATCGCCTGTATTATAGTAGATCAGTGCCGAACCTTGCACCTCCTCATGTTTGAATTCAACCGACAGAGGATGTTCAGGAGGGAGTTGAGATAAAATTCCTGCTCGCATTCGGAGTGCTTCCCAGGCCTCCGGATAGGCCTCAACCTCGGTGTATAGGTTCTCAAGAAATGAATAAATCGAAACACTATCTCTGGTAGAAACCGCTTCTCCGGAATGCAGCACTTTGAGTAATTGCCTTACCGCCTCAGCATTTTGTCCATCTGCAATTAAAAAGTTGGCATGCCCTTGCCGGATGGTATTCAGCAGTTGGGTGTCGGGGTTTGCTTGCTCCCACGCATACGCTTGTCGAATGTACTTCTCATATGGTGTGTGATCAAACTCATGAAAATTGGTGTTCCGTGTGAATTCCGCGACTGCTTGAGCCCGCTCTCCCCCGGATAAGGACTCAAAAACGGCTATTACGCTATCGGCATAGGGATTGCTTTGTCCAAATCCCATCAGGGTTGAACTTAGGATCACAATACCATGGAGTAAGCCTTTCACTTCTGATCGGTCTTTACAAGATAAGGTAAGCAATAGAGCTGAAAATAGATACTGTTACCACTTTCCCGCCTAAACGACCCTTTTTGCTGAGCAAAGAAAAAGTAGAGAACTTGGAGTATACGGGGATGAAACGCCTGAATGTCGGGAAATAAGAACAGAGTATTGTTCTATACCAGAAATGATGATATCTGCCACTCAGGATCATCAGCATGAATTTGTTATTCGGTTTTTGTGAATCAAGGATCTGAAACAAGTTCAGCATGATGGGATCAGTTTTTATGGCAGAAACCAACAAATAGGCCACAGTTTGAGACAAAGCTTAATTCGACAAGCTGAGAGTTTGCCGGGAGGTGATTGTTAAGCTCAGAATACGATCTACTCTATCACGATTCGTCTATTCCATGTCTGACCTGATATCTCCACACTCAGCAGGAAGATACCTTTTTCAATATGTTCCAGGTTGATCAGGTGCCTACCCGGAGCTACTTGCTTGGTCATCACCTCCTGTCCCAGCATATTTCGTACCCGGATCAAGGCCTTGTCGGAGGAAGTACTCTCAAGGTCAAGTGTGAATTCTCCCATATTGGGATTCGGGTAAATTTTCATGGTCATGGCCGGGATCCCATCAATACCGACACCGGTCACATTTATACATGCCGAAGTATCAGAGCAAGCATCTTTCGTGATGATCACGGCATATGATCCACTGGATGTTGGAGTGAAATTTTGACCGGTTTGTCCAGCAATGGGTGCGTTAGCATTGTTGCAATCGATCCATTGATAACTGGCAGCTGAGGCATTGGCGGTTAGGATCGTACCTGACAGGGACACGGCGGTGTCCACCAAATTCACGCTCAACGTTAGGGTCACGGTAGAATCACAACCGCTAACATTCTGGAAGGTTTCCACATAAGTGCCTGCCATTGTCAAAGTCTGACCGCCAAATACATAGCTATCGCCATCACAAATCGTTGCTGAGTCTGTCGTGTTGTTGGTTGAATTGACGCTCAATGTTAATGTCACGGTTGAATCACAACCGCTGACATTCTGGAAGGTCTCTACATAGGTACCGGCCATTGTCAATGTCTGAGTGCCGAATACATAGCTATCGCCATCACAAATCGCTGCCATGTCTGTTGTATTATTGGTTGAATTGACACTCAACGTTAGGGTCACGGTTGAATCACAACCGCTGACATTCTGGAAAGTCTCTACATAGATACCCGCCATAGTCAATGTCTGAGTACCAAATACATAGCTATCGCCATCACAGATGGTTGCTGTATCTGTTCCGGTAGAAATCGGGTTAACCGTCAGGGTGATAACCTCTACAGAATCGCAACCATTCATATTGGTCATGTTATTGGTATAGGTTCCTGCCATCGTTTCGTAGTTTCCAAAGATCAAAGCGCTATCGCCCTGGCATATTGATATCGCCAAAGAATCGTAGGTTCCGGTGTCAACCGCGACAGTCAACAAAGTTGCCATCTCAATATCACAGGAATACCCACATGATCCTTCACCTGCCACCCAGTTAGAGCCAGGGTTAATGAGGTTCGCATCGGATCCTTTCAGGGAATAGATGGATGTACCCATACCTTCATTGAACCATGTCAATTGTTCAAGATTGGGTTCGCTTCCTGTAAGGCATGCATTCATAGATGCAATGATCTCATTTTCAGTTCTTGCCGTACTCCAAACGCGGAACCTATCGAACTCAACATTGCTATTCCTTCCAGCTGTTCCGGCAGGATAACGGGAATCATGCCCCAAATCGATGATAGAGGACGAGTTATTCACTATGCCTGTAGAAATTCCAGGCCCAGTCACCTGTAACACACCATTGAAATACACCCGTGTACTCACAGAATCTGCGACGGTTGCGACATGCGTCCATCCTATTGGCAGGGAAGGCATAGTTGCAGATCTCCATGTTCCCGCATCATTTACGTACCAGATACTATCATGCCATATCCAAACGCTGCTTGCCATACTGTTGATGCCTGCGGTTGATTGCCCCGCCCAAGGCAGAGCTCCTCCCTGATAATTCACCCATGCCTCTATGGTTATTTCATTCCCATAAGAATAAAACGGAGAATTGATTCTTACATAATCATTTGCCGCGGGCAAATCAATTGCCGCATCCGGAGCAAAATCTCCATACACATTGTAAGTGGTTGTGTTAGCGAGCGGGCCGGTGTTGAACGATATTCCTGCTCCGGTTCCCATGATCGGCCCGTCCACAATAGCATTACTTACGTCATCTCTCAGGTAATAGTTAATTCCGGGTTCGGAAGATCCCAGGTCAATTGTCGTTGAATCTCCAGAGCAAATTGCAACCTGTGCAGCATTAACCGTTTGATCTGAAATCATATCCACGAGTTGTATAGAAACAACTGAATCACACCCAATGCCGGTTTGTAATGTGTCGTAATAAGTACCCAATACCGACTCGTATTTACCAAAGATCAAAGTACTGTCACCCGGACAAAGGCGCATTCCGGGTAGACTACCACTGTAGGGCGGATTGACGGTCAGGATCACAGTTTCAATTGAGTCACAGCCATTAGCTGTTGAAAGTGAATCGGTATAAATACCTGCGGTTGTTTGATAAGTCCCAAAGATCAGTATGCTATCGCCCTGACAAATTGTTGTACTCATTGTATCAAAGTAAATGGGAAGGACATCCACGGTTGTTACAATAACGCTATCAAGGGGGGGAGGTCCGGAAACAGTACTCACCTGTATGACCTGTGATGAAATATTGTTTTGAGTTGACCCATCCGGAAAAGTGTAGCTTCCGCCGCTACATACCGTCGTGTCTATGAATAAGGTGTCTGTGAAAGAAACAAATTCGTACCAAATCACCTGACGCGTGTTCCCTACCGCAGCCAGTACATCCAGATCCCCGTCACTATCAATATCTGCAACATAAACATCCGATGCATTGTCCGCCAACGGATCAATGATATGAGTAGTAAAATTTTGACTGCCATCATTTTCATGCCAAACAACCTGATCTCCCAAGCGCACCGCGGATACAATATCTATGTCTCCATCACCATCCATATCAGCGCCATAAACTTCCCTTACCTGAGATAGAGAGCTCGCCACTATATTCTGAGTGAAATTCTGCACCCCATCATTTTCATATAGAACCACCCTGTTTCCTCCCTCTTCAGCACAGATCACGTCCACATCTCCGTCATTATCCACATCCATTGCCTGAATGCCTGTAGGATTACTCGCGGAAGATGTCAGGGTATGACTGGTAAAGTTCTGTGAGCCATCATTCTCATACCATAATATTCTATTGCTGTAATGTGCTGATAAGATATCGACATCTCCATCCAAATCCATATCCTCCAGGTGAATTTTGAATGAATTGTAATCAGTTGCCACCGTCGTCTTTGTGAAGTTCTCGCTTCCATCATTCTCATAGAAAATAACGGAAGTTGGCGAAAAGGTGCTCGACGCAAAATCCATATCACCATCTCCATCTACATCCATCACTTCAATTGTTCTTGGTGAGTTTATGGTGTCTATCAATAATTTGGTAAAGCTTTGTGAGCCATTGTTTTCGTACCAGGCTATCTGATTATTAACAACCGAAGCGGATACGGCATCCAGATCACCATCGCCATCTATATCTGCTACTTGCCCATCGCTGACACCATCTGCCAGGATATCCATAACATGAGTAGTAAAATTCTGGCTACCATCATTTTCATACCATGCAACTTTATCATCGGAATAAGAACATGAAAACACATCCAAATCACCGTCCTGATCCATATCCGCACAATGAACAGTATTTGCACCAATTGCGGATGTTGTGATTGAATGTTCGATTATTAGACCAGGTGTCGCAGAAATTGATGATGCTCTAAAGATTAAAGTATGTTCATTTGTCAAAGCGCCAGCTGTAGCACCGGATAAGCCCTGAGTAATTGTAACGAAAATTACCTCTCCGGGAAAAAAATCATCTGTTGGATCGAAAGTAATTGTAGATGTTCCACCACCTGAAAATACACCCGTTCGCAAACCGCTTTGTTCACCGTTAACCCGAATTGTGGAATAGTTAACACTTGTAGCGTCAACAGGTGCGTCAAAATTCAGCACAATGTTAGTATTCAGCGCTACATTATTTTCTGCTGAACCAGGTGTCGTGCCCAGCAAATTCAATTGAGCCTGACTTGGAGAAGACAGAGCGAGGATCATACATACGGATAGCAGAAATCTCAAAATGGCATTTCCATTCATCATGGTAAAGGTTTTTCTCTAGATCCAAATAAGATCATGATGTCCGGATAAAAAATGATTTGGGACGTTCAGGGTTGTTTTCGGGACGAATCAGAGAATTGTTGGGAAGTAGAACAAAACTCGACCAAAGACGCTAGTACCACATTATGAAAATGCAGTTCTACTTTTCTATGATGAGTACCGTTATCTACGGTTCGATTTTTTGATAGGCTTCAGTAGCTCCCGATGTGAATATTCAATTTGATTATGCGGAATCGCCCAATTCACTTACCGATTCCTTTCTGAGCATACTGAGTTTGTCTTTAGCTTCAAGGAACTGGTCAAGTGCCTTTTGTAGGTATTCATTGACTTCATCGATATATCCATCTGCCGAAGCAGACCAAACACGATTTACATATCTCTCTCCACTGGCAAAATTGTTCATAACATCGGCGTATGCACTCAAATTGTATCGATAGCCAATGGTCTTTCTTGCTTCTGCGAAATTGTTTAGGTCATCGATCAGGAGTTCATCCAGTTTTTGACTGATGTCATAGGTGTTGATCTGATCTTTTCCTGAATTGAGTTGATCCAGATTGAGGACAATATTGCTAATGCTGCTTTCAATGATATCAATATTTGACTTCATCGAATCCTGATCCTTGTTCGCACTCTTGTTTGCAAAATGAACCATGATCACTCCGGCAAGACCAATGAGGAGTGCAATGATCATCAAGGTCCAATCGACAAGCTGCGGATCCAGGGAAGCAAGATAAGCTCCGTACAAAAAGCCCAAAACGATAAGTGCAAGTCCAATGTTCTTCATGAATTCTTCCTTAATGATTGATCAACTAACTCAAAGTCCTTTTGCAACTATAGTAATGGCAAAGGCCACGGCCACCAATGCTTCACCAACAATTAAACCGGCAGCAACGGGAATGCCTGTTTCATCGCTGAAACGCTTGCCTTTGACCTTATCAACAACTATCCTGAGAATGGTACCAATACTGTAGGTCAGGACGATGTTAAAAGGCAGATAGAATCCCAGGCCGACAAGGATACCCAGGCCTCCGACCCCACTTGCACTCAGTACAGCTCCCAAGCCCGCTCCTGCCAGGTATTTCTGTATGGGAACCCCCTCACCCAGTATGCCACGGATAACACTGGCCAGGGCTTCACCCTGTGGTGCAGGCAAGTTTTCACTCCCGAGGCCCTGGGCCTTATGTAAAACAAAAATGAGCCCCATGATCAAGACCGGCCCCAGCCAGATCCCCAGAAATTGAGCCGTTTGTTGTTTCCGGGGCAAGGCACCCACAAGGTAGCCCGACTTCAGATCAAGCATGATGTCCGTAGCCTGAGACATGGCCACACAGGCTGCCGCGCCAACCATGACGGCAGAGATAACCGCCGCATGATCTCCCAATCCGCTGGCAATGAAGATGAGTATGGTGATGGCGATCAATGTCATACCGCTGAGTGGAGACCAGTTGGTACGTCCTATGCATTCGGATAGTATGACCCCGGCCATCCATACCCACAGCGTACCCAGCAAGGCCATCAACAAACCCCGACCATAGCCCATTTCCTGGGTGGAGTTCACGGCAATAAAAAACAGCAATATGGATGCCCCGATCACGGCCCAGTACAATAGCTTGATCGGAAGCTCATCCTTGGACGCCACGGTCTTCATTTTTGCAGCGGATTGCATGCTTTTAATGGCACTCACGATCAGAGGGAAGGCCAGCGCTATCCCCGCTATGGCTCCCCCGATAAGCATGCCTATGCCCACGGGTCTGAAAAGCAAGGAGCGAAGCTCTCCGGGGTTGGTCGTCGGAAGCACGCCCTGCATGTCCAGAAATGGTGCTAAGATCCAATAGCAAACAAAACCACCCACCACGAAATAGAATCCCCCTCTTCCGGCAATAAACCCTACGCCCATGGTTAACAAGGACAGATACCAGATCCCGTTCATGTATTCGGGCATTCCGATGATCGCTCCAAGGTTGAAGTTCTCGGTCTCCAGGTATAAGGCAAAGAAATGCGCAAGCCCGCTGATCGCTGCTCCGCCCAGCAACAGATAAGCCTTGCGCATTCCCGCACCCGGTGACTTGAGTATTGTT
>JANQHS010000412.1 GCA_028282565.1 Cytophagales bacterium | reverse complement strand
CATTTACCTGAACAGCAAAAGGTATCATTCGGAAAACGGTCTGAAGGATCTGTTGGAAAGGAAGGTGGATTCCGATGCGCTTCGATATCCGTTCATTCATTTGAAGGGAGAAGATATTGAGATATGCATGACCCATACCAATCAGTACGGGGAAGATTACTACTCCTTTGTTAATGGTCAGCACACTACCCAAGGGGGGACCCATCTTGCGGCTTTCAGAGAGGCTGTGGTCAAAACACTTCGTGATTTTTACGGAAAGAACTTTGATGCTTCGGATATCAGGACCGGAATCGTTGGATCGATTTCGATCAAGGTTCAGGAGCCCGTATTTGAGTCCCAAACCAAAACCAAGCTGGGTTCACAGAATGTAGGACCGGATGGCCCAACCATCAGAACCTTCATCAATGATTTTGTCGGTAAGGAGCTCGACAATTTCCTGCATAGAAATCCTCAGCTAGCCGAAGAACTTCAGAAAAGGATCCTTCAATCGGAGAAGGAAAGGAAAGAACTTGCTGGAATTAAGAAACTGGCCAATGAAAGAGCCAGGAAAGCGAATCTACATAACCGTAAGCTCCGGGACTGTCGGACTCACATGAATGACAAAAAGGGAGACCGGAAACTTGAATCGACCCTGTTCATTACCGAGGGTGATTCGGCATCGGGTTCGATCACCAAGGCGCGCGATGTGCAAACACAGGCGGTTTTTAGCCTGAGGGGTAAGCCCTTGAATACCTTTGGTTTGACCAAGAAGGTGGTCTATGAAAATGAAGAATTTAACCTGCTTCACCATGCACTGAACATCGAGGATGGACTGGAAGACCTCAGGTACAACCGTGTCGTTGTTGCAACCGACGCAGATGTCGATGGTATGCATATTCGATTGCTCTTGCTCACGTTTTTCCTTCAATTCTATCCGGACCTTGTGAACAACCATCACGTGTTTATTTTAGAAACGCCCTTGTTCAGGGTAAGAAACAAGAAGGAGACAATCTATTGCTATTCGGAAGAAGAAAAGCAGAAAGCCGTGTATCATCTTGGTAAGAATCCTGAGATCACAAGATTTAAAGGATTGGGAGAAATATCTCCGGACGAGTTTTCAAATTTTATCGGAGAGGATATGAAACTTCAGCCGGTGTTCTTGAAAACAGAAACGCATATCAAGAAACTGCTTTCTTACTACATGGGAAAAAATACACCTGAGCGACAGGATTTCATCATCAACAACCTAAAGGTGGAAAAAGATCTGGTCGAAGAGGAAGCCGCCTGATCATTCCTCGATGATCAGACATTCCGAGACATTGCCAATTGCCCCAAAGCGGATCCAAAGAAAAATCGAGGCCGCTGTGTCATCCCCACAATAATTGGGCTCCAGGTAATAGCGGTAATCCCTCTGACTCCTTTTGAGTAGGTTTTTATCATCGGGTTGGCCCATGAGATCAACGATATCATTTGAGTTCATTTTTTTAATTTCAGGTAGAAACTCACGAAGAAGATCAATTTGAGTGTTGCGGTATCCCGAGCACCCCGAAACATCATTTTGCCATTGTTCCCAATCTATTTTGGGTTCATTTCCTTTGTTGCATGAGCTTAAAGCAATGGCGATGATAAGAGAAACCGAAACGGTGAAAAAATTGTGGAAAATCTTCATTCTGACTTCAAGACTATTAACAGATTGTTCAGCAAATTAGCTTAAAATTTTCGCGAAAGAGTAGATGGAAGATCCTGGAAGCA
>JANQHS010000386.1 GCA_028282565.1 Cytophagales bacterium | reverse complement strand
TTCAGCAAATTAGCTTAAAATTTTCGCGAAAGAGTAGATGGAAGATCCTGGAAGCAATGGGGAGGATAAAGGCCTGAAAATACACGACCTTCCCCCTGTAGGAGAGCTTTACGAATCCTGGTTTTTAGATTATGCATCCTATGTGATACTTGAACGGGCGGTGCCGGAATTGTCCGATGGACTGAAGCCCGTTCAAAGGAGGATACTCCATGCCATGAAGGAGATCGACGACGGTCGATTCAACAAGGTGGCCAACATTATCGGGAGTACCATGCAGTTTCATCCGCATGGCGATGCATCGATCAATGATGCCATGATCGGTTTGGGTCAGAAGGATATACTTATTGAAACCCAGGGTAACTGGGGAGATTTTCGTACCGGCGATTCTGCAGCAGCCCCGAGGTATATCGAGGCGAGGCTTTCCAAGTTTGCATTAGAGGTGGCGTTTCAGCCAAAGCTGACCGAATGGAAGGCATCCTATGACGGCAGAAAGAAGGAGCCCGTCACACTCCCAATTAAATTTCCACTCCTGCTGGCTCAAGGGGTTGAGGGTATCGCAGTAGGTCTTTCAACGAAGATCATGCCTCATAATTTCATTGAGTTATGCGATGCGAGCATCAAGGTGATCCAGGGAAAGAAGCCCAAGATCTTTCCTGATTTTGCTACGGGTGGATTGGCGGATTTCAACAGTTATCAAGATGGCCGGAGAGGGGCTAAGATCAAGGTCAGGGCGAGGATCGAGAAGCGGGATAAGGATTGTATTGCCATCACGGAAATACCCTATGGCACCACCACTCAAGGGTTGATGGAGTCTATTGTCAAGGCCAATGACAATGGAAAGATCAAGATCAAGCAGGTTATAGACAATACGGCCGCCAAGGTTGAAATTCTGGTGTTTTTGGCCTCAGGCATATCACCTGAAATCACCATGGATGCGCTTTTTGCATTTACCGATTGTGAGGTCTCTATTTCCCCGAATGCCTGCGTGATCCAAAACGAAAAGCCTGTATTTATCGGGGTAAGCGATCTTTTGAGACATTCCACGGAACATACGCGTGATCTTCTCCAAAAAGAGCTTGAGATCAGGAAAGGAGAGCTGATGGAAAAGATCCTGTTCTCCTCATTGGAGAAGATATTTATCGAAAACAGGATCTATAGGGATATTGAGGAATGCGAAACCTGGGAAGCG
>JANQHS010000314.1 GCA_028282565.1 Cytophagales bacterium | reverse complement strand
TACAACCCTACGGGAGCCTTTCTTCCCGCAGGACAGGAAGGGTTGGAAAAGGATTTCAAGAGAAGTCTCAAAGAAAAATATGGTATTGAGTTCAACAACCTGTTTGCCATTACCAATATGCCTATATCCAGATTCCTGGAATACCTGATCTCAACGGAAAACATCGAGGAATATATGGATACACTGATCCAGGCGTTTAATCCTTCGACTATCGATGGTCTTATGTGTAGAAACACCCTTTCAATCGGTTGGGACGGTCTGGTTTATGATTGTGATTTCAACCAAATGCTGGATCTTGAATTGGACCTAAAGGATCAACCCCACATATCGACAATCGAAATCAGCTCGCTGCTTTCCAGAAAAATTAAGACAGGAAGACACTGTTTTGGCTGTACTGCGGGTGCAGGCTCCAGTTGTGGCGGTGAAATCGCCTGAAGCCAAGCGTTGACCAATTGGAGTGAATTCCCATTAATGAACAAGGTATAAATCATCAATTGACCCATAAAAACTAACTTTGTAGCCGGAAGATAATTAGCCATGAGAAAATTACTACCTCTTTACCTATTCCTTTCTGTTCCTTTCTTTGTTTTCGCACAACAGATTTCCGATGCCAACAATCCCTTCCAATTCCATGATGCTGATCCCAGGACAGGTATCAAGCGATGTGCTACGGATGAACTCGCCCATGAGCGGTTCAAGAATGATCCTCATTACAGAAAAAATTATAGTGAGTACCTTCAAGGGACAGGTACCCACGCCCATAGAGGCGGAGCCATTACGCTTGATACAGGAGTAAAATATATTCCGCTTGTGTTTCATATTGTTCATGGCATCGGCCAACCAATCGGTGTCGGACAGAACATCACGATGAGTCAGATCGAAAGCCAGGTCAGGATCTTGAACGAAGATTTTCGAAAGATCGCCGGAACAAACGGCGACGGAAGCGGGGTCGACACGAAGTACCAATTCTATCTGGCCCAGATTGACGAATTGGGCAATTGTACGGATGGTGTGGTCAGGTATGCGAGTACCCATACGAATACCACTTATCCGGGAACCGGGCTGAAATCCGCAATACCAAACTGGGACCCCTCCAGATACTTCAATGTTTGGGTTGTGAACAGCATTGGCGGAAGTATTATTGGCTTTGGAACATTCCCCTGGGATTTTACCGGGGCGAATGATGTGGAAGACGGAGTGGTTGTTGTTCATGATGTTGTCGGTGACGAGGGTAC
>JANQHS010000286.1 GCA_028282565.1 Cytophagales bacterium | reverse complement strand
GATCCTCAAAACGATACTCAATTCCCATTTCTTCATACCTTTTTCTTGCCAATTTGAAGTTTTCCTTGTTCACATTGAATGCGAAGTGATCGATCCTGACATTCTTCGAGATGGGGATCTCCGGGTCAGATCCGTCGGCAGGAAAGATGGCAACACCGGATCTTCCTGCTAAGAGAAACACCGGAAACGGACCCCATTCCTTCAAGCGATACCTTTTTAAGCCAAGGACATCTTCATACCATTTGGCCGAAACCTCTATGTCTTTTACCCTGATCGCCACATGGTCCAGAAAACCGATCTGAAATTCTTCCGTCAATGTTGAATAAGGATCATCGACTAAAAATATGAAGACTTTGAAAGTTCAGTTGATCAATCTTCTATAAGCAAAAGCAGTAAATGAGCTGCGGACCAGCTAAAATTCTGAGCTTCCAGCCCTTCACCGGTGATGGGATTATAGTTCTCCCTGATCGCCACGCCCGGCCTCATCACGCCTTGGGCATTCCTAAAGATCCTTTTCCTGGCCGAGTCAGCTTCTGATCCATATCCATACCTTTCCAACCCCATAATGGCGAAATAGCTTTGGTCCAGCCAGTTTGGCCCGCGCCAATATCCTCCATCGGGTTCAAACTCAGGGTGATCGGCCGACAGGGTTTGAAAGGGAACTTTGGTCCAGAATTGAACCGGGTCCATCATATTCCGGATCATCAGATCGGCTTGTTCTTTGGATGCAGCCCCGGTGAAGAGGGCAGACCAACCCTCGGAGCCCTTGACCCTGATGAAGGAAGATCCATCGATCTTTTTGTCATAAAACCAGCCGGTCTCCGGATCAAAGAACTCTTCTCGGATCCTTTGCCCAAGCGAATCCGCATGGGAACTGAAACGATCCGCATCTTCCTCTTGCATCAATGTCCGGGAGATCTTGGAGAGGTAATTCTTCTCCATGAACAAAAAGGAATTCAGGTCTATGCTTTCCTGTTCAAGAGAATAAGCTCCCTCGGAATTTTTGAGGATGGTGCTCTCGTCAAACCTTACACCATTGTCCATCCCGCTTTCCCATTTTGCAGCTATTAGACTGCCATCGGTAGAACCATATTCGCATAATCCGTCTCCATCATGATCCCTGAATTTGTACCACCATTCATGCTGCTTGATCAACTGAAGGTACATTTCGGCCAGAAACACTGTATCATGATCTTGTTCAAATACTTTCCAGACAGACCATACCGAAAGCGGGGGTTTGGTATTTCTAAAATTGTGCTTTTCGATGGTCGTATCTCTGTAGACACAATCTGCAATGAACCCGTCTTGGTCCATGAAGTCATACATAGCCCTGATCTGATCCTTGGCCAGCTCAGGATCATATCGGGCCAGGGCTACGGCATGCTTCCAGCTATCCCAGGCCCAGAATCCATGGAACCAGCGGTAATGATAGCTTGGGAACAGACCGGCATGTTCGAGTTCACCGGCTGCCGATCTCCAATTGTTCTGAAGGGTCAGAATGCATTTTGATGCCAGATCAAAAAACCGGAGCCCTGAAAAACCCGGACGAAACTCCATGGCATTAAGTTGAGCTTCTTTTTCGGCCATTCTTTCCTCGAGTTTCTGGTCAAAATAGCCGGCAACAGAAGGTGAACCCTGCAACTCTCCATGGGCCAGGTCCTCGGGGAAAATGAATGTATGTTCTAAAATAATGGTATCAGCGGCTCCGGCTTCGAGCGATATTTCCCTGAATCTGCAATAGTAGTTGTCCTCTGCCACTACAAGCTCTTCCGGAAGATGACTTTGAAATCGAATAGTGCCCTGGGCCTCTGACTGGTCGGATCTGATCCCCACAGAGATCTTGTTTCCCTCAAGGCTTAAGGAACTCGATCTGAGTTCACCCTTCACCTCAACAAATAGATCCTTGCTTTTCTTGCTCTTGTTCTGGATCCTGGTTGAGATCGCGGCTGTATGTGCTGAAAGAAATAGGAGTTTTTGCTCAACCCTGATCTCTTCTCCTTCATAATTCTGTTCAAGGTGACTGTTATAGCTGCACTGCTCCAAGTCGAATTGGTTCAGGTGTAGAATATCGCCTGTTCTCAGGTCGGTGATCCTGAATCGGGAAAGAACATCAGAACTCCAGACCCCGTTTTCCTGTGTCATCAGGAAGGGCCCTGCGAAACCACCCTGGTATTCCGCGGCGGTAGGAAAGCCATAGGCAAACCATGCACCCTGATCCGAAAATGCCAGCGGCTTATGATCTTCCTGATCGGAAAGATCTGCTTTATAATTCAGAAGGTCTGCCGGTAGGCCAGTCTCTTCTGCTTCCTGGCTTTTGTCCTCGCAGCTTGTCAGAAAGAACGAAAATGAGATGCCGATAGCAAGCAGGCCCTTACTGAAGGTATTCATCGATATACCCGATCACTTTTTCGTATTTGGCCATCAGCATGAATTGACTGCCCCAGAGGTCCTGCTTGATCTGATCGATCAAAATGATGGCTTCTTTGTACTCTGTTTGTGAATCGAAATTCAAAAACTTTTCGAGGTAGAGGTTTCTGACCGCATACAGATCGCTTTGAAAATTATAAACCTGTGAGATCTGGCTGTGAAGGCCGAGGTCCATCCCGATAAATATCTTGGACGATTTTGCCGCATCATACATCGAATGCCTGGGGTTGAAGTTGCCAATGCCTCTCCAGTTGGGAAGGCGCTTGCCCAATGCTTTGTCAAAAAGCTCTTCACTCAGTATGGCTTCATTAATATTTGCTTTGACACTATCATAGGACTTCAAAAAGGGTTTGCGAGATTCGTGATGCCTTCTGACCTCCTCCATATTCATTTCCAATTCCGTTTTGATCCCCCTGAGTGCCTCTTTTCTTTCCTTTTCAATTTGTGCTTCCTGACTTAGATCGGAAAGAAACATACCGAGGTACACCCCGATCAGTACGATGAGCAATTCGATCAGGTAATCGACAATTTTTGACCTTTGTAGATTTCGGAAAAGCTTCATGATCATTCCTGAAGTTTGATTTTCTCCCAGTTTTCATCGGCCTTTATCCTCAACTGCTCAGGTCCTTCGTTCAACCAGCTCTTCAGGGTGTTATTGAAAAAGGCATTGTAAAAAAGGTACAGTTTGCCATCTCTGATCTCATAAGTATCCGGGTCGATCTTCACTTTTTCTCCTTTGTCTGCCATGGCATAAGCGCACCAGCCTCCGTATTGGGGCACATATTTCTCTGGCTCAGCTTTGAATTGATCCAGGGTAATTTTTGAGCTGAATCGGTATTTGGCTCCTTTATAATCAAAGTGGTATTGATCCTTGCCCTCCTGCGGTCTTTCATTGAAGTACTCCACCACATCATAACCGTCAGCGACAAATCCGGATTGCAGATTGTAGTCGATCTTCTGGGCAAATGAAGAATGAAAAGGAATAAGAAGAAGGAAGCTGATATAAAGCGATCTCATCATTTTTCTTTTTCTCTGAACAATACCTGAACCCCAAAGAAAAGTGAAATCTCATTGAAAGTGGCGTCCACATTCTTTTGTCTTACCCCTTCAAGCGATTGTTCGGTGACAGGGTTAAACTCCACGGGATCCGAATAATTGACCACTTGGTTGATGTCCCTCCTGGCTCCTCGTGTATATTGAATGCCTGTGATCAACCTTACCTTCTTCACGGTAAGTACCGGGCCTGCGGTGATATGATACTTGTCCATGTGGATCTGATTGATCTTGAATTTGCCATCTGAAAACCGTGAATTTTTGTTTGCAGCAGCTGAGAAGTCGGTTCTGAAACCTCCCAGAAAAAAGAATTTCTCCGAGACATATTGTTTGAATCCAAGTCCCAGGTTGATCACGGATCTTGCTTCATAATAGTAGGACATGAAATCATTATCTGATAATGCCTCGTCAAGGTAGTTGGGCAGTTCCGGGACCCTGGTATCGGATTCTACCACCGCATAATGATCGATCCTGTGGAAATATTCCGCAGCCAGAGAGATTGAGTTTTTTTGACTTTTTGTAAAGTACTGCAGGCCGGCCGCGATGGAAAAGGGGTTTCTCACCCTGGTAGTCAGTTGATTCTCAAAAAGGGTAAGATTTTCGTTTGACACGAACTGAGCATCGATATCATTGTAGATATTGCTTCTGGAAAGCGTTTTCCTCGCCTGTGCTTCACCAAAGATCGGGAGGTCGGGCAGGGTGATGTTGATGCCCACTGAGAACCTGTCAGGAACAAAAATGTATTGAAGACCGACCTTGAAGATCATGCTGAGGTACCAATACCTCATTTCCTCTTCGAAGCTGCTCGTTGAGATATATGCCGCCTCGGGTATCGGTGTTAAAACGGTATCAGCATTCTGAAAAGCCGTAGACCTTTGCCGGTACTCATACCGGGATCTCTTAATGGATAGGAAGGAGCTTCCACCTACATAGAACTTCTTGTTGATCTCATATGAGAGACCACCGCCAACCCATGTATCCTGATATTCCCTGGCATACTTCAGGTAACCGTAGAACTGTTCAAGGCCCTGAGTTCTTTGAATGACATCATCCACGAAATAATGATCAAGGCTATAGCGGATCTCCTCTGAAGTGGGTGAAAGAACGCCGAATTCCAGGCCTATTCTGGATTTATTGGGAATGGAAAACGAGATGAACCGGGGCTGGATCTTGAAAAGAAATTTATTGGCATCTACCCCGTCTCCTGCGATATTCTCCGCATCAAAAAATTGTAGTGAGATAATGTTTGCACTCAGGGAAAGCGAGGGAAGATTGTCACGGTTGGTCAGGGCAGGATTATAGTAGATGGAACTGGCGCCCGCATTTCCACCCACCACAGCTCCGGCCAGCAATATAGAAGTGGTGTTAAAATTCCATGACCAATAATTATCGGTTTGAGCTTGCAGTGTTTTGTTGCCAAAGAAAAAAGTAACCAGACATATCAAGAGGTATTTCCTGAAGTATTTAGCCGCTTGGATTTGATCATTCTGCATTCAAAAACCAATCTAAATCCTTTTTTTTGATTTAGATTTAGCCAAGCAAAGTGAAGCTGATTTCTATGAAAAAAATCTTCATTCTTAGTGTCCTTATGGCTTGCCTTTCATCAACGGTTCAGGCCCAGATCTTTAGTAATAAGGAGGTCAGCAAAAAGCATCAGGACAAGATCGATAGCCTTAAGGAATCCGAATATCC
>JANQHS010000273.1 GCA_028282565.1 Cytophagales bacterium | reverse complement strand
TTCCCAAAGCGAGATCCTTGTGCAAGTCTCCTGCCGGGACGATCTATGTTGGAAGTCGCAGTGGCGATAAGGTGCATGCGCTAAGGGATAAGGATGGTGATGGGGTTGCAGAGGAAAAGTATGTGGTCGCCGAAGGCCTGAAGCGAAGTCCAAATGGTGTGGCTTTCAAAGATGGTGATCTTTATATCGCTGAGATCAACCGGATCCTAGTGATCAGGGATATCGAATCGGATTTGGGAAACCCATCGGATACAGAGGTCTTCTTCAATGACTACCCAAATAAATCCCATCATGGCTGGAAATATATCGCCTTTGGACCTGACGGCTGGCTATATGTTCCTGTTGGTGCTCCCTGCAATATCTGTCTGGAATCCAATCCTGTTTTCGCCAGCATCACCAGGCTCAGCCCGGATGGGAAAAATATGGAAATCTATTCTTCGGGAGTAAGAAATACGGTAGGGTTTACCTGGCATCCGGAAACCAATGATCTCTGGTTTACGGACAACGGTAGGGATCACCTGGGAGACAACCAGCCACCGGATGAATTGAACAGGGCAAGCAGAAAAGGGCAGCATTTCGGCTATCCATTCTGCCATGGCAGCACTATCTCAGATCCCGAATTCGGCGACCAGCGGGCTTGTTCCGAATTTGAAAAACCAACACAAAATCTGGGACCGCATGTGGCCGCATTGGGCCTGAAGTTTTGCCAGTCGGACAATTTTCCAAAGGAATTCAGCGGCGACCTGTTCATTGCCGAGCATGGATCCTGGAACCGAACCGATCCTATCGGTTATCGGATCACGCGGGTGCAACTGGAAGGGAACAAAGCGATGAGCTACTCAGATTTTATCACAGGTTGGCTGGATGAAGACGGGAAGGTATCCGGTAGGCCTGTAGATGTTCTTTTCCTGGATGATGGCTCCATGCTTATCTCCGATGACTATGGAGGAAAAATTTATAGGGTGAGATACGAGCCATGAGAATAGAGCTGTCAGAAATATTGGTTCGATTAAAAAAACTCCCCTGGGAGTTGGCTTTTTGGTCGGGATCATTGCTGTTCATCTATTTCACAACCGGCCCTGTTCATGAGGCTCATTTTACCCTCTGCCCCATAAGTAACCTGGGGATAGATCTTTGCCCCGGATGCGGGCTAGGGCATTCGATCGGGGAGATATTCAGAGGAGAGTTTTTGAATTCGTTTTATACTCACCCTTTGGGCTTTTTCGCACTTGGGGTTATTCTTATCAGGATCTTTACATTAACCAAATACCAAATCAAATATTATGGACAATGAAACTATATCGATGTTTCCCGGATTGGAGATCGAGGAACTCAATTATGTAGGAAGCATCATCAAGGATTTTCCGCCGGACAAGAAAAAAGCTTTCGCGACACTATACCTTGCTAAAAGGAAAGATGC
>JANQHS010000218.1 GCA_028282565.1 Cytophagales bacterium | reverse complement strand
TTAATCATGCAGCTTCAGAATATCAACAAGGGCATTTTCAAACTGCTGAATCGATGGTTGATCCGATGATATGCGGCCTTGGTTGGCGATCAGTACAATGATCAGGTCTTTTTTGGGAAAAAACCACATCTCACTGGAGTAGCCTATTCCTTGCCCATCATGGCCGATTCCTTCTATTCCATCTATGGTTTCATGTAGCAGGCCCAAATTGTTTGAGATCATGCTTTCCAGGGTTTGAGCAGAGGTCAATTCGGCCTTTAGGAGGGAATTATAAAACGTATAGATATCGAGTCCATTCGAGATCATCGCTGCTTCCCCGGACCATCTGTTTGCATCAAAGAGGTTTACATCCCTCAATTTTCGATTATCGAACATGTCGCAGTACCCCGCAGATAATCCATCAGGAAAGGTCTTGATAGTACTAAAAGTGGTATGGCTCAAATCTAAGGGCTCAATGATCCTTTGCAGGATGTATTGATCATAGTTGTTTCCCGTTACTTTTTCAAGGATCAATTGTAAAAGCACATAGTTGGTATTGGAATAGATCAGTTCATACTTTTCGATGACCCAGTCCGGAGTGCCTTCCAGATCCCTGGCAAAATCCAGCCTGTCTTCCACCGTTAGCCTTTTCCCGGGTTCATTCAGCACGCTGGCCACGAATCTTGAATTGTCATCATAATTGGGAATTCCACTGGTATGGCTGAGAAGTTCTTCAACCGTTGTTTCATAGGCTTTATCCAAGCCATCCAGTATGTTGTTATCCAATATGCTTGAGATTTGAGCGTCAAGATCGATTTCACCTTCTTCTGCCAGCTGCATAATAGCCGTAGCCATGAAAGTTTTGGTGAGGCTTGCGACCCTGAATGTATTGCAGGCTTGGAGAAGCGTCATGTTTGAAAGGCTGGCATAACCCGATGAGCCATAAAAAAAGCCTTGCGTGCCGGAGCTGATAACGGTACTGATGCCGGGTATTCCTTTCCGCACGTAGTTATCCAGTAAACGTTGTATGTCCGCTGATTGCAAATGGTCATTATCCATCGCAACGAATCCTGTACAGCTTTTCGGGTTAAATTCTTCTGCCTCCTTCTTACAGGCCGCGCTCAGCATAAACAGGAATATGATGTAGAGGCACTTTTTCATTTCTGATCGATGCTTAATCTAACGCCCAGCAGGAATCGGGAATGGGGAATAAAAAGAACGCCTCCTTTTCTCGCAAAGGGTAGCTGTAGCAGGAATTTATAATTGGCTACGGCATTGATTTTGTCGGAGAGCGGAACCGAAATACCTATCAAAGCATTGGTGGTGATCTGAGCCCTTCCCCAATCCCTGACCTGTATATATGCGCCATCCTTTTCCTTGTATATGGGAGCATCCTCGAAGGTATGTAGGTATGCGATGCCCAAGCTTCCTTCAAGATTCAGTTTTGAGAAAAGGCGGTATTGTGCCAAAATAGAGTTGTTCAACTCAATACCATAGTGAAGCTCCCTTTGGTGGTAAAACGAGAGGGACGCATAATATTTTGTGCTAAACTTTCTTCCCTCTTTCCATATGCCCGTTGCGGCGCCAATGGTAATTCCCGGGGATCTGTTCAGGCCAATGATGTGATTACTCGCCTCGAAGGGCAGGCTAATTGAATGGGAGAAAATGCCCAGCTGGACAAAATCGATCTTTTTGAGTACGGACCCCTCATTTTGGCCATACAAGTCTGATGATATGAAAAAGGCAAGAATGGATACCCATACTATCCTCATACTCTTATATACAAGGGTTGTGTTCAAAGGCGACTCGGTTGCTATAACGGTCTCGGTTTCGAGTAATTGCATGTCCCCTTAACTATCGGGATCTTCGTAAGTACACGACAAATTGAAAATCCCTGAGAAGTTTCAGAAGCACCGCCCTGAGCCCCTCGAAGAATAGGCGAGAACAAGCAATTCCTAAGAGTCATTGTCGTATTTGATTTTCTTTAATTCTTCTCCTCAATAAGCCACCTCAGGCCATCTGTGTATGCCTTAATTTTTGACGAAGCATGGTTTTCACCTTCTATAACTACATCTTTAAGGGCATACGGCTTTGAGTTTTTGTCGAGATAATCTTTTAGCTGATCGAAGGACTCAAGCATTTTTGTGGTCTCCTCAGAACCCACGCTTACGAATACTCTTTTGTCTGAGATCGAATTATTTTCCTCATTGAGGACCAAATAGTCATCCCACCATATCGATGGACTTGACAAAATATAACTATCGAATATGGAGTCTTTGTTGAAAAGAAGGTATGTTCCAAACAGACCTCCTATTGAGTGACCTATAATGGTTCTTGAATCCTTCTTCACATTAAATTTTTCTTCTATTACCGGTATTAGCTCCCTTTTTAGAACATTATAAAACAGATCTGCTCCTCCTGAATTTTCAATATCTGCAATATTGGAAGGGGTATAATCTTGCCTACGGTAATATTTGGGATATTCCTGATACGCAATGCCGATGATAATGGACTTCTCGAGACTAACTTCCTGTAGTCTTCTTAAAATCGCTGTAACAAGAGGAAAGTCATCATTGGAATCAAGCAGGTAGATCGTTGGGTATTTCTCTTTTGATTTTTCGTAACCTTCAGGAAATGCGATCTGGATATTGTATTTGATACCATTTATGCTCGAAACCAATGGTATTTCCATGGTACTTGGAATAGAGACAAGTTCTTGACCAACAACACTTCCGCTATGAAGAAATATCAGAATAGCCAGTATTGATCTTATCAGAGTTTTGGGATAATTCATTGCCAATGAGTATTGTTTATCCGAAAGACTTTCCATTTTGAATACTAATGCGCTACAATTTATTGGAGCCCGTAAACAGCACTCCCGACTTTGAGTAGCTGTATGGTTTGGTGCTCACTACTATGACCTGGGTTTTTTTGTTCCGAATACTCCAAAAGGGCAACTCAGTTGGTTTTATTCTTTGCCAATGTCTCCTTCTTGATCAATGACTCTATCTGGATCTTCTCGAAAGGCTGGTTTCCAAGAAAGACCACTTTTGCGTAATCGTTGTCTTTTAGTATAAATTCGGATTCACTTGTTGGCGTCATTAAAAATCTCAGTCTCTTCTTCTGCTGAAAGTATAGATTGTTTTGATCCATACTGATCTCCACATCGCCATAATTCCCAACATACTTTCCGAGAGACTTCTGCGGCAAATGAAATGGAGTAGCGTTCCAGCCATTCAGATACCATCGCGCAGTTCTAGAGTCCTTTCCTTCTTGTTCTTTGGTCTTTATCAGGCTATCAAGAGCTAGCAGATGTGCTTTGAACAGTGCTGATTCCTGTTCTATCTCATGGTCGGGTGTTACGCCGATACCTTCCCAATTGGTTGTTGGATCTACGGGTTTCCCTTTGGAGATGTACATCGTGAAGCCGTCAGACAGAGCCACCATACTTCCTGAATGCGCGCCTCCTCCGGTCTTTTCTCCGACTATCACGCCGCGTTCATGATCTTTGACGATCTGGGAAAAAGCTTCTGCAGCAGAGTATGTTCTTCTGCTTGTCAAAACATAGAGCGGTATTTTGGTTAGTCTTTTTCCTGGAACGTAGATTTCCGAATACGACTTGGTGACCCGGTCAGTGGGCCTCCAATAGGAAGCGCTGAGAATAACATCCGGATCAAAAAAATAGCTGCTAAACAATTTTAGTGTATAAGAGCTTCCTCCTCCGTTGTTTCTCAGATCAATTATGAGCGATTCGGAATTACTCAAATAGTTGAGTGCAGCTATTAAAACTTCCCGTGCTTCGGATCCGGGATAAAAACTTGTGAGTTTTAGGTATCCGATTTTTCCATCAAGCATTTTGGCCTCGCGTATTCCGAAATTGTTTAATTCCTCAATTAGCCATGGATTTATCGGATTATCGTCATCTACCGGATGAACCATTTTGTCATAGGTAATAGGATCATAAGTAACCACCAGATGTCCGTCATGAGAAATTGAGAACAAGTCCTTGGTTAATTCAGCAGCTAATTCTTGCGGAAAGTCAGAATAGCTTTCAGATTTTTGGTTTAGGAGCGAAACCATTGAATCTACGATCGAAGGTATTACATAGTTCTTTTTTAATTCTTCGGATATATCTGCTATCAATTCAGCTTTTGTATTTTTTGATATTCGCTGAGCTATTCCTTCATGGATTGCTACCATAAGCAATAAAACAAAAAGTATAAGCTCATATCCTTTGTTCATCATTTTGATTATTTGCCTTTCATGTGATCTTTCCCAAGCCCGGATGATACTTTGCGAATTATCGGCTTAAGCGCTTTTATGGGCAACGATACGCAGACCGTTGGGCAAGATCACTCGTTCGTTTATCAATCCTTCTTCGATCTTCAAAACGCTCTCCGTGATCTGATGACCCTCTTTATAGGCATTAAGCTTACCACAGATGGACCGGTACAAATAGGGGTTTCTCTCAATACTCACTTTATCAAACCTATCACGGATGGTCTTGATCATTTCATCCCCTGTGTTCAAGGGTGGGGTATGCTCATGCACATCTATCCAGGCCTTCATAGGATCCTCTACAAAGCCTGTGGGGTTTTCATTGTTGGTGCATACCGAAACAATTGAGCGCGTATCATAATACCATCTTGCCGTATTGGCATTGATCATGTTCAAGTCAAAGTCCTCCACGATCAGCATTCCTCGGGGTACCAGGAGGGAGTTTGAATGCTCAATGGCTTCTCTTAGTTGATGAATATGATGCAATGATCTCGTAAAAAGGATTACATCAAACGACTCATTTCTGATCTCAAGGAAATCGATATGAACTGCTGGCACTCCCTTCTCATGGCATAATTGAACCGAATCCTTATTTGTGTCGCATGCCTTTAACGAAACCCCTGCTTGCATTAGTCTCAGACTAAAATCTCCACTGCCACAGCCGACCTCAAGAATTCTAAGGTCATTGCTGCTTAGATGTCCTTGAACGAATCTGAGAGTGTCATCGGCGAAGACGTCTACGTTTGATTTATAGATCTTCATATTACTTTTTTTGGCAGGGTTGCTTCTATTTTGTTCGTGCCATCCGGGTATCTATTTCAACCTAGATTTTTACTCACATAGTTTAGTTCCGGGAGGTTGGTTTTTTTGTCATTCCGCCTATGATCATGCCGGCTACGATCCATGCAATGACGATCTGTGAAAATCCAACTGCATATAAAGTAAAATCGTGAAGTGGCGAAAAAACCAGCGGATAGGAAACCAAAGGGATACCGAAACCAACAGCCGCTCTTATGCTTGCTTTAATCCCTCCTTTTACTCCGGGGACACCGCCCAATCGGATCATCATGCCCAATCCCCATGAAATGAATAAGGAGATCAATACGCCACCTATATTCCATAGAGGGTTATTGCTTGCATATTCTTCCTGGGTATATCTATGGGCTTCCGTTTGAATATCGCCAAAGAGTAGACCATACCATAAAGCACCAAATAGGCTAAGAAATAGTGTGGCGAGAATAATAGAAAGTGGTTTAATGCGTAGTTCATTCTCCATTTTGGTATGGTTTGATTGATTTGCCGCCAATATGCGCTTAGGCTCGGTGTTGGCTCTTTACCTTTAGTTTCATTACTAGGTCTTAGATATTGAATCAAAGGAAAACTATGAAATCTTTCCATTAACCTCTGCAGAGCCTGACATGTATTATGCAACCGGAACGTGGAGCTATTTTGGCGGTGTAATATCGGGGGTGTTTGGGAGAGCTTTGGCTTCGCACCAGGCCATTAAAGTTGACAGATCAGATGAATGCATGCGATCATGATCGTAGAGTCGAATCGCTGCGAGCTGGACTAGAGCTGGTAGGCAATCGCAATCTTATTTGGTTTCTGCTGTTTATTATTCAATTCTTGACAAATATTGAGTCAATGAGATCTTCACCCTTCACTTGTGTAAATCTTAAATAGTTCATTCCTGGAGAATTGAAACTGGTCGAGATATTCCTGGGTATTTCTATTGTCTGTGCCGTGCATATTTGATCTTTATTCCGTTTTTGATATATGATGAAATCTGTCGTGTCGGATATTCTATCTGTTTCAAATCTTG
>JANQHS010000208.1 GCA_028282565.1 Cytophagales bacterium | reverse complement strand
TAGAGATACCGTTACCGTCACATTGAAGAAACATATAGGATCCATCGGATCCAGTGTTGATGATGAGCCTATGGTATCCCTTTATCCCAATCCTGTTCGCGATGTTTTGCAGGTACAATTCGAATCCGGTCCTTCCGATGGCAGAATTAGCTTGATGAATATCAACGGAATGCAGGTTTACTCGGCGGGACTTCAGGAGTCCATGACCACGTTCAGCCTTTCTGATCTTGCCCCGGGGATCTATGTTGCGATCATCGAGGCGAATGGAAGACAGTATTTCCATAAGCTGGTTAAGGATTAATAGCGGGAATTATGCCAGGGGCGCTCTCTGTTTCGTTTAATAGTGGTCAGGCCAGGGAAAACCGGAGGGCAAGGATTTGTGAGCGACATATGAAAATTCGAGAAAAGAAATTATTCGGGACATCGAATCCTGTTGCTAATTTCATTAGATGAGAATCTGCTACATGATACTGATCAGTGCTGGAAGCGTCCTTTTGAGAGGCTTCCCTGCATTTAGCCAGTCTCTGGAGAAGGAATTTATATTCACGGGAACCTCAGGTGAGAGCATTCGCGACGCATGCTTCACAAGCGATACCACCTACTTTGGTCTTGTTAGGATCCTTGGTAATGATATCGGGATTAAGTATTGGTCTGAATCCGATTCTGTGGGTGTCCAACATGATCTGGATGTCTATCATCTGCAATATTCGAGTGTACAGGGCAGGGATCTGGTCCCTATCCCAAGGGAGGACTTTTTTTACATCATAGGGAACAGAGTTCAATCCGGTATGGGCAGGGATTATGTCCTGAAAATCGATACTACAGGGATCCCTGTTATGGACACTTCCTTTGGATATTTCGCGTACCATAGCACCTGCGAGGCAGGAATGGTCCTTCATGATAAATCCCTGGTGACCACGGGATATATAGATTCAACAGGTACCGATAGAAACTTGTTTGTAAGAAGAATTGATTCGCTGGGAAGCAGGGTTTGGGAAAAAACATATAGACATCCGGGAAACCAGATCGGAACCAGCGTAGAAATGAGTTTTGACGGAAGCTTGCTCATCGGAGTGGGTGGAGATGATTCTTCAGCATTTGCGAGGCTGAACCTGGATGGAGACCTGCTTCAATACGAATTCACAGCCCAGCAACCAGGCTTTGTTGCGCATGCTTATGTCAGTTATGATTCCCTTGGAAATGTCAGGCAAACGGGGGCAAGATTCATGGGAGGGGGCTTTTTCTCTCATTATGATAGCAATGGGATCATTTCAAATTTTCAGTACCCAAACTCACCAATCAGTTCGGCTATTACAACCAAAGACTTTTTAACCACCTCATTAATAAACATTAGTGGGGATATTCAATTGGTAGGCAAGTCTGTTGCAAATGGGCAGGATCAGTGGAACCATATCCTAAGTTCTGATCCCAATGATGGCAGGGCTCCTTTTAATATCGAAATGAGAGGAACCAAAACCCTTGTATGCGGTTTTACCTTTGGTTCCCTTCAAAACGATGAGCAATGGGCGGCCATTGTCAATTGTCCTTCTCCTGTTTGGGATCCCGATCCCTGCACTTTCTCTCCCCCGCTTGCGGGTTTTTCCTGGTTCTATGCCGGTGGGTTATTGAGTTGTAGCGATACCTCCTTCAGCGGCATGATCTATCATGATTCCATTTATGATTATCAATGGATAGGTGACAATGGATTCAGCTCGGATTCTTCGACCTTCTTTGCGATCTGGGATACCTCGATCAATGATGAGTATACCGTGAGCCTGGAGATTGAGAATTTTTATCAGTGTAGA
>JANQHS010000204.1 GCA_028282565.1 Cytophagales bacterium | reverse complement strand
CAGGTGACCAAGCAGAAGATCCTGTTTGGAAGACCGGAGGATCACGAAAAGAACTTTAAGAAGCTCATGGTCTTTTATGACCGCATTTTGCCTCAAAAGGGGTGGAATTATTATACAGAAGTAAACCTAAAATTTAAAGATCAGATCATTTGCTACTAACCATTTCGTACCATGGATAGAAATAAGATTGTAGTCGGACTCGACATAGGCACCACGAAAATTGCAGCCATCGTAGGGCGCCTGAATGAATTTGGAAAACTGGAAATCCTGGGATTGGGAAAAGCGGTCTCTGAAGGAGTAATCAGGGGTATGGTCACCAATATAGACCGTACCGTAGACTCTATCAGAAAAGCGATAGACCAGGCCGAAGAGCAAAGCGAGATCGATATTGGCGTCGTCAATGTTGGGATCGCAGGGCAACATATCAGGAGTCGTATCCATCATGGAAGCATCATACGTCAGGATCCCACTTCGACCATTTCCACCGAGGAGGTGAATGCGCTGACAAATGATATGTACAGAACGGTGGTACAGCCCGGAAGCCAGATCATCCATGTAATGCCTCAGACCTACCTGGTTGATAATGGTGAGCCCACGACAGACCCTGTCGGTTGGACCGGATCCTGTCTGGAGGGGGATTTCCATGTGATCACCGCACAGACCAATGCCATTCAGAACATCAACAAATGTGTTCAGAAGGCAGGTTTGGAGATTGAAAACCTGATCCTTGAACCCATAGCCAGTTCGCTCTCCGTGCTTTCGAGCCAGGAAAAGGAAGCCGGAATTGCCCTCGTGGATATCGGAGGTGGTACGACCGATATCGCGATTTTCCACGAGAACATTATCAGACATACCGCGGTGATCCCTTTTGGAGGGAATATCATTACCCAGGATATCAAGCAAGGCTGCAGGGTCATGCAGAACCAGGCCGAATTATTGAAAACCAAATTTGGAAGGGCACTTGCAGAAGAAGCTGCAGACAATGAGATCGTCGCGATCCCCGGCTTAAGAGAAAGGCCTCCAAAGGAGATCTCAATTAAGAACCTTGCCGGGATCATTCAGTCCAGGCTGGAAGAGATCACCGAACTTGTTCATCGTGAGATCCTGTCCTCCGGATATGGTGATTCTCTTAACGGGGGCATAGTGATCACAGGTGGCGGGAGTCAAATGCAAAACATACGTCAGCTCTTCGAGTACATGACAGGAATGGATTGCAGGATTGGTTATCCAAATGAGCACCTCGGTAAAAGCAAAATTGAAAGTATCAAAAGCCCGATGCACGCGACCGGTGTTGGATTAGTCCTTGCCGGGTACCATACCCTCAATGAAGGGGAAAAGGAAGGATTCTCAGAAGCATCGCTTTCCGGTAAGGGAAGTCGAAACTCCAGAGAATCAGGATTTATCAACAGGATCCTTGAAAAAACCCGAAAGATCCTGACGGACGATCTGGAAGATACGACCAACTATTAATTCAAAAGTTATGTCAAAGAGTTTCAAATTCGATTTGCCAAAGCAGACCAATTCGATCATTAAGGTCCTCGGAGTTGGGGGAGGAGGAAGCAATGCCGTATCCCATATGTTCGACCAGGGGATCAAGGATGTGGAATTTGTGATCTGCAATACTGATTTGCAGGCCTTAAAAGCCAGCCATGTGCCGACCAAGATCCAATTGGGCGCCCACCTGACCGAAGGGCTGGGTGCCGGGGCCAATCCCGAAAAAGGAAAAGAGGCCGCTATGGAAAGCAAGGAAGAGATCAGGGATCTCTTGAGTCAGGGGACAAAAATGGCATTTATCACCGCCGGAATGGGTGGTGGAACCGGTACCGGAGCTGCGCCTGTGATTGCTGAGGTCGCCCGGGATCTCGACATTCTCACGGTGGGGATCGTGACTGTCCCTTTCCTTTTTGAGGGCAATAAGAAAAACGATAATGCTCAGGAAGGTATCGCCGAAATGAAAAAGTACTGTGATACCGTGCTTGTCATTTTGAACGATCGCCTCAGAGAGATCTACGGAAATCTATCTATCCGGCAGGCCTTTGCCCAGGCTGATAACGTGCTCACCAATGCGGCCAAAAGTATCGCGGAGATCATTACAGTGACCTCTGAGGTGAACGTGGATTTTGAAGATGTCAAAACCGTCATGATGCGCTCAGGTGCTGCCGTGATGGGATCTTCGGTGACCAGTGGCGATGGCAGAGCCATACGGGCTGCAGAAGAAGCATTGACATCTCCATTGTTGAACAATGCGAGTATCCATGGAGCAAAGAGAATTCTTCTGTCCATCAGGTTTGGGGAAGAAGCCGAACTCAGTATGGATGAGCTTTCCGAGATCACCGATTACATTCAGGAGGAAGCAGGGGAAGACGCGGACCTGATCTTCGGACAGGGACTCGACCCGACCCTTGGTGACCAGCTCTGCGTAACCGTGATCGCCACAGGCTTTTCTGAGGTTTCCAATTCCATTCGCAAACCCGATCGCACGCTGATCGATATGGATACCGGGGATGTGATCAGGGAAGAAGAACCCGAGGCTCAAGAACCCATGGTTCAGGAGGAAGACACAAAAGAGGTTGTCTTTGATCTTGAAAACGATGTAGCGGAGGAAGAGCCGATCGAGACCCCTGAGGTCAAGAAGCCCAAAACCATGTTTGATTTTAGGTCCAGGGTGCGTCCGGCAGAGGAAGAAAAGCAAACCCAGGAGGAAAGTGATTATCGGGGTATTAACCCTGCCAGTTCCATGGATAGACTCAGGGAAGATGCCGAGAAGAGGGCTTCGGCTTTTCAAAATGAAAAAAGGGGGATGGAGAACAATCTTGATCCCGATGAATTCAAAGACAGGCTGGAAAGACCGGCTTATGAACGAAAGCAGTTAATGTTTTTCCAAATTCCTGATCATACCAAGAATGAAATGTCCCGCTATAAGCTCAACGACGATGATGAGCTGTTGGGGGATAACAAATTCCTCCACGACAACGTGGATTAACAAGAGTTCATTCTTTAATGTGCTGCAAAAAGGGCCGCCTTGGTAAGGCGGTCTTTTTTTTAGAAATCGATCAATTCTTCTGCCTGGGCCTTCAGAATTCTGGAATAATAATCATCTGAGAACTCCTTGCCATCAAAAGACTCATCCAGTTTTGATAGTCTGGGTCTTTTTGCCAGTAC
>JANQHS010000084.1 GCA_028282565.1 Cytophagales bacterium | reverse complement strand
CAGTATTTCTTGAAAAATGCGGTTTTGAACAAGCAGGGCTACGACGATTATTCCGAGGTGTTGAAGCATTCTTATCGAGGCCTTGATTTGGAAAAATTCAAAACAGAATCGGAAAATGGTGCCCTGATCCTTGATACCAGGGATGAAAAGGAATTCGCACATGAATATATTCCGGGCTCGATCAATATTCCCCTGGATGGAATGTTTGCAGTATGGGTAGGAACATTGATCCCGGATCTCAATCAAAAATTTCTGCTGGTATGTGATAGTGAAAGAGAAGAAGAAACCATCATGCGTCTCGCAAGGGTAGGCTATGATCATGCCCTTGGGTTCCTTGAGGGAGGAATTGAAAGCTGGATCATCGCCGGCAATGAAGTAGAGAAAATTCCTTCGATCAATCCCGCAGATTTGAAGGCGGCTTATGAATCAAATCCTGGTTCAGTAATACTTGATGTTAGAAAGCCGGGTGAATATGAGGCTGAGCATCTGAAGGATGCGGTTAACTTCCCTCTGGATTTTATCAATGAGAATCTTGATCAACTGGATCCAGAGAAGACTTACTATATGCATTGTCTCTCGGGTTACAGGTCCATGATCGCACAGTCGATGATGCGGAGAAAGGGTTTCAAAAATCTCGTCGATATCAAGGGAGGGTTTGAAGAGATCAAGGCATCGGATCTTCCCGTTTCGGATTTTATCTGTCAATCAAAAACAAAAGAGCGTGTTTAATTTATTTGGAGGACCGAAAGGTTATGAGAATATCGACGTCCCGGCTTTCAAGGAAAAAATGGGCAATGGGGCGGTTGTGATCGATGTAAGGCAGCCCGAGGAATTGGATGACGGCAGTATTCCAGGGCATAAAATGATCAGCATGCGTGACCCGGGTTTCGTCGAGAGATTGCAATCCCTTGAAAAAGGACCAACATATCTGATCTATTGCAGGAGCGGAGCCAGAAGCGCCAGGACCTGTGAGGCTCTTGCGGAGATGGGGCATGAAGACCTGTATAATCTCGCCGGCGGTATTATTGCCTGGAATCAAATGAATTGAAACGCAAGGAAAAAGCTTCATGGATAGAAAAAAAGCTTGAGGAGCTTTATCCCAAGCCGGGGATCCCGCTAAAGCATGAGGATCCCTATACTCTTTTGATCGCGGTCCTTCTGTCAGCGCAGTGCACCGACAAGAAGGTCAATGAGATATCGCCCTTGCTGTTTGAAGTCGCAGATGATCCTTATACCATGGAAAAGCTGGATGTGGACAGGATCGAAAACATCATTCGCCCCTGTGGTTTGGCACCGGCAAAGTCCAAAGCGATTTCCGGACTATCAAAAATACTTGTTGACGAGTATCAAGGACAGGTTCCCAAGACTCTGGAGGAGTTGGAAAGATTACCAGGTGTAGGCCATAAAACGGCTTCGGTGGTGATGGTCCAGGCATTTGGTGAGCCGGCATTTCCCGTGGATACCCATATACACAGGCTTGCGTACCGCTGGGGTTTGAGTAATGGTAAAAATGTGGTTCAAACCGAAAAGGATCTGAAAGCCCTTTTTCCCAGAGAGAAATGGGCCGATCTGCACCTTCAGATCATTTATTTTGGAAGGGAATATTGTCCGGCGCGCGGACATATTATGGAGGAATGTCCGATCTGCTCGGAAGTGGGAGTAAGATCCCGAATGTAGGGATCCAAATACTGACATCAATCAAATTCTTTACTAAGCTTGGTCAGGTGAATCATGCTTTTCAGAATTGAGATTGGCTCCGTCAAACGACTAAAAACGGTTAGAGAGAAAACAAAAGTCTAAGAAAATGAAAAAGAGAGAACCGGTAAGTCATATTATGACTTCCAATCTTACCACGGTAAATGTGAACAACTCCCT
>JANQHS010000148.1 GCA_028282565.1 Cytophagales bacterium | reverse complement strand
GAAAGGGTCATGAAGGGCGAAGAAAATGTTCTTTGGCCAACAAAGACTACCTGGTTTGCCAAATCTTCCGGTACCACGAACTCCAGAAGCAAGTATATTCCGGTAAGTCCTGAAGCGCTTGAGGAAAATCATTACCGCGGTGGAAAGGACATGATCAGCTTCTATATCAAGAATCGACCAAACTCAAGGGCCTTCTATGGCAAAGGCCTGGCAATCGGAGGAAGCAGATCGATCAATCATCTGGATCAGGCTTCACAATATGGAGATGTATCGGCGGTACTCATGGCGAACATGCCATTCTGGGCTCAATATGTCCGGACTCCAAGCCTCAAAACAGCCCTAATGGAGCATTGGGAAGAAAAAATCGAAAAGATGGCGAAGGAGACAATGGATGAAAATGTGACCAGCATCACCGGAGTGCCTACCTGGACCACCGTTTTACTGCAGCGAATTCTTGAGTTGAAAAACAAGAATTCCATCATTGAGGTATGGCCTAATCTCGAGATCTTTTCCCATGGTGCCGTTGCCTTTACGCCTTACCGGCCACTCTTTGAGAAGTTAATCGGAGCACCGATCTATTACCTTGAAAATTATAATGCTTCCGAGGGATATTTTGCAATCCAGGATCAGGAAAACGACCCGGGCATGCTTCTTCTTCTAAGCCATGGAATTTTCTATGAGTTCCTTCCGACCGGTTCAAGCGGGATGAATTCAAATCCGGTCCCATTGAGCGAAGTCGAGATAGGAGTTAACTATGCAGTGATCATCAGCAATAACTCGGGCCTCTGGAGGTACAATCTGGGAGACACGGTGAAGTTCACCAGTACTGATCCTTACCGCTTGGTGATATCAGGCCGTACAAAGCATTTTATCAATGCCTTCGGTGAAGAACTGATGATCGAGAATGCCGAAAACGCCATATCAAAGGCTTGTCAAAAAACCGGTGCGTCCATCAACAACTATACTGCCGCTCCGGTCTATTTGGACATGGGAAAACGCGGGGGACATGAATGGGTGATCGAGTTTATCAAGGAACCCAATGACCACTCACAGTTCATCCATATCCTTGATGAAACTCTGAAAGCCGTGAATTCGGACTATGATGCAAAACGGGAGAAAGACATCGCTCTGGCACCGCCAAAGCTCTCCATAGTCCCGGAAGACACCTTCTATAAATGGATGAAAAGCAGGGGCAAACTAGGCGGCCAAAACAAAGTCCCCCGACTTTCGAACTCGCGTGAATACGTGGATGAGATCCTGAAGTTCTCGGCTTAGATCACTTCCATTTAATGGTACAACCAACAGCCTTGGTCTCTGTAACCTTCACGGGTTGGTTGTTGGCCAGTTCTCCGATCGCATCAGATACATAAAACTTATCCGCTGATTCCGCCGATTGAGGATTATTATCAATTGCCCCGATATAGGCAACCTTGTATTGAACGGTGGTCCTTTCCAACAAAAACACATGGGGTGTCCTTGTGGCACCAAAGTTTTTGGCTACATCCTGGGCTTCATCGAACAGGTACGGAAAGGGATAGTCCTTGCTTTTTGCCCTCTTTTTCATGTTGCCATATGAATCCTCCGGTACCTTTTCAGGATCGTTTGGATTGATCGCAACGACAGGATAACCCTGGGAGGCATAGGTCTTGTGCAACTCGATGATCCTTTCTTCATAGAGTTTTGCATATGGACAGTGGTTGCAGGTAAATACAACGATCAATCCCTTTTCCTGATCATAATCGCTGAGAGATACATTTTTACCATCCACATTGAGAAGGTCAAACTCACCCACCACATCTCCAACCTCATAGCCGGCGTGAGCAGAAAAAACCCCAATGAATGACAGAAAGAACAGACTTAGAAAAACTGATTTCATAGATATTGACTTATTTGTTTGTTTAACGATTCGCGATCGAATTCTCCTTCCCTAAAAGTAGATATTCCTTTTTCAGGATTCAAAAATAAAGTGGCCGGAATTGCTCCCGACCAATCCGCTGAGACCTTATTGATCCAACTATTATAATCCAGGTCATCCAGTAGAATGACGTCTGATTTGATCTCCTTTTTCTCCACGAAGGGGATGACCTTGTCCTCAAGGTTGGTTTTAAAATCCAGACTCACCAAAATAACCTTGATCTTCTTGCCCTTGTAGTTAGGGCCCAATTCCTCAAAATAGGGAAGCTCTTCAATGCAGGGTTTGCACCAGGTTGCCCAAAAATTGATAACATAAAGCGTATCACTTTCCCTCTGAAGAACCTTGCTTTGAAACTCATCGAACTTCATCACAGGAATTGCTCCTTCTGCAGCACCAAAAGCCATGATCAACAAGCCTATTATGGCAACCCGGGGAAGGATATGCTTTTTCCACATAACCTTGTTTATATGTTGATAACTGAGACGCAATTCTTTAGATGTTCGTTCTTGTCAACAATTGGTCCACAATATGCATGTGAATAACTGATCATCGTCAACAACACCTGAAATTCCTTATGAAAGGTCCTGTGTTTGACGGATTTTGGTCCTGTAAGCATTGAAGATTCTTGACTTTGAAAGGAATCCAAGATATTGTCCATCTCGGATCACCGGCAAATTCCATGCCCCTGTCACTTCAAATTTTTTCATCACCGAATCCATCGGGTCCTTGGGGTCAATTTCTGCCGGCGGGCTATTCATTAGATCCCTCACGATCACATTTTCCTGGGCCTCACGATCAAACATGATCTTGCGAATATCATCAAGGGTCACAATGCCCAACAGATTTTGGTCGTCATCGACCACGGGGAAAATATTCCTCTTGGATTTGCTCACGAGTTCAACCAGGTCGGATAACAAGGCATCAGGATGTATGGTCAACAGATCCTTCTCGATCAAATAGCTCATTTTCATCAGGCTCAACACCTGTCTGTCCTTGTCATCCTTGATCAGCTCACCACGCATGATCAGTCTCTTTGTATAAAGTGAATGCGGCTCAAAATAACTGGCAGTCGCATAAGACAAGGCTGAAACGATCATGAGAGGCACAAAAAGAGTATAGCCATCGGTAATTTCAGCTATCAGGAAGATTGCGGTCAATGGTGAGTACTGCACCCCCCCGAGGACCCCGCACATACCTACAAGCAGGAAATTATTGGTCGAAATATTTGCACTGGGAAAGATCTGATTGGCTATGCTCGAAAAGGCATAACCCAGATAACCCCCGGCCACCAAGGAAGGAGCGAAAATTCCTCCGCTTCCTCCCGCACCTATAGTAAGAGCCGATGCAAGGGGTTTCAGGAAAACCAGGAAAAAACAAAAAACGGCAATGAACAGCTCATCTTCAATCCTGGAGAAAAACAATGAATCATAAAGAATTCCAAAAGCCTGGCTGGTGGTCAGTGTTTTGATACCCAGGTATCCTTCACCGTATATGGGGGGAAACACAAAGATGATCAGACCGAGCAGCACACCGCCCAGCAGGGGCCGGAATTTTTGATTGACATTTCTAACCCTTGTCTCTACCTCCATCACAGTCCTTGAGAAATAAACAGAGATAAGTCCGCAAAGTACTCCTAATCCAAGGTAGTAGGGAATATCACCTAAATCGGTCACCTCTGAAATGGGTATAGAGAAAAGGATCTCCTCACCGATAAGGAATTTTGCTAGCAGGGTAGCCGTAATCGATGAAATCAACAATGGAATGAAGGAATTGATCCTCACATTCGGAGTGATGACCTCAAGGGCAAAAATTACCCCGGCAATAGGGGCATTAAAAATGGCAGCAAGGCCTCCGGCAGCTCCACAGCCGATCATCAAGGTCCTCACCTTTTGATTCAAATGCGCCAAACG
>JANQHS010000116.1 GCA_028282565.1 Cytophagales bacterium | reverse complement strand
ATGAAAGGGGACTATTGGGGCGGCCCGATCGAAGGTCCGAACACCATCAGGAACAATGTCGAATACCCGGATTCACAGATCGACTATACCGGTTTTGAGCTCACTTTCGGGGTGGTTTTTAAAACCTGATCCATGTGAAAAAAGCGGGATGAGATCCGGTTTATTTATCGTACTGAGCATTGCATTCTGCATCTGCATCCCCGACCGCAGCTCCGCACAGGAGAAGCCACGGATTCCTAAGTCGAAATATGACAGCCTGATGAAAATGGATGAATTATCCTTTGACCAATCCAAAGAGGGCTGGAGGCAGTTTTACCCTGACTTCGAAATACAGGAAATGATAATCACCGATTACATCGAAGAGAACCATTCAACCAAATACATGCTCTTCTTTCACCTAGGTCAGATCCAGGCATTTCAAGGAAAGAATGAAATGGCCTCATCGAGCATGATCCAAGGCTTAAGATCTCACCCCTATTACCGGGTTTGGAATTATTATGTCTTCGGAACTATGGCCTTTCTGAAGGGTGATCAACAAAATCTGATCAGGTACACAGATTCCCTGGAATCGGAATTCCCGGATTCCCAAAATCTCAAGGTTCTAAAAAGATTGTCCGAAAATTTTGACAAAACCTACAGACAAGCCTATTTGGGAATTGATTAATATGGAATTATGGCAAAGATCTCAATACTAGGAGCAGGAAGGGTCGGTTCGGCCATGGCGTTGGATATGGCCAAGGTACATGATGTGCTGGTGGCTGATCAAAGTGAAGAGGCCCTCGATAATCTGAAAGAAAGGAATCCGGAGATAAAAACCCTGGAAGCAGATCTTTCCAAAAAGGAAGAGATCCAAAAAGCAATTGGCGAGGCGGATCTGGTCATCTCAGCGGTTCCGGGCTTCATGGGCTATACTACCCTGGAAACCATTATCAGAAATGAAAAGGATGTGGTGGATATTTCCTTTTTTCCAGAGGATGCCATGGAACTCAATACCCTGGCAAAAACCAGAAATGTCACCGCCGTGGTTGATTGCGGAGTGGCACCCGGAATGGACAATATCCTTTTGGGTTATTGGAATAAACAAATGGATGTTCAGTTTTTCGAATGCCTTGTAGGCGGACTCCCGGAAGAAAAAAAATGGCCATTCAACTACAAAGCCCCCTTCTCTCCCATCGATGTTATCGAAGAATACACCCGCCCGGCTAGGTTGGTCGAAAATGGCACGACGGTGATCAAGCCACCGCTTTCGGAAGTCGAGGTGATCGATTTTCCGGGCATTGGAGAACTGGAAGCCTTCAATTCCGACGGCCTAAGATCGCTGATCCAAACCATGCCAAATATTCCGAATATGAAGGAAAAGACCCTGCGTTATCCGGGCCATGCACAGAACATTATGGTTTTGAAGGAATCAGGCTTCTTTGAGGAAAAACCGATTCGGTACCAGGATCAGGATATCAGGCCCATTGATTTCACGACAAAGATCCTTTTCAATGAGTGGTTGTTGAAACCCGGGGACAGGGAATTCACCGCGATGAGGGTCATCATTCGCGGAGAAAAGGAAGGAAAGCCGTTTCAGGTGAGCTACCACCTTCTCGATAAATACAATGATCAAACCCAAACTTCCTCCATGGCCAGGACCACCGGATACACCGCAACCGCGGCGGCGAATCTCCTGGTAGAAGGGCTTTATTCCAATCCCGGGATCAACCCGCCGGAATACCTGGGAGCAGAGGGCGATGCTACCCTGGAATATATACTGGGCTATCTGGAAGAAAGGGAGATCATCTACCAACGCGAGGAAAACTGAGTTTCCTTACAACAGCAATTTTCCACTGATCGGATCATAAATCTACCTTTCATGGAAATGGTTCGGGCTTTATTTTTCTATTTGTTACTTATTTGTAAAACAAATCGAATAAGCGCATGAAAGGTACATTTCTAGGTGAACTCGAGGAGCTTGCCCTGCTGACAACCGCCATACTCGATGGTGAGGGATATGGCATTTCCATCGTCGAAGAGATCCGGCTTCAGACAGGCAGGAAGGTCAACATAGGTGCTTTGCATACAGTCCTAAGAAGATTGGAGAAGAAGGGCCTGGTGGGTTCCAGTCTTGGCGGGGCCACAAAAGAAAGGGGCGGACGAAGAAAGAGATTGTTCTATGTCACCAGCGCCGGAAAGGAAATGATCCGTCAAACCTATGAAACCAGGCAGCGACTCTATCAGCAGATCCCCAACATGGCAATGGTCATTGCATGAAACCACCAAAAAATGCGATCAGGATACTGAAATGGTTCTGCAGGGAGGATCTGCACGAAGAGATCCTGGGCGACCTCGAGGAATTGTTCAATCGCAATCTGGAAGGTGAAAAGGCCAACAGAGCAAGACTCCTTTTTTGGTTTGACATGCTGAAATTCCTTCGCCTGTCCAACCTGCGAAAAACGTCGATCCCTTTTCAAATAATCAATATTTCCCTCTTCCGGCACTCCTTGATGCTGGGGTGGAGATATTGGAAAAAAGAAAGATCCTTATCCCTGGTCAACCTTGTCGGTCTTGCTACAGGTCTTGCGGCTTTTCTGATCCTCTACTCATATGTGGAATTCGAAAAAAGCTTTGACAAAGCTTATTCGAAAACTGAAAGGCTCTACAGAATATCGGCAAATTGGGTTGATGACGGAGTGTATGTGGAGACAGCGGAATCCTGTGTTCCTCTACTTCCACTGCTTTCGGAAAAAATACCCGAGATCGAGGCTTCCTGTCGTTTCATCAACCTGCCGGGATTCCTGTTTACAAACCCCGGCAACAAGGCCAGAGAGAACAAGGTATTTTTCGTGGACTCCAGCCTTTTCAGGCTATTCGATTTTGAGCTTGCCGAGGGCTCTTTAAAAAACTGCCTGGATGATCCCTTCCAAATAGTATTGACTGAAAAGATCGCCAACAAGTATTTTCCTTCAGGATCAGCAGTCGGAAAGACCATCGAATATGAAGATGACAGGTCCAAACATACCTTCCTGGTCACAGCTGTGATCAAGGATCTTCCGGCAAACACGCACTTCGATTTTGAAGTATTGGCTTCAATGGGCTCAATGCGCAAAATGAGGCCTTGGTTCAATAACTGGTGGTATCCGCCAGCCTTTTCGTATGTGCTGTTAAGGCCCGGAGTTTCGGAATTTGCGATGGATCAAAATATCATGAAGGTGCTGAAGGATCATGCCCCTGAGGAATTCATGGATAACAAACCGGAATTTGTCTTGCAAAGGGTCAGCAGAATCCATCTACATTCGAAAAGAAAGGCAGAATGGAAGGCGTCGGGAAATTTTGCTCAAACCCAAATGCTCGAATTTGTGGGCTTCCTCGTACTTGTGATCGCCCTGATCAATTTTGTAAATCTTGTAACAGCCCAAAGCATCAAAAGAACAAGAGAGATCGGTTTGAGAAGATCCATGGGTGCAGTAAGGTCTGTCATGATCTTCCAATTCTTCGCCGAATCCTTGATCAGCATCTCCCTGGCTATAATTCTGGGTTTC
Source organism: Cytophagales bacterium (assembly GCA_028282565.1). GTDB lineage: Bacteria > Bacteroidota > Bacteroidia > Cytophagales > CCMP332 > JANQHS01. Next base: position 1,491 of record JANQHS010000116.1, on the reverse strand, counting down.
ATTCTGGTCTTCTTCATCAACAATGCCCTGCTTCTCGACATTCTTGGAAACCCCGTTGATCTCCAGGTGCTGAACACAGCAGAGTTCATTTTTTATATGATCATAGGCCTGATTCTCTCGGTTCTGATCACGGCCGGATACCCGATGTTCCTGGTTTTTCAGACGCATCCTGCCGAGGCGATCTCCACTTTTAAAGTAAGGGGAATGAAAACCGGCTTTTTCAGAACCTCGCTGGTTTTTGTTCAGGTCTTCGTTTCTTCCTTCTTGATCCTCAGCACCCTGGTCGTTCTCTTTCAAGGACAATTCTTGAGAAACTACTCCATGGGATTTGAACAGGAAAACCTGGTCGCGATCAGGATGATGGATAATCATGACACCAAGAATTTCAAAACCTTAAAGAACGATCTGGAAAACCTTTCTTTCGTTGAAGGAGTAGCCGTTTCTTCTACTATTCCCGGGAAAAGCGGCTTCTACGGATTTCCTGTAAAAAGTCCGGATGATCCTGAAAGAGATGACCTCACCATGAAGTCCCTGGGTGTGGATGAAGATTTCCTAAAGGTCTATGGACTATCAATAAAGGAAGGAAGATCATTTGACGAAAGAAAAGGAGATGAGACCGGCGCATTTCTTTTGAATCGATCCGCTGTGGACTATTTGGGTTGGGACGAACCTGTCGGAAAAGATCTGACCCTGACCGTTCATACAGGGAAAGAAGAAAACAGGGAAGGAAAGGTGATCGGAATTATCGACAGATTCCATTTTGCCTCACTCTATAACCAGATCGATCCCCTGATCATCTATATCAACGAGCACCATTATTACACGGATTTTCTCAATATACGCCTGGCCAAAGGCAATATTTATGAGCAGATCAATGCTCTGGAAAAAGCCTATCAGAAATTCAATCCAAACAAGCCATTCGAACTCATCTTTTTGGAACAGGAAATGAGCAGCTTCTATGAAAAAGAAAAGAATGCCGGAAAACTGATGGGGTTTTTCGCAGGTATGGCAATCCTGATCTCGGGGCTTGGGATCTTCGGCCTCGTGTCGTTTTCGGTTGGAAGAAGGATCAAGGAGATCGGGATCCGAAAAATTCTCGGTGCAAGCAGGATCCAGAACATCGGATTGTTTCTGAGAGCTTCGTTATTGATACTGATCATGGGAAGTATACTCTCATGGCCGCTTCACTTCATTCTGGCCAATGATTGGTTGCAAAATTTTGCATATGCGATCAACCTAAGTCCACATATCTATCTTCTGGTATTATTAGGAGAGTGCTTCCTTCTGATTGCGACCATCGGCCCGATGGTATTCAGGGCCAGCAGCGCTAATCCGGTTAAGTCTCTGAGAGAGCCCTAACCCTTCTTTACCTGGGAATTTTTTAAAAACCCCCTGGCAAACTCCACGAGTTCATCGATCTCTCCCGGCCTTAGCTGCTTGTTCTGCCCATAGATGATCATCCCTTCGGCATGCGCTTCCACATGATAACCC
>JANQHS010000071.1 GCA_028282565.1 Cytophagales bacterium | reverse complement strand
GGCCTAAAGGCAGATATCAATCTGATCGGAAACAGCAACGGAAGACAAGGAATAGCCTCGGCCACTCTGGAAGGAGCGTTAAAGAAAATCAATGGCCTTGGATACAGGATACAGGGCACATTAAAGAGAGGCGGAAATTTTCATACACCGGATTATTATCTGGACAATACCGCAATGAGGGAATATAATTTTTCATGGGGTGTCGGGTACTTTAAGAAAGCTGCGGGAATCGAGTTCTTCTACAGCCAGTTCAACAGCGACATCGGGATCCTCAGGGCATCACATATCGGGAATCTGACCGACCTTCAGAATGCTTTTGAGGCATCACAACCCAGGGGCAAGGATGAGTTCACCTACGAGATCGCCCGACCATGGCAACATCTCGAACATGAGCTTTTCAAGGCCAAGGCGTATTTGAGAATAAGCGAAAAGAACAGGCTCCTATTTGTCTTCGGGAGACAATACAATCTCCGGGATGAATACGATGTGCCTCACTTGGGCAGAAGAGATAACACAGACCCTGAATTATCCTGGGAGATCACAACTCACACCGGCGAACTGGTTTTCGAAAACAATTCTTCAAACGGGTTCTTTGGAAAATTTGGATTCATGGGTATGAACCAGAAAAATACCTATGAGGGGCGTTTTTTCATTCCAAACTTCACCAAAACCGGGGCAGGCCTTTTTGCCTTGCAATCCTGGAAAAAGGGAAGGTGGCTATTTGAGGCAGGGGCCAGATACGATTACTATGATCAAAAGGTATACCTCTGGGAAGGGGATTCATTGCTAGAACCCGAATACACCTTTCAGAATTTTACCCTTTCCGCAGGGGCGAATTATCAGTTTAACCCAAACCTTAAGCTATTCCTCAACATAGGGTCTGCCTGGAGACCACCCTATGTCAATGAGATGTTCAGTGATGGTGTGCACCATGGTTCAGCTTCCTACGAAATAGGCAATCCCGATTTGACCGAAGAAAAATCATTGCAATTCACATTAGGAGGAGAGTGGACATCCCAGAGAGTCTTTGTTTCCAGCGAAGCATATTATACCGATTTTCAGAATTACATATATCTGAAACCCCATAAGCCACCTACCCTCACGATCAGAGGGGCTTTCCCAACATTCATTTACGATCAGGTACCGGCCGTATATTATGGTTGGGATTTTCTTGGAAGATTTGACCTAAGCAAGCAATTCGAATGGACAGTAAAAGCCTCGATCGTCCGGGCATATGAAAAGGAAAATTCCGAATTCCTGGTGTTCATCCCGGCCGACCGGTTAGAAACGGAGATCAGGTTCAAAGTTCCAAACCTGGAAAAGGAGAAAAACACCTTTATCGGCCTGGGAGCCCAACTCGTCGCAAAACAATGGAGGGTCAATCCTGAGGTTGACTATGTACCTCCTCCCGAAGCTTACCAACTGGTTTTCTTAAAAGCCGGCACCAGATTATGGATGGGAAAACAACCGCTGAATTTGGTGTTGCGCGTGAATAATCTACTCAATACAAGGTACAGGGATTACCTGAACCGGTACAGATATTTTGCCGATGACCTCGGCAGGAACATTTCACTTAAAATTAATTTACCCATAAACTTTACAAACAATTAGAATTATGAACAAGTCAATTTTTATTTTACTATTCGCTTTAATCGTCCTGGCCTATGGATGTAAGGATGATGATGATCCGGCACCGGCACCTCCACCAAA
>JANQHS010000067.1 GCA_028282565.1 Cytophagales bacterium | reverse complement strand
GATGACCACAAGGGTATTCTCTTCGATCTTCAGATCTTTTAGAGTTTGCATCATCCGGCCTATCCAGGCATCAAGTCTGGCGTAGGCATTTGGAACCTTCCCTCCGTTGAGCGAGGATTTCATTGGTTCAGGAGCAAGGAAATTCAGGAAATTCGGCCAATACTCCATAAAAAATGGCTTTTTGGCCGCTGCCTGACGACGAATGAAGTCAAGACTTCTTTCTTCAGACTCTGCCATCATTTTGGCAAAACACTCGCTTCCAAGTCCGCACCATTCCTTGGCCTGCTCTCCTTTTTTGCCCTCCAGGATCTGTACCCAGCCTTTAGGTAACAATCCCGGCTCATCCAGTTTGTAAGGGTCCGGTGGCGACTGCTCGGGATGAAAACCAAGAACAGCATTTGCAGCCGTCCCCATTGGATCATATAACGAAGTGATCTGGTTCATGGGGGTGAAAAAGGCCTCGTCAAATCCCTGGTTGTGCAAATAGCTTTCTTCGATATCGCCCAGGTGTCCCTTTCCGAAGTGGGCTGTGGCATAACCCGCCTGAGAAAGAACCTCAGCTATGGTTACTTCCTCTCCTGCCAGTCCGGAAAATTCATGTGGCATACCAACTACGCCCATTCCGTTCCGTACCGGATGTCTTCCGGTGAGGAAAGCGGCCCTCGTTGGTGTACAGGCAGGCTCGGAATACATCCTGGTAAAATTGATTCCCTGGTCCGCCAGGCTATTAATGTTCGGCGTTGAATAACCCAGGGCTTTTTGAATTTCAGGAAATCCAACCGATCCGAATTGCTGATCATCCCAAAGGACATATATGATGTTTGGAGGATTACCCCCGTTTTTCTTCCTGAGCTTTTCCAGCCTGGCATCCAGATCCTGGTCTTCCTCGGCCCATCGATCACCGTTTTGGGTCTCAAGTATGTAGAACTCTGCATCGTGGATGATTTTTTCCTGGGCTACGGATTCCCATATAGGGAGTGAAGCCAATACTGTCAATAAGATCAGATGTTTCATAATTTGTGCGATTTGAAGGTTTACTGATTCAGATTTCAAGTTTAAGGAGTAAAAGATTACAACTGTTCCTTTTGAAGAGTTTTTTCAAGATTTTGCATTCCCTCAATCATTTTGGAGAGGAAATCTCCGGAAGAAGGCGGGCTAATGCATGGATCGAAAACGACAATATCCAGACCCATGCTCTCCAGGCTCGTTCTCGATTCTTCGGATGGCTGGTCAGGTGAAAGGACTATTCCCCAAGACTCTTCACGTTTCTCTTTTTCCAAGGGAATATTCTGTATATCGATAAGGTATGCTTGTCCAAAGTATTGATAAACTGGGCTTGAGCAGTAAAATCTCATGCCCATATATGGATCAAGGATCTCGATCGCCTTTCGATTGAGTTGTGATAGCTCCAGAGCGAGCTTTCCGTAGTTCTCTTCGAAGTAATCCTTGTTTTCCGGATCGATCTCCACAAGTTTTTTTTTGATCTCGTATGCCTGCTGCCCGGCAAATCTAAAATTCAACCATGTGAAGGAAGCGGTGTCCGGATCGCTGTCTTTCAAGTCTGTTCCATTATTCGGCCTTGCCGGTCGCACCCGCAGGTATTGGTTGGTGAAAGCAGCTGAGGTATTGACCATCTTCGCCCCTGGCATATTTAGCTCATCGATCCATGGTTCAAAGCCAGCCCCATTCCTAACGATCAGATCTGCATCCTGTAATTCGAGGATCTGCTTTTCATCCGGGAAGTAGTGGGTTGCATCTTCAGCTTCTGATATTGGATAATGAAGATCCAGTTTTTCTCCTCCGATCCTTTGGGTGAAATAGAGAAGGGGATAATTGGTAGCCGATACTTTGAGAAGAATGTCTTTTTCCTCCATTCGGCTGCCTCCATCTTTGGCTTCTCGACAAGCGGCAAGTATGAATAGAGCCAGAAAGAAAACAATTCTCATATTGCTGTGATGAAAGAGCCCATCAGTGCATGTCCCTTTCCAGCAGGGATAATGAGTCTTTCTTTCTTTAAGCTAGTTCTTTTTTCAGAATATTCTTAAACCGGGTTCCGCTGATATAGTGGTCCTCCAGTAACCTGCCATCCTTGATCAGGGCAAAAGAACCGTAGCCGGTAGGAGCTTTTTGTGCATCCCTGGGTTTTTCGATCTTTTTGACCTTCACTTCCAAGTCATTATCCATAGCAACATTCAGAAGATCCGTAACGGATTTATCATGCCATGGGCATTGGTTGGAGTAGACGATATTCCACCCCTGATATTTGTGAAGTTCTTTTTCCCAATCATTGAATAGTGGAACCTGGGCATTTTTCGTCAGGTTCTTGTACATGAGTTCAAATCGGCCTTTTTGATCGGCCATTTGATAGCCATTCTTGGCGAATAATGTTCTATCGGAGATCCATGCTCCATTGCTGGTCATCACACATACTCCGTCTTTTCCCAATTCAATCGCCGTGTTTTCACAATACCTGATCAGTTCACCTCCAAGCCCCTGATTCCTCATTTTCTTGGACCCGACCACTATACACTGAATGAAGAGGTAATTATCTGCGCAGATCGGCCTCCATGCATATTCGGAGGGGATAAACTCAATGAATCCCAATTGCTTTTCATCTTCATCTTCGGCGATTACCATTTTCAGCCCTCTTTGCAATTGTTCCCTGAGCCAGGAAGCTTTTTCCTGAAAGCCTTGGGTCTTTTTATTCTTAGCACAGAAAAGGCCCTTTTTTTCCAGATTTTCATCTGTTACTTCGATGAATTTGACCTTAGAGATATTCATTGCCTTTGAGTTTATTGGACAATTTGATGAGAATCCTTCTGATTAAAAAGGAGCGGTATCAATGAAAAAACTGATTCATGATGTAAAAAAAAACGGCCCCCAAAAGGAAGCCGTTAGCGTTCGAGTATATCTTCTTTTGATCTATTCGTCCTTTGGTCGGGCCTTTTTGACGACAATGTTCCTGCCTTTTTGCTCAGATTCGTTTAACTGATCAATGGCGGCCATTGCTTCTTCGTCATTTGGCATTTCAACAAAGCCAAAGCCTTTTGAGCGACCGGAAAACTTATCCTTGATGATCGTCACGTTTTCAACTTCTCCAAATCCTCCAAAAAGGTTATTCAGGTCGTCCTCCTGGATAGAATACTCCAGGTTTGCTACAAAAATGTTCATGTGAAAAAAGTATTAGTGAAAAAAAATGAGTTGTGTGGTTCGATATTTTGTTGTTCAGCTAGTCCCCTTTATTATTTGGGGTTGAAGGCCTAAAGATAGTCTAATTTCTTTTCCAAGAATTAGGCTTAAAAAAATGGAGCATATTTTATTCGCCTTCTTCGAAAAGAATTGATTGCCTCTCGCGGTTGATATTGAGCTTGGTCACCTCGGGTCGTGAATAATGGCCCGCCGGGTCAAAATTTTGCCTTTCCTTCAGAACCTCTTCAAAACGGATCTTTTTTACGAACAGCCCCTCCTTATTGCATTGGGGTTTAAGAATCCAGTTTCCATCGGGTCCTGCAATGCAGGAGCCGCCATCACCAAGTACTTCGGGTGCCTTTTTGATGATCTTTTCCCGGTGAGGAAAATCCTTTGGTATATCCTCCTTGGTCATATACCCTGATACGGAGATCACGAACGAACGCGATTCCCTGGCGACGAATTTTGTAATATCCTTGGTATTTCTTTTTGAACCGGGCCATACGGCTATATGCACATCTTCGCCCATCGCATAGAGGGCTGTTCTGCTCAAGGGCATCCAGTTTTCCCAGCAATTGAGTCCTCCAAGTGTGAAATTCTTCAGCGGGTGCACCTTAATGCCGTTTCCATCTCCCTGTGACCATACCAGTCTTTCTTCATAGGTGGGCTGAAGTTTTCGATGAACAGACCTGATCTGTCCATGCTGATCGATGTATACCAGAGAACAATAAAGACTGTGACCGCCTCTATCGAATGCTCTTTCTATGGTGCCGAGGTAGACCGCTATCTTGTACTTCGCCGCTGTCAGACAAATATCATTCAGGTCTTCATCATTGATATGAACCGCGTTTTGCGCGTAATGGGCGAAAATCTCTTTTTGAACCTCGTCGTCGAATTTGGCCCCGTTGGTAAGCGCAACCCAATATGGATAACCGGGCAAAAGAGCTTCACCAAAAACAATCAGATCGCATTCCTTCTTTCCGGCCTTTTGGATGTATTTTCTGACCTTTTTGATGGTTCTCTCCTTATCCAACCATACAGGAGAGATTTGCGCCAGGCCGATTTTCAGGGTGTTTTTGCTCATAGCATGGGATCAATTCGGAAAGATATGATTCGAAACGGGTAAGGTAAAAACACTTCTATAGGATTTCAACCTCATAATGCCCCACGAGCGCATGCCTCTCAAAAGACAATAACCAGATATGCCAGATATTGTGATTTTCCGGATCTCTATGGATCAGCGGTCCGTCAATTCCGATCTTATGGCTATCAAGCCATCGCCCCTCTTCATCGACCAACAGTGCATAATAGGGATTTGAAGAAGTCTTGTGAGCGATGTGCTGATCATAGCTTTCATAAAAGGTATGATTTCCGATCCCCATAGAGCTTTTCCATGCCTCGTTTGCTCCCTGTTCTTCAAGGACGGGGAAGATGTTCGGATCAAAACCTCCTAGTACAAAATCGGTTTTTCTCCCTCCGCTTTCATCGGAAAAGGCCAGTGCCAATTCAAATGACTCCTGATCTCCGCAGGTAATTCTTTTGAGGGTGACATTATCAAGGTTCCGTATCCGGCCCAGCTCAGTCCGTCTTGGATCGGATCGATCGTAATACCCCGGTGGCGAAAAAGTTGCAAAGCAGGTGCTGTCCGTCTGGAAGTCTCTCATGCTGCTGTATTCTTTCGGAGCAATGATCTCCCTTTGCTTTCTCTTTCTTTCTCCTTTTAGGGGGTACATTTCGTCACTTCTGTCCTCTGCCCTGATATTCAACTTTTCCTGAACTTGTCTGAATTCCGCAAAGTCAATGATATTGCTTTCCGGGTCGATCCAATTCTCCAGAGGTTCTCGGTACTCGGAAAAAGGGATGCCATTTTTTTCCTCGAACATTTGCCGGTAGATCTCCGGTGGGAAATCAAACCAGCCATGTCCATACGGAAGTAGATCTTCATCTTCTTCCTTGTAGATGATGACCTCCCAGAGATAGGAGTTCAGGCAATTTCTGGCGATATCGGTCCTTTGAATTTCCGGGATGGAACTGTGGAATTTCTGCTTGTCAAACCTGACTTGGTTTCTGTTCCATTCCTGGTTGACCAGGGATATATATTTGAGGTAATTGTCTTCACGGATATTCTGGGGTATGGTGGGAATAAATTCCATCAAATCTACATCCTCCACAAGAATGCTGTCTCCCGATTCTTCTGAATAGAACACCAAAGAATAGCCTGTTTGTGACCTTTTTAGAATTCCCCGATCAAAGAAATGATTGTTATAATCACTGGTTCGGAACCCGATATCCGGGTTATCAGGATATTCTTGATCACTCAGGTTTTTAATGGAGAAATCGAATCGATCCTTGGTTTGCTGTTCTTGATTTACCTCCGTTTCACAGCCCATGAGCATGATGACCAATGTCAAAATCGGGACGACCCTTTGCAGTTCTCTCATTCTTTCTCTTTGCAATTGCAATGTCAAAATTGAATAGATCGAGGACCATAAACAACATCTGTTTTGCAATCCACCCCAAATAAAAAAGACCGCCATCACCATTCCTGCTTTTCAACAGAAACGGGTCCGGCGGTCAGCTCACCTTAACCAAGAAACTAAGGCGAGCCAAAAAAGCCAAGAACAGAACTTATACCGTGGCTTTTTCCAGTTTTGGAGCTACGGGGAAATCGATCTCGATATTGGTTACCCCGTTGAGGAAATTGCTTACGAATTTGTCGCCGATGACCATGATGATGTCAACCAAATTGGCTTTTGAATATCCGGCTTCGAATAGGGCATCAACCACTTCCCGATCGGGATGACTGCGGTTCAGGGTAATGTTGGATACAAAAGCGGCCAGGGCGTTGAGCTTTTCATCCCAGGGAGCAACACCTGATCTGAGGTCAAGGATCTGCTCGTCGCTAAAACCATTCATTTTGCTGATCGCGGTATGTGCACTTTGGCAATAATGGCAATCGTTGATCTGACTTACGACCAGATTGATCACCTCTTTTTCTTTCGCGCTCAACGTGCTTTTTCTGTTTTGAAATGCCAGATAATCACCGAGAGCTGTGTCGTTATAGGCATAGGTGGCATAGAGGTTGGGTACAAAACCGACCATCTTTTTGAGGTTGTCAAAGATCTCCTGATTGTTTGTGCTAACCTCGTCTCTAGTTGGAATATTGAATTCTTGCATTGCTTTAAATTTTGATGTTTGTGATAATGAACAATGCAAAAGTGCGGGTGTCTATACCCTCGTATTAAGGCCTTTTTTCCCTATTGACTGTCAATTTTTCCCT
>JANQHS010000056.1 GCA_028282565.1 Cytophagales bacterium | reverse complement strand
GCAAATCTCGTCTAATCTATTGAGCAATTGGCCTGGACTATAAAAGGTTTCTCCTTCGATCCATAAGGGGAGCCCTAAGCCGGATTTGATATCACAGATGCCTATTAACGCCGCTTTTTTTTTCATCCTCAGCATTATTTCGCCAGGATTCAGGATGGACCTCCCTGATAAAAAATGATCGATTAAGGGCTTCTTTCAAGGCCTGGGAATCCGATAACTCCACTATGCTCACCCCAATAGATGAACCATGTCTTGGTGATTTGATCACTACTTTTTGGTTGAAATCAGCCTGAATTTTTTGAATGATATTTTCAGGTTCAGCCTTCCACTCATCGATGGAAAAAGTGGTATAGGGATTCGGAACGGTCCCGGCAGTGATCAGTTTTTTTTGGGCGATCTTATCGATGCCGATGGATGAGGATAGAATACCGGATCCAGAATATGGAATTCCGAGCCATTCCAGCATTCCCTGGATAGTTCCATCTTCCCCGTAGGTTCCGTGAAGCGCAAGGAAGGCAAAATCCATAAGTTCAGGCAGCTTTTCTATCGCAACTTTTTCTCCAACGGTGTTGATGATTTCTTCCAATTCATGATCGGTCAGTGGCTGAAGCGATTCAATATAAAGCTGATAGTCCTCTTCACCCTGAGGATAGTACTTGGCCGGTGGATAGAAATCCCTGATGGTGCCTTTGTAGATATAATGCCAATCGAGGAGGATGAAATTGCCTATGGAATCGATAAATATTGGAACAGGCTCGAACAGCCTTTTATCAAGGTTGTCATAGATGGTGCGACCACCCGCAAAGGACACCTCTCTTTCCCTGGAAATCCCTCCGAAGAAAATACCCACTTTCATGGCGCAAAAGTAAGGAACATGGATCAGGAATGGCGGATTCCAAATTTGGAATTATACCAGCTCTCAATCACAAAAAAACCGCCCGAAGGCGGTTTGAATTATTTTAAGATGATCCGGTTTCGTTTTTCGAAACCCTCGCCATGCACCCGGACCATGTACAATCCGGCGCCGATATGGCTGAAGTCAAAATCGAAGATACCAAACTTGCCTTCGACATTGGCATGATAAACCCTGTTTCCGTTTGTGTTGAACAGCTCAACCTTCAATACTTCGTCTATAGAATTGTCGAGGCTGATCGTTACCTTACCGGTACTCGGGTTTGGGTAAATATTCAGGCCAACCTCTGCCATGCTTTGTGGATCCAGTCCAAGCGGCAGGGGAGGTGGTGGTGGCGGAGTCCAGCCATCAAGGGTGATGGTGAATAACCCATTGGTAACATCCGAAGCGATCAGTGTACCTGAGGGGAAGAAAGGGTAGGTGCCCCAGCATCCCAGGTATCCCGGATAGTTCGATCCACCGCCATGGGCGGTATCGGTGTCATAATATGCTATATGCTTCGGATTTGATGGATCTGCAATACTCCATACCTGCAGACCGTCATGATAGTAAGCCACAAAAGCAAGTGTGTCTACGATGAAAGGATTATGCGCAATTGCCCCTGGAAATGTCCTGAAAACCGCCAAGGTGTTCATATTGGTCGGGTCGGAAATATCCACGGTTTTTAATCCTGAGCCATGGGTCTCGTCAGCCATGACCAATGTTTTCCTGTCCCAGGTACCCCAGGAACTGTGATTGATCCCGGCTTCCGGATAGTTGGTCAGAGACCCGATCAGTTGTGGATATTTTGGTGCTCTGAAATTAAAGACATGAAGCCCATCCTTGGTGGCGCTGAAGTATACCGATAAATAAACCGTGTCATGCCAGATATAGATATCATGACCCAGATTATAATCCGTATTGAACAGTCCACCGACGGTCTTTGGATTGTGAGGATCTTCTACACTGACAACCCTGATCGGCCACCTGAACCCTTGTCCGTTGCTATCCGTGCCTTTGTTGTCTATCATATAGAGATCTGACCTCCACATCTGAATATTATGAGTGGAATTTCCCAGGGAATCGTGGTCGTAGATCTTCACAACTGAGTCGGGCATGTATTGAAGATCAAAGATCTGCAAAGAGCCGCCTCCACCGTCATTTACCCCGAAGGCATAATGTTCCCAAACCTTGAAATCTCTCCAGGTTGTATTGAGGTTTCGGCCATCAAAAGTACCTACATGAACGATGTTCGTCGGATCTGTTACATCGAGGAAATGCGTAGCTCTGTTACTTCCGAGAATGGCATATTCACGCCCGTTTGAGTCTACATAGCCCCAACAATCATTGTAATATGCACCAGAATGGGACGCTGTCCAATTGTCATGCATGGTCATATTCCAACTGTTTTGCCCGAACGACAAGCCGGATATCAGCAGAAAGGCCGCTATAAAGTGGATTGTTTTCTTCAAGTATTTGACTTTTGGATTTATAATACGATCCCTCTAATGTAAGGAATTAGTTTAAGGTGCTATTCAAGAAACAGCCTTGTTCTTTGATCAACTGTCTTGCCCCTGACCCTCATGAAATAGACGCCTTCTGCAAGATCGGAGAAGTCAAAATCATAAATTCCTAAGCGGGCATTGATCCTCTTGGAGTAAACCTTGGTTCCCTTTGTGTTGTAAAGAGCAAGTTCCACGATCTCATCAACACTCTTACCAAGTTTCACCGTTGTG
>JANQHS010000054.1 GCA_028282565.1 Cytophagales bacterium | reverse complement strand
TGCTTCCCAGATGAACTTCCTGGAACAGGCAAAGGCAAAATCCCTGACTTTTTCCGCCCTGAAATTCCAGGTTTTCTTTTCCCGGATTTTCATTTTACCCCTGGAGATGGCTTCCTCCTTGGAAATGATCTCAACCGGCTTATCTGACTTCATAGCCTCATCGATCTTTTGAATGGTAAGAGGACTGAACAGCTCTTCCTTGTTGATATGAACGCCCGTGGCTCCAACCAGATACCCCCCCGGAAGTGTGATACTCACATCAAAATCTCCAAACTCAAGTCCAAATTCCGCCTGACCTAAATACTGCCGCAGTTCCCATCCCTGAAGATCATCATAAAGCGCCATACGCGGATAAAACTGGGCTATGGCAAAAATGGCATTGCCATCATCCAGAACCTCATAACCCGACCGACCACCGACTTTGTTGACATCATTGATCAAATAACTCCATGAAATGCGAAACTCATATTTCCCATTCGGTGGTATGGCCTCTTCCGGAATGACTCGTATAAGGGTATTATTGACATGATATTTGAGCCGCTCTCCATTCTTTCCTTTTACCCACTCTATTTTAAAATCACTGTTAAAGGGTCTTTTTACCACCTTCTTCAGATCCTCTTCCTCTAAAGGATCGGAAATGGCCTGACCTCGAATTAGCTCTTTTATACCCTCATCCGAGCGAATGTTCTGATCCAATTGCAGCCAAAGAAAATCAAGTGTATTTGGAGAATTGTTGTAGTAGGTGATGAGCTCCTGCCCTGAAATCGATCTTTCTTCATCATTCAATTCCACCTCGATGGCATAGTCAACTTTTTGCTGGAAATATGAAGGTCCCGGCTGCCCATCAGCTGACCTGTACCGGTTGGGCCCGGGAATTTCTGAATCCAAAGGCTTAAAATAGTTCTGTCCCAAGGACCAAAATGGTATAAGGATGCAAAAACAAATACTTGGAAAGCGCAAAAGACTAAAGACTGTCAACATAAAAAAGGGTAAAACAAAGGGATTTGATTGCCAAGTGAATGGTTTGAAATAAGAAAAGGACCTCTGACGAAAAATAATTCCCATTCGTCATTTATTCATTGAGTTCGGGGGCATTCTTGCCTAAATATATATTGTCAAATTTTAAAGGAGGTCAAAAATGAATATTATTAAACTAGCAGGACTGTTAGTCCTATGGGGGAGTTGTATGCCCTCGTTTTCCCAAACAGTATCAACAATTGGCGGACCGATGTCCGGAAGCGGTGGTATCCTTGTCGATAAGGACGGAAGTGTTCTTGTCGCCGATTATGGAGACGCTCTGAACTTAGCAACCGGACATACGATAAGAAGAGTAGATATGAATGGAAACATATCCATTCATTCGACTGGTTTCCAGGGGGCTTCTGGAAATACTTTTGGACCCGATGGAAGAATTTATCAATGCAATATCTCGGGAAATTTTATCAGCAAAATAAAGCCCAACGGAACTGTAGTCACCTATACTTCTCAAGGGTTATCGAGCCCGGTTGGTATCGTTGCAGATACGGCTGGAAATTTCTATGTGGCAAATTGCGGAGATAATACAATAAGGAAGATTGCCTCAGACGTTTCCTCAACTCAATTTTCTGCCGATCCCTTGTTGAATTGTCCAAATGGGATCACTTTGGATGATGAGGGGAACTTATACGTTTCCAATTTTAATGACGGAAACATCATCAAAATCGATGAAAACGGAACAGCCTCGCTATTCTCATATATCCCGGGAGACAACAATGCTCACCTGAAGTATTCAAGCGTTCACGATGCCATCTTCGTAAACAGTCATGGATCAAGCAGCATTTACAGGTTACAAATGGATGGAAGCGTAGTGGTTTTTGCAGGATCGGGATATAGGGGAAATATAGACGGTCCGGCGGCTACAGCTTCTTTCTCAAGGCCTAACGGGATCGATTTTTCCAAAACGCATGATACCTTATATGTGAATACTGCCGTTCCTCTTCACAACAACGGAGTTCCTTTGAACCCATCGCTGGTAAGGATGGTCACCGGTGTCAGCCTGTTTACCGGAACAGAGGACAAAATTGATGAGGCAAGTTTTGAGGTATATCCCAACCCGGTACAGGAGTATGCGGCAATCAGATTTGAAGCACCTTCGAGCGGAATCGTAAAAATCCAATTGGTGGACCCAATAGGAAACCAAATACATCTGAATGAAGTCAAAGACTATTCTTCAGGGCTCAACCAAATCGAGGTTTCAATCCCGTCCAATATTGATCCGGGAGTGTATATCCTATCCTTCCGGGGGGAAGGAGTTTCGATGAACAAGCGAATCATCGTTCAATAAAAAAAGGCCTGCAAAGCAGGCCTTTTCTTTTTCCATAAGTTAAAAATCTACTTTGCGCCACCAATGGTATACCCTACTGTAAACTGAACGGTCACATTGTGGAAATCTGTGAATCTATACAGTTGATCGAACTCGTCGGGATGTACCTCTTTGACCTGATCCATGGTAGATTGATCAATGATATTCAGGAATCCATATGAAGCTCTAAGGCCGAAATTCAGCCCCATGTCCAACTCAAGTTCAAACCCGATCACACCGGCCAGATCAAAGCTGGTATAACTCCTGTAGTTGGAAAGGTCTCCTCCGAACTGGGCAAGGAAAGCATTTTTTTCAGCATCGCTTCCTGAGAGAGTTTGATTATGTCCAACCAGAAAAGAAGGCTGAAGTCCAACCAGAAAGCTTGAACCTCTTCCATGAAAAGATGCAAGAATAGGAATATCGATATAGTTTAGTCGGTCGGTATAGGTAAGTGTGGTAAAGTTTGTGCTCCACATGAATTGTCCGTCACCGTCATTGTTCAGGTTATTAAATTCACCGCCCCTTTGTGAATAGAGGAGTTCGACCTGGACTCTGAAGGAATTACTGACAGACATCCTTCCATATCCCCCTGCATGGACACCAAAAATAACCCCGATTTGGTCTGTAGGCGTACCAATTGGTGCGGTAAGAGCTGAGGCATTCAGTCCTAATCTTACACCCCCTTTATACCTCTGACCATAAGACACGGAGAAAGCGATCAATAGCAATGCGGCAAGTAAAAGTCTTTTCATTTTATTTTCTTCAAATTCAGTTCAAAAAGATGTTATTCAAATAACTTTTCCAAATTATAGCTTCTTGAGCCTTTCACCAATAAACTTCCTGTAAGTGGTAAGATTTCGGACCAATTTTCCTTGAGACTATCAATATTCTCAAAAAATTGAACCTGCGGAGCAGACCTTGCAAATTCAAACTCCCTGCCAACCAGGAATAGTCTTTCCGGTTTGTAATCTTGTGCCAATTTCAGAATGTTCTGATGTTCAGCTTCTGAAAATACACCCAGTTCCTTCATGCCACCAAGGATCAAAAAATGCGGCGAAACGAAATCATCAAAAAAACTATTGATAGATGCCTCCATACTGGTGGGGTTGGCATTGTAACAATCAAGGAAAACGGTAAGATCTCCAATTTTCTCAATTTGAGATCGGTTTTTTTCGGGTTGAAAAATTTGAATTCCTCTGGAAATTGAAGCATCCGGAATACCTAAATATCTTCCCAGGGCGATTGCGGACATCAAATTCCCAAAATTAAACCCCCCAACAAGATTGGAGCGGAATTCAAAATGAGGACCTTCGGCAACCACCTCCAAGTGACCTTCAGCGGAAGTTCGCGGCTCTCCCCTGTATCGCGCGCTTGAAGATGACCCAAAAGAGTTCTCTCCGAAAGAAATGCTTTGGAATTCTGCCTGATCGGAGTTAAAAAAAACAGGAATTTGCCTATCCCTGGCAAAATCGAAGAACTCTCCCGTAGCCCTGATCACTCCTTCCAAACCCCCAAAACCCTCAAGATGGTCTTTCCCGATATTGGTGATCAAGATCAAATCCGGTTCGGAGATCTCCAGAAGTTGAAGATGCTCCTCTCCATGATTGGCACCAAGCTCCAAGACTACCATTTCGGTGTTTTTCGGACATGCCAGAATGCTGAGAGGCACTCCGATATGGTTATTGAAATTGCCTGGTGTGGAAAAGGTTGAGAATTCTTGATCCATAACCGAACCAACCAGGCCCTTGGTTGTTGTCTTGCCGTTGGAACCACCGATTGCAATGACTCTTCCTGACAAATCTTGTCTATATCGGTTGGCAAGCCATTGAAGCGCCATCAAGGAATCTTCTACCCTGAGCAACGACGGTGATTCGAACTCAACATCCTCGTCGACTACCGCCATACTTGCTCCGGCCTCAATAGCCTGAGCAGCAAATACGTTTCCATTGAAATTGGATCCTTTTAGCGCAAAGAATATCGAACCACGGTCAATGGATCTGGTATCGGTGCTGACTTTTCCTGATTGGAGGAATTCCCGATAGAGAACGTCCTGCCATGTGAGGCTTTTATTCAATTCTTCTGATAAGTAACGCTAAAACTCTCGTATCCGGCGGAGGTTTTTTCCCATTCCTCAACCACAACGACCAAAGATCTTTTCTCCGGATTGTAGGTGTATTTCAAACTCCTTGGTGCGGTCTTTCCCTCGACGAGGTTGATAAACTTGAACTCGTTTTCTCTCGAATACAGCAATCCCATTTTGATGGGCGAATCCTCCCAACGCTGCAGGTCACTATTGAAGTGATTAAAGAAGAATTCCATTGTATCAGCTCCCAACCTGATCACCATAAATTCAAGGATGGAGGTCTTATCTTCCGAAACAAGCTGAAAAGTACCGGTCATTTCGTCACCGTACGGGCCTGCCCAATTTTCAAAAACCTTTCCCCCAAATGCTTCTCCTTCCCATTGCCCTCTCAACCAATCCATATCCTGAAATGATTGAGCAACGATGCTGTTTGACAGAAACAGGAGAATGAACAAGGGCAACGTCCTGAGCAGATTCATGGGAGAAATTTATTAAGAAAAAAGGCCATGTGGAATTTCACGGAACCTTCCTTTCATTTAATCGCCAATCATATTCCAGATATTCCATTTCGAATTGATCGGTCAGGGATGCACTGAAATACTTTTTGATATACGATCGCACACCTTCGCGTCCTCCAAAATCCGAAGCATACCACAGGAAAATTCGAGATGCATAGAAGGTCCCATCTTCAAATCGATTTTTGTTCGGATCATTAAAAAAATCAAAAGCGCGGGCTTCAAGTTGCCCCTCCAGTTTCTCGGCTTCATATGATTCGTCGAGCAAGCGTGGGCAAGAAATTGAAGCACAGTTCAGTGCAAAATGGATTCTAGGATCTTGAAACTCTTTTCTCAGAATTCGATGTTCGATGTCATTGAGGCAAAAATCGAATCCGCCCAATTCGATGAATACCCTATCCCAGATCGAATTGATAAAAGGGATTTCAAGCCCTGATTTGATTTCCTTGATCGATGAGACGGGATAGTTCTCAATAATAAGTTTGACAGTGAACGCATTATAGGCATTGATCCAATAGGCCATTTTTTCCTCCCTGGACCAAAGCTGAGAATCAGGAAAATGTTCGGAGAGCAGGAGCAGATACTCATCAAGCGATCCCTGATTTTCCAGGAAACAATTGTAATCCACGAACCCCTTGGGATCAACGCATACTTTCAAAAGCCTGTCCCAGGCGAGGTGCTGAAGAGCAGCCTTTCCAGAATTCAACTCACTTGTGACTCCGCAGGAAAAGAAAAGAAATGAATAAAGGAGCGGGAGGATCTTTCTAAACAATGCCCAGAATCAATAAAAGAGATATCAAAAGAATTGCGGCAGCGACAAAATTGTTCACAAAAGACAGGCTTACTTTTTTGAGCAGTCTTCTGCCGATCACCGCACCGATAACAGCTGCAATGATGCCTACTACCAGGGCGAGAATAATCGAATCCTCAGGATCAACATTGCTCAGGAAGGATCTATAGATCGAAAGCCTGGCAAGGTCAACGACGATCGCGATCCAGATACCCGTGGCTATGAACTGCTCCTTTGACATCCCAAGCCGAAGAAGGAACAGGCTTCTCAAAGCTCCCTGATGTCCGGAAAACCCACCAAAAAAGCCACTGATTGCTCCACCCAAATACAGGTTGGAAAGAAATTTTGACTCCAGTTTGGAGCCCAGGTTTTCAAAAAGAACAAAGAGGAACATCAAAGTCCCTATTATGATCTTATGCGGTAGAACAGTGAATTGCTTTCCACCTGCCTGATAGGTAAAAAGCGGCTCAAAACCACTAAAGAGAAGTAGGCAATAAGATCCCAGAAACGAAAAAAGAAAAGCCATGATCCCGAACTTCCTGAGGACAGACCAATTTCCATATTTACCGATCAACCCTCCCTTGACGAGATTATTCGTAAAATGAACAACGGCTGTGGCTCCCACAGCTATTTCTATAGGAAAGAAAATGGCAAAGGCAGGAAGCAATAATGAGCCCAATCCAAAGCCGGAAAAGAATGTCATGATCGAAGCAAAAAAAGCAACCAGACCGATCAGAATGATTTCCACGATCTAAAGATATATTCTGAGCCATAACATTGAGGTCAAATTATGCTGTAATTATTCCTTTTTATTAAAGATATTCTTACTTTTGCAGGCCTAAATTTTTCAAAATGAAAAAGGACATTCATCCGGATTATCATCCCGTTGTGTTTCATGACAGCGCAAGCGGCTATGAATTTCTGACAAAGTCAACGATGACATCTGAAGAAACGATCAAGTGGAGTGACGGGAACACCTATCCCCTGATCAAGATTGAGATCAGCTCTGCTTCTCATCCTTTTTTCACCGGTAAGAAATTGTTTGTTGATACCGCCGGAAGGGTTGAGAAATTCAACAAAAAATACAAGCGTAACTAGAAGAAAGCTTGCTTTGATTTAAAGGTCTCCCCCCAAAGGGAGACTTTTTTATTTTTGGCCAATGAGGATTAC
>JANQHS010000047.1 GCA_028282565.1 Cytophagales bacterium | reverse complement strand
AACGATGTATTTTCCATCGGGTGAATAATCAGCGGAATGAAGCTTATTTCCAGCCCTGGCTTTCCAGGTTTGCATTCCGGTAGAGAGATCCCATTCCCTTGCCGTTCCATCCCAGCTGGCGGTGAGCATCCTGCTTCCATCCTCACTAAATCTTATCTGACTTACCACATCGGAATGCCCGATCAGGTCCTTGACCTTGGTTCTTGTATCCGGCTCCCAAAGCTCAAGCTTCTTATCCAGGCGTCCGAGGACGAGGTAAAGATCATTCGGAGTATAGGATACCGTATAAACCGAGGTGTTTTCCAGACTTATGATGGGCAGCTTTTCCTCTTTTTCAAGATCCCAGATATGCAAATAACCATCCCAGCCAGAGGCAACCAGTCTCTTTTGATCATGGCTGAACTTCAGGTCAAAGACCAGCTCACGCAGTTTTCCAATCTGTCGAATGGTATCGCCGGTTTCGTATTCGTAGAGGGTGATCCTTCCGGCCCCATCACCGGAGGCCAAGAACTTTCCATCGGTGCTTAGATCAAAGGCCAGAACCGCTTTTTCATTTTGACTATACTCCCTTTGGATCCTCCCGGAGATCAGGTCCCATCTCTTGATCTTGTTTCCAAACTTCCCGCGGATCAGCTCCTTTTTGTCCGGGCTTAGCATGGTCTTATTCTTTTGACGTATCCAGTTGGCGATATAATGATCCCAATAACTGCTGGGATCATAGTTAAGGCCGGAAAGTGTCGACATGTTTTTGATCCCACTGTATTGTTGCATTAGTTGCTGTGTGCTGATCTCATAAATGCTCGCCATGTTATCGTTGCCGGAAACAATGACCCCGGTGCCATCAGGCGTAAATCTGGCTTCGTTGACTTCCTTGACATCAGTTTGAAGCACAGCAATGGTATCCGCCGTTTCGGGATTGAGCACTGTAACGAACTGTTCCCCCGCCACAAGGATCAGCCCCCCATGACTTACATCGATAGAACTGATCGTGCTTTCGTTCCTGCCCAATTCTCTGATCATGGGTTCATCAAGGCTTTCATGATTGAGCTTAATGATCTGAAAGGGTCCTTTTTGAGCTGATTTGATCAAATCTCCACTAGGTAGGAAATCAACAAAAGCAACGCAACCACCACAAAATCCTGCACCGATGGGGAATTCATACATCTGTCCCCAATCTCCGACCGAAAAGACCCGTACTCTTTGATTGTCCTCTCCCAAGGCCAGCCACCTTCCATCAACGCTAAACTCCAGATTTACGCCATAGCCCAGTCCCTTATCAGGCGATACTTTGATCTCTTTGAGTAATTCTCCCGATTGGATCGAATAGATTCTAATATGCCAGTCAAACCCTCCGCATGCCAGGTATTTTCCATCCGGGGAGATTGCCACACTGGTCATATAATCCTTGGCTTCCACCCTGAATATCTCCTTTCCATCCAAATTCCAGACCCTTGCTGTATTGTCCGCAGATGTACTGGCAATAAATGCTTCTTCGGTTTTGTAGTCCTCAGCATCAGGCCAAAAGGCCAAATGGTTAACGGTGTGTTCATGACCGAAGAAGGTTCTGATCTCAAGGCCCGATTCCCTGTCCCACATCTTGATCGTCCGATCTCTGGAAGCCGTAAAGACATATTTTCCGGTCGGGTCGATCAAGGAGGATTTAACAACCTGACCATGGCCCCTTTGAATTACCGTTCGCACCGGAGTTTCCTGCGAGAGCCCGGGAAACCAGATCAAAAAGAGGCCCAATCCGAGCAGTTGGTATTTAATCCGCTTCATCTGTATTGATGGAGTAAAGCTCTAAGCGAACCATCTTCCCCTTGAGTTTGTGCTCACCGATCTGTTCGAGCCCCGGAATTCTTCCCTCTTCCTCGAGTCGGTCCTTGAGTTCCTTTGAGAAAAGCAATTCTCTTCCCAGAACGTTACAAAGATCCTGGATCCTTGAGGCAGAGTTGATGGTATCTCCATGATATGCGATATCCCTTTTGACCACTCCAACTTCAATAGCCGTGACCTCACCCACATGCAACCCCGCCTTAAAAACCGGCACTACCCCGTATTTTTCCATGAAATCCTCTTCCCTTGCCCTGATGGCCAATTGGAACTCAAGAAAAAAATCGATACAGCGATGATCGGTAATTCCTGTTCTTTTCTCCCAGGTCAGGACCATCTCATCTCCAACATATTGGTATATCTGGGCATTGTAGCGCATGACCACGTAGTTGGCCACTCCAAAACAATCCCTGATCAGTTCGGAGTACTTGATATGCCCGAGTTTTTCGGCTATTCCTGTAGAATCCTTAAGGTCCATAAATAGAAAGACCCGGTCTTCGATCTCAGGATTTTTGTAATAACCCAAAAGCATTGGGATCAGCACTCCGGGGCCGTATTTCGTATTGATCTGCAAAATGAAATTGAGCAGAAGAATATTGAAAAAAACATACAGTATGAAGGCCGCACTGCTATAGAGTTGAAAATCAAGGAAGTGGTCGTAATTCTGAATGAAGCCGCGCCTGGTGAAGATCTCCTCCGAAAAAATAAAACCAACTCTCCAAACAAGAATAAAGAATACAAAGTAGACCAGGGATTCGATCATCACCCTGCCAATAGTCGAGAGTTTGTCAAGCCTTCTGCGGATGATGAGGCTCCTGATCAGACCTGTGCATAAACCATAGATAAACCCCGAAACCAGGATAGTCCTCATCGGTGTCCAATAATGGATCCGTGGAACATCGGGAAAAAATCCAAGCAATGCCCGGTCGTAAAAAAAGATGATGGTTCCCAACAGCCAAAAGGAAATGATCCAGTAATTGATGTGGATATTCACCTCTGTAAAAACCGGGTGCTTGAAAGCAAATTCTCTTGCTCTCTGGGTATATCTAGCTAAGGGATGCATTCGCGGCTCAAATTAAGCCAGAAAACATGATTTAGGTCATTCATTTTTTCAACCGGGAGGGTTACGTTCGCGAAAAATATCAGAGATGCCCAGATACCATACACTGGGGAAAATACCCCATAAAAGACACACAACTTTCAAAAAGGAGGACGGTTCCCTGTTTCAGGAGGAATTGTTCGGCACCGCTGGCTTCGCCGGAATGTCCTCGCTGCTTTACCATCACTACCCTCCTACTGTCGTAAAGGAATTTGGTGAACCCAGGGATGTAAAACCCAGGATCGCGGTTGAGAACAACATGAAAGCGCTCAGCTTCAAAGGCTTTCAACTGCAGCCCGAGGAGGATTATATCAAAAGCCGCAAACCGATCTTCGTGAATTCGGACCTTCAGGTTGGCCTTGCGGCCCCAAAAAGTTTTTCCTCTGACTATTATTATAAGAATGCCGATGCCGATGAGCTGATCTTCATCCACAAGGGTGAAGGGAATCTGAAGACCATTTACGGCCAATTGGAATTTGCTTATGGCGATTACCTGGTGATCCCCAGGGGAACAGTCTACCAGATTGACTTCAGAAGTTCGGATAACCTTTTACTTCTGATCGAAAGCTTCAGTCCTGTTCTTACACCTGACCGTTACAGGAACAACTTTGGTCAATACCTTGAGCACTCCCCATTCTGCGAAAGAGACTTTCGTCTTCCTCAGAACCTGGAAACCTATGACCGGAAGGGTGAATTCAAGGTCTATATCAAGAAAAAAGGGATACTCTACAGTTATCTGTATGGCAACCATCCCTTTGATGTAGTGGGTTGGGACGGGTTTAATTACCCCTATGCTATCTCGATCTTTGATTTCGAACCCCTGACGGGAAGGGTGCATATGCCACCACCGATCCATCAGCAGTTCGAGGGTAATAATTTCGTGATATGCTCCTTTGTACCAAGGCTTTATGATTATCATCCTGAAGCAATACCTGCGCCATATCATCATAGTAATATTGACTCTGATGAGATCCTCTACTATGTAGATGGGGATTTCATGAGCAGGAACAATATAGAAAAGGGCCAATTCACACTACATCCGGGAGGCATTCCTCACGGACCTCATCCGGGAGCCATCGAGAGAAGTATAGGGCAAAAAGGCACAGAAGAATTGGCGGTCATGATCGACCCCTTCAATCCGGTTTCCATTACTGAGGAAGCCCTAAAGATCCAGGTTGAGGATTATTATAAATCATGGATGCCAAATGAAAATGGTATAAGAACCGAAAAAGAACCAGTAAAACAATAAAAGAGAAATAATGGCTGACTTAACTCAAGTAGAAAATTACAATTACGGCCTGGATAAGATCTTTCCCGAGGCCGAAGACTTTTTACCCATCATGGGGACTGATTATGTTGAGCTATATGTAGGAAATGCCAAGCAGGCGGCTCATTTCTATAAGACAGCTCTGGGATTCCAATCCGAGGCATATGCGGGCCTGGAAACAGGATTGAAAGATCGTTGCTCCTACGTTGTTAAACAGGATAAGATCAGGCTAGTCCTCACCACACCGTTTGACCCCGAGAGCGAGATCTCAAAACATATCGCCAAGCATGGCGATGGTGTCCGGGTCATTGCCCTATGGGTAGAAGACGCAAGGAAATCATGGGAGGAGACCACTTCAAGGGGTGCAAAATCCTTCATGGAACCTACTGTGGAGCAGGATGAGCATGGTGAGATCGTTCGTTCGGGTATTCATACCTATGGAGATACCGTGCATGTCTTCGTGGAAAGGAAGAATTACAAAGGCGTTTTCATGCCGGGTTTTGAAAAATGGGAGTCGCATTATAATCCGGGTCATTGCGGATTAAAATACATAGACCACATGGTCGGAAATGTGGGCTGGGGTGAAATGGATAAGTGGGCAGAGTTCTATGCCAAGGTCATGGGATTCGCCAACCTGATCACCTTTGATGATAAGGATATCTCTACCACCTATACGGCCTTGATGAGC
The DNA here is from genome assembly GCA_028282565.1 of Cytophagales bacterium. Lineage (GTDB taxonomy): Bacteria > Bacteroidota > Bacteroidia > Cytophagales > CCMP332 > JANQHS01. Next base: position 1,734 of record JANQHS010000047.1, on the reverse strand, counting down.
AAGGTGATGACCAACGGTAACGGAAGGATCAAATTTCCGATTAACGAGCCAGCCGAAGGGATCAAGAAATCCCAAATAGAGGAATATATTGACTTCTACAAAGGGGCCGGATGTCAGCATATCGCTGTTGCGACGGATGATATCGTATTCACTGTAAGCGAAATGAAAAAGCGCGGCGTGGATTTCCTTTATGTACCCGGGACTTATTACGATACGGTTGCAGATCGTGTAGGTGAGATCGAAGAGGATCTGGAGATCCTCAAGGCCAACGGGATCATGGTAGATAGAGATGATGAGGGCTATCTTCTACAGATCTTCACCAAGCCATTGGAAGACCGCCCAACCCTGTTCTTTGAGATTATTCAGAGAAAAGGAGCTAATTCCTTTGGTAAAGGAAACTTCCAGGCGCTTTTCGAGTCCATAGAGGCAGAGCAGGAACGAAGAGGAACCCTGTAAGACTTGTATTTATCCATAAAATCCGATTCCCCTCAGGCATTGCCATGAGGGGAATTTTTTTTCATCTCAATTCTCAATAGGTAATTTAGCTCCCTATGAAAGAAGACCGCCAGAAGATCCTCAAACAGATCGATGAAAAACTGGGGGCCCTGGGCCAGAGTACCGAAACCCACTTGAAAGGACTCCTAAACGCCAAACCGATCACCTATTGGGATTATATTCAAACCGGTGCATTGCTGAACCTGCAAACACCTAGGACCACACATAAGGATGAAATGGTCTTCATCATGTATCATCAGGTCAATGAGTTGCTCTTCAAGATGATCCTTTGGGAGATTGAGCAGATCTGTTTTCATGAGGATCTGAAACCCGATTTCTTTGTAAGCAGACTTGGGAGGATCAGTCGCTATTTCGATGTATTGACCGAGTCCTTCACCATCATGAAGGATGGCATGGAGGTCGAGCAGTACATGAAATTCAGAGATACGCTCACCCCCGCCAGCGGTTTCCAAAGTGCTCAATACAGGATGATCGAGTTTGCGAGCACGGACCTGATCAACCTGATCGATGCCCGATTTAGGGATACCATAGACCGGAACACGCCTTTTGAAAATGCCTACAACCACCTCTATTGGCAGGCAGCAGGTAAGAACTACAATACCGGAGAGAAGACCACTCTATTGAATCTCTTCGAAGAGAAATACATGGGTGATTTCATCCATTTTATGAAGAAATACAATGAGCATAACCTGGATCTCACCTTCATGAAGCTGCCGGAAGAATATCGCCATGATCTCGATCTTCAGAACGAAATGAGACATTATGATCATACCGTGAACGTGAAGTGGGTTATGGCCCATTTTGGTGCAGCCAGGCATTATTTGGAAAGTGGAAAGAAGACTGCAGAAGCCACAGGTGGTTCCGAATGGCAGAAATATATGCTTCCCAAATACCAGAAGAGGATCTTCTTTCCTCAACTATGGACGCAAGAGGAGTTGGATGTATGGGGTGAGACTAACCTAGATGGACATCAAATACTCGATGAACCTCTGGTTATTCGATAAGTACTTTTTCCAGGAATTGCCTTTGCCCATCTGAGACCTTCAAAATATACATACCGGGAGCTAGCTTTTCGGTATTTAGGATCAAATCATCTCCTTCATTGGAAGCAGCTATATTGAGCTCCCTTCCAAAAGGATCATACAATGAAATCGTCGGGATCGTTGACCATTCTCCCGATATAACAAGTCGTTCCGAGGCTGGATTAGGAAAGACCAG
>JANQHS010000010.1 GCA_028282565.1 Cytophagales bacterium | reverse complement strand
TGGAACAAGACGGCCAGGCAGGTTTATAACCTTGTTCGCGGAACCAATCCATTTCCGGGAGCCTGGACAGAATTGAATAGTAAAAAATTAAAGATCCACCGGGTAACGGTCAATGAAGATGGAGAACTTGCGCCAGGGCAGATGGAAACCCGGCGTCAAAGTACAATTGAAGTAGGCTGTTCGGAGGGAAGTGTATTTCTGGAGGTGGTACAGCCGGAAAACAAAAGAAAAATGAAGGTTGAAGAGTTTTTAAGAGGAAACACTTTATGAAGATCTCCATAATTGCCGCAATGGCCAAAAACCGAGTGATCGGAAAGGACAATGAACTTGTTTGGCATCTTCCTGAGGACTTTAAATTCTTCAAAGAAAAAACCAAGGGTCATGTGATCATCATGGGAAGGAAAACCTATGAATCGCTTGGAAAGGCCTTGAAACACCGAACCAACGTAGTCGTCTCAAGGAACCCCGACTTCAGCCCGGGGGATGCCAAAAAATTCTCATCGTTGGAAGATGCACTCAATTTTGCCAAGAGAGTAGAAACGGAAGAGATCTTCATTATAGGTGGAGCGAATATTTATCAGCAGGCCCTTCCGATCAGTACTCATATGTATCTCACTCATGTGCATGAGTCCTTTGAGGGAGATACGTTCTTTCCTGAATTTGGAGTTGAATGGGAGAAGATCGGCGAGGACCCTAGAAGATCAGATGAAAAGAACGCTCATAGCTTCACCTTTACCACCTATAAAAATATCAACGGGAAACGGGAAGGTATATGAGCTTGGCATATCCATGCTTTCCAAGATTTGAGCCGTCACCCTGGCCGCTTACGGGATAAAGGTTACCGTTTCTTCCGGCAAGGAGTTTCACAAAGTAAAGGCCTCCTTGCAGACCAAGACCAGATTGATCAAAACCTCTCCACACGTCATAGATCCGGTTTTGACCAAGTTTGACCTGCCCTGCCAGATCAACGGAACCGGCCATTTTGCCGTGTCTATTGTAAAATTGAAGCTCAATTTGATCCGGTAGTTGATGCCCGGACAGGAAAAAAGACATGTTCAACCTTGTGGTAAAAGGATTTGGAAAGAATTCCAGATCAGTGATCCCTTCATAGGCATTGACCTTAAAACCAACTTCATAATAAAGAAATCCTGCCCTGTTACCCGACACGTCACGGCCATTGGCCCTAAGAAAATAATCACCGGGCATAAGTTCATCAGGCTGAAAGTTAACACGGAGTTCATTCTCCGAAGGATAGAATTCAAACTGGACTTCACCAGGCCTGGCCTCGATTTCGGTTTCTTCAAAACCCTCAACCCTGAATAAGTCAAAATAGATCAGGTCAGGGTCAGAGATCGGAAGGAAAGGGTTTTCATCTCTGAGATAGAAATCGATACGGGGCTTTTTGCGGACCACATCTCCATCCTGAATTTGGACTCCGTCGAAATACACCTCCAGAATCGGCGGAATAAGATCTCTTTTAGAATTGAGTTCAAAATCGACGAAATTGTTCCTATAGGTTTCTTCAACCACCAAAAATGGATTCACAAACACATTGATGTCTTGTTCTCCCGACAGTCCCTGAGTCTCTATTAGGATTTCAAAAAAGACAGAATCAAATCCGGAAGGGCCATCGATCCAAATCTGCTTGATCACCTCTTCACCATTCAGACTTATCCTTACCCTCAGAGAATCAGGGAATGGTTGCGGAGTATGGTTCACGAACCAAAACCCTTTCGAGAAAAGCTGACCCTCCACTACGGATTCACCGGTATTCGAATCCAAAATATCCTCCCGAAGATATCCGTCCGGTGGACGCTCAAAAGTCACTCCCCAATGATCCAGCTTGGCGGCCGACCGATCAACACTGTCTTTAAGCTGATTGTGGAAGTATAGATAGGGATATTCTTCGGCATTGATCATTGAGCCTATATCGAACTGGCCTGATGGTGCTGAAAAGAGGAATTCCCTGGCTCCTGAGTCGTCGATCCCATAGATATCATTTACGATCTCATCACCGGAACCGATCTGCGTAAACCTGTTAAACAGTCTTTTCCATTGGATTGACGGACCCACGATCGTGGAGATCATTTCTCCCTCTTCATTGGAAATGCTCAGCATGTGGTCCAGACTGACAAGCTGTGAGTCCACCGGTACCGAGGATAAACTATCGGAAGTTCTGAATATTGTTTCACCTAGCTCGGCATTTCTTCGTCCAAAGAATGCAAATGGCTGACCGGGCTTTAGATCAATGATCAGAGCGGAATCCAACCCAAAGTGAGCAAGAGTATCAAAAACCTCAGCACCCCAACCCTGGTAATCCAACTCTCCCACACTAAAGGCCAGCAAGAGCTCGTCTTCAGTAATTCCATTTAAGTATTTGAAGAAAACGCTGTCACTCAGGTCAGCCTGGGAGAAAGATTTAACCCCCATGGGAGCTACGCCACATGATCTGGGGTCGGCAAAGGTCAAATTTCTGGACGGTAAGCCTGTGAAACGGTTCATCCTGACAATGTTCAGCCGATCCTCCTTGCACACCTTTTCCTGTAAACTGGTATTGAGCACCATCCAACTTCCACCGATCTTCAGATCAGCATAGTCCTCCGGATCCGAAAAACCTGACCCTGCCGTATTCAGCTCAATCTGTGTTGAGAATTGCCCAAAGACAAATTTTTCATCGGTAGAATCAGGAAAAAGGCCTCCGAGATATTGATTTTTCAGGTGTTGACCAAAGGCTCCCTGAGACCATCCTTCATCAGAACCCGGGAAATAGGAAAACGAGATCTCATTCCATACCGTATCCCCTATTTCCTTGGCCCTTAGATAGAACACCGTAGAATCATCTGCATTGATCATGGATTCCAGATTAACCCTTTTCAACAGATATCCATTGTTGGGCCGAAAGGTCAGGTTCAATTTTCCGGAACCGGAAAAGGAGTAATCCTTGTCGATTTCCACCTCATAGGTTTCTTTTCCAAACGGATCATAGCTGGCAAGTTGAAGGGTGATGAACTTATCAGGAACAATGGAAAAGGCCCTTGGAAAAATGATGTCAACCCCTTTCCAGGGAATGGTGATCTCAAAGGATGCGGAATTGTTGACCGTATCGATCTCATTTTTTGGATTTCCGGGATCAATGGTGATCACAAAACGGTTTCTACCAGCCTGGTCCAAATAATTGGCACTTCCCGGAATTGTAAAATCAATGGTATCAAGGAAATAAGTCCCTGGATAGCTTCGGATCGGGAATTCCTCAAAAAAGGGTTCCTCTCTGACCACCCTCACCCTGATCGGATCATCCGAAGCGAGGCCAAGGTTAGCAATGGGGATCTTGAGGTTGAAGGAATCGACATCAGAGCTGATCTCATTTCCGTTGAATCCATTGGCTGAGACCCCATTCAATATAGCATAGTCGGTTTTACCTCCGGAATAACTGATCCTGATGTTTGGATCTCCATGGAGGATCATCAATTCATTCTGAGCCCGGATATAATGATTCCCTGTCCCATAATTATCTGTAAGTGCTTTGATCGTCTTGATCTGTGCCTGCCCAATGGTGAGTCCAAAATTATCCTCCGAGGAAAAAAGGGATTCATAAAAGGTCTGACTGTAAAACTTCTGTATAGGGTTAAAACCCTGATCACTATGTGTTATCACTCCAATGGCACCCTTTTCCGGCGCTGTGGTCCAGTTTTCTACCCAGGTATCGAAACTCTCATAGATCCTTCCCGAGTAACAACCGTTGATGAGAAAGACAGGGAATTTTCCGTTCTTGTTGTTGTAGTTCAGATTGGGATCATCGACTTCCCCAATTTGAATATCGGCAAAGTTTACGCTTGAATGACCATACATGGTGAGAAGAGCTATTCCCTCATTAACAACCGAGTCGATGATAATATTCTCGGTGGAGCCGGTCACCTTTTTGGAAAAGGTCTTTACCTGTCCTCCCCAGAAGGGAGCTTCAGCCACATTTTTGAACGAATTGACATAACCAAAAAACTCACTGATCTCGTTTTCATTTTTCCCACCTGACAAGTGCAGGGCTCGCTTCTGCCATATACCCTTATTTACGGGATCTTCCAACTCCCTGACCTTGGCAAAATATGCTTCGGCCTCATCACTGGTACTGACATTGACCCTGCCTATTGGGATTACAGGAATTGTGGGATTGCTGGGGTCAAGACCCTGAGATGCCGGCAGATCAGACCCCGGAAAACCCCAGGGCGGAATTCTGCTTGGCTCAGGAAATACCTCAGGATTGAAGCGATAGTAGTTTGCTCCTATTCTTGCCAGAGGATGATATCCCTTCCCAACGATGAAGTAACTCAATTCATGATCGGCATTGGGATCATACCATGAGTCCATAGAGTTCTTGATGGCAATCGGGCTGAATTCTCCAAAAGAAAAATAGTTGGTCAGATCTTCAAATTCGATCAATCGCACTTTCAGGCCTCCTCCTGCTGCGCTTCTTCGGTAATCAGCGAAGTCTTCACAGGCCTGCATAAGGCGCTCATGGGTTATGATCACAAGGTTTGGTGTATCCAGGCTCAAATCTACCGGGTCGAACCAATGAAAGCCTGAACTCTGATTGGCACTGTCCTGATGAAGAAACCAGAACTCCATGGGTTCTTTCACCCCATTGATATGAAATTCCATCCTGCTATTGGCAGCATCCCATGATTTAGGGAATGAGGTAATCCCCAAATCAGCATCGATTCCCAAGCAAAGAACATCGGCCGGATTAGATCCGACGGACAGATTTGCCGGTGCAAATTTGAAAGAGCTTCCTGTCAAGCCCGGATCCAAAGTGACATGCTCCATTCCTTTCCCGGAAAAGGCCGATGTGGTCGGGTATTTCACCGAAACGCTACTGACCGCTACCGCACCACCGAGAACATTGATGGTGATGGTCAAGGTGTCATTATCAAAGTCTGTTAGCTCAAACTCCCCTTCCATAATATCCGCACTGGCTCCCAAAAACTGCGTATTCGGCTTCCAGATCCTGGGTGTAGAACCTCCAAGCCTGATATCGAAAGTATTTGTGGCATACAGAATACCGGTGATTCCAATTTCCAAATAAGGCCTGACACCAACCCCATTTGCAAGCTGATCAAATCCGGTTAAGGTGATGACTCTCTGACTGGTAGTGGGCACTCCGGTATAGCCCTCGCCGCTTTGATAACTTCCATACCTTAGATAAGTCCCTCCTCCTGCCGGGTAAAAGTTCTCGCCATAGTAGAACCGCTGAAAGTAGAGTTCGTCTTTCCGTTTTGTATGGTGTGTCAATACCTGAATCGGATTGATTCCGGTAATAGCTGAATCCCTTTTCCCGATTCGTGAATCGGTATACCAGGTGAGAAAATAATAGCAGGTATCAGAGTAAAGATTGAGTTTGGTATTGCCCTGATCAGCACCTTGCAGATACATCAGACTGTCCAGTGCTCCGTCATTCCTGCGACCTAAAAACAAAAAACCGTTCCCATTTTCGATCAGTGGGATCTCCTCTCCCCTGAAGTAGAGTGCAAACTTCTCCTTGTTGATCCCTGCAATGTTCTCTCCATTGGCCTGGGCAAAACTATTGAGGTCGTTTCGTGAGACCTTATATATGCCGTCTTCCCAAACGGGAATTCGAATATATTTCAGGGAGGCATCAACCCAGGGAAGCGGAAGCCCGCTCCCGAAAGCCTGAATCGAAAAAATAAAACAGAATATAAAGGCCGCCCGCAGCATTTTGGATAAAGATATATTCCTTTTAACCACCGATTTGTTACCTCGGTTGCAAAAATCGGAGAATTTTTTTTTCGCTCATGTAATTTTTCTTCTTCAAAACAACCAATTGAAAATCAAATACTTATTGAAGCCAGCTACCTTGTTAAAGACACTACATTCTGTAACAAGGTAATTTTTTTTACCCGGTACTTTGTTTTACAAGGTACTATATGCTACATTTGGATCGTCAATTGGAGGTCATTAAAAAAAATGAACAATGAAATTGGAGAACACACAGGTGCAAATGCGGAAAGGAATTTTGGAGTTCTGCATTTTGCACATCATATCACGGGGCGAAGTCTATGCCTCTGATATGCTTGAAGAGCTGACCGCAGCCAAGATCATGGTTGTGGAAGGCACCCTTTATCCCCTCCTGACCCGGCTGAAAAATGCCGGTCTGGTAGAGTATAAATGGGTTGAATCGTCTTCCGGCCCGCCCAGAAAATACTATTCGGTAACAGAGGAAGGGAAAAAATTTAAAGAGAGCCTTGAAAAGACATGGAAAGAATTGGTCGGCTCTACAACAGCAATTCTTAAAAACCAATCCACTAAAACGGTTAAGGAAAAATGAAAAAGACTGTCAGCATAAACATTGGAGGCATAGTATTCCACATTGAGGAAGACGCCTATGATAACCTCAAGAAATACCTGGCTGAAATCAATCAGTACTTTTCAAAATACGATGACAGCAAGGAGATCGTATCCGACATTGAGTCTCGGATCGCTGAGGTATTCCTAAAAAAGATCAAAGGCCAAAAGCAATCCATCAACGGCGATGATGTTGAGGAGATCCTAAAAACCATGGGTTCTGTAACGGATTTTGCCATGGTAGATGGAGATGAAATCGAAGAAGAGGAGTTCAGCGAAGAGAGAGCTGAGCAGGGAACTCAGGCAAGCTATGGTCAGAAAAAACTCTTTAGGGACCTGAATAGAAAGATCATGGGAGGGGTTTGCTCGGGAATTGCCAACTATTTGAATATCGATCCGCTATGGATCAGGCTTTTGTTCTTGCTCCTATTCTTCGGATTCTGGTTTATTCCTCCTGCTTCGGGTTTTGCCCTGATCATTTATCTGATCCTATGGGCCGTCACCCCGGGGTCTGCAGACCTTGAAGAGGATAATACAATTAAGAGGCTTTACAGGAATCCCGATGAAAGGGTCATCGGTGGAGTAGCAAGTGGGCTTGCAGCCTATTTTGGAACTGACACCCTGGTGATCAGGCTACTGTTTGTCCTCTCGGTATTGATCTTCGGATTTGGCGTACTGCTCTATATAATTCTGTGGATCATTACACCTGAAGCAATAACCACCACAGATAAAATGCGCATGAGAGGTGAACCTGTCACCCTCACGAATATTGAAACGGCGGTAAAAAAAAGCTTCAACGTAAAGCCAGGTGAAGGAGAAAGCACATTTGTAAGGATTGTACTCTTTCCTTTCAGGATCCTTGGCCAGATCCTTGATGGCTTGGCCAAACTTCTGGGGCCACTATTGATATTTTTCGTTGAAGCCATCAGGGTTCTTGCAGGGATCTTCCTGGTGTTCATAGGGCTAACGGGAATAGCAGCTCTTTTCATCAGTCTGTTTTTTGTCATGGGAGTACCCATGGGACAGCATGTGATGGTCGATGGTATTCCCCTTGCGTTGATAGAGAACACCATCACCACAGCTTCAGCCATTGGGGTATTCCTGATGAGTGTGGTACCTGCCTTTGCATCCGTACTGTTAGGGGTCAGATTCTTGGCGAAAAAGCCGATCTATAATGCGGCATTTCTATGGTCACTGTTGGGCGTTTGGATGGTCGGGTTGATCATGAGTGCCATTACCGTCCCACAGATAGCTTTTGGATTCGCAGAGGAGGAGAAATTTGAAAAAACCGAAATGATCCAGGTGCCCGGGCCGATAATTTATCTGGCGGTGAATGAGGTAGAGGGCATGGAGGATTATGAAGGTGTGAGGCTCAGAATTCGTCCAACCGATGAAAAACAAATGAGACTGGAGTATGAATTCAGTGCCACAGGGCCAAATGAGCGGGAAGCCGTTGAGAACGCCAAAGCCATAGGCTATAGCTGGACATGGGAATCTGATTCAATTATGGTTTTTGATTCTAATATCAAACTATCCCGGGATGCGGTTTTCAGAGATCAGCAACTGGCAATGACCCTTTACATGCCAATTGGACAAAAATTCGTACTTCCGGAAGAGATCCTGGATATCATCTCTAACACCATTTACCACTATGGCTACGACCCTTATGATGATGTAGATGGCAACACCTTCTATTTCAGAAATGAGAACAGTCTGGACTGTATCGAGTGTGATCCTGGTTCAGGAAGATATACAGGTGACAACAGCAAGGAAATTCTTTTTGATGCCGATATCCGGTCTGCCAAATTCCTCGGAGCATTTAAGATCATCATCAAGAACGATTCTTCAAGTACTCTGAAAATGGTCGGCGATGACGAAGACATCTCCAACATTGTGGTCAAATCAGATGATGGTGAACTGGTTATTACCCAAGAGGGATCAGATGAGTGGCCCGGAAGGAAGAGGGTCACCCTTTATCTCAGCGGTTCAGAGCTGAGAGATCTAGAGATCCACGGATTCAATGATCTGGAAATTGAGGATCTTGAAAGAGACGAATTTGCACTCTACATGGATGGAGACAATGAAGGAGATCTGGATTTTGATGTTGAAAACCTGCAGCTAACCCTCAATGGAAATTCAAGCCTGGAAATCCGGGGAAAAGGAACCGAACTTGATGCCGAGGTTAGCGGGAACTCAAACCTTGATGCGGAATCATTCAGAGTGGATATTGTAAACATTGTTTCCAGTGGAAACTCAAAGGTTCATGTTTATGCCCGAAGGGTTCTAAACGCCAAAGAGTCCGGCCAGAATGAGATCATATATTCCGGAAACCCTGATGAAATCAATGAATTGGATTAAACATCAGCAGTAGTTCCCTTGCTAAGGGAAATAAATTGGAGGTCAATGAAAAACCCGTTTCCTTTGGAGACGGGTTTTTTTGCTTATGAGAATATCACTGATCGCCCTTTTCTGCTTCCCAGTCCTGTCATTTTCCCAGGTAAATGTGGGATCCATGTCGATTCCAAATCCAGAGAAAAAGAATATTGTTGTTCAAAAACTATATTCGGATAGCCTGGCCTCAAGCTTCATGATCATCGTAGAGAAAGAGGTCAAACTCCACAAACATGCATATCATACAGAGCATGTGTATGTATTGGAAGGAAGCGGCACCATGACTGTAGGGAAGAAAAGCTTCGATGTCAGCTCAGGCAGCGTTGTTTTCATCCCGATGAACACCCCGCATTCCGTCAAGGTAAAAGAGGCGCCTTTGAGGGTACTTTCGGTGCAATCTCCGGAATTTTTTGGGAAAGACAGAATCATGCTGGAGTGAGCCAGATTCCGGAAAAGGACATTCTCAAAATCCTGTTGCCTCTTCCCATTGATACGGTATTCACTTATTCAAATCCGGTAGAGAACGGGATCAAATCAAGGTCGGGTCAGCTTGTTGTAGTTCCTTTTGGAAAGTCTAGAAAACTCATCGGGATCGTTCTGGAGAGGGATACAGCCTCAAGTGATGAGAAAATCCGTTCTGTTGATTCTCTGTTCAAAAAAGACCTTATCATCCCGACGATAACACTTGAATTCTGGAATTGGGTATCCGAGTACTATCTGGTTCCGGAAGGGCTGGTCATGGAACTTGCCTTCTCAGGGATCATCAATGTAAAAAGTAAGGAAAGGTATTGGAGAACAGAGAAAAGGGACGAATTTTTTGGTCAGGCGTCAAACTTCCTTCCAAAGTGGATCTCTGAAGGAGATAACTGGACTCCGAGAGAAATAAAAAAAGTTACGGATACTCCTCTACTCAAAAAACTTATTTCGGAGGGATATCTGTATCGAACTCATGACATCATAGACGAATTCAAACCTTTCACCAAGGAAGTGATCGGACTTTCCCCACATGTTACCAAATCAGAGAAAAAGATAGAGCAAACTCTCAAATCCTTGAGCCGGGCGAAGGTTCAGAAGAAAGGATTAGAAACCTTGCTCGAAAAATTCTTCGATCAAAAAGGAGAATCCTTCTTCATGAGCACTGAATCCCTGATCAATGAAGGGATAAGTCGTGGAGCAATAAAGCAACTCGAGACCAAGGGAATCATCATCAGGTCCAGAAAGGAAATTCCAAGGATTAA
>JANQHS010000443.1 GCA_028282565.1 Cytophagales bacterium | reverse complement strand
CTCCCAGTTGGCGATGTTCGTCACAAAGATCCTGGTTCTCACCACATCTGATCTGGTAAGTCCGAGATCATTCAGTACTCTTTCAATTTTCTTCAAAATGAAAACCGATTGATCGTACTCATTGCTTCCAACCAATTGATGATCATCATCGACCGCAACAGTACCTGTAACAAAGACCTGATCCCCGAGTTTCACCGCCCGCGAGTAGCCGACTTTTTTTTCCCAAGGAGCGCCTGTGCTATGATTGATCCTTTTCTTCATGGTTGTACCTACGAATCTTGATATTCAAATATGCAAAAGCGATCGTCATAAAAGGGCTGATAATATTGAAGAATGCATATGGCAAATAAGTCGTTGTCGCTACACCAAGAACGCTGGCCTGAGTTGCTCCACAGGAATTCCAGGGAATCAAAACGGAGGTGACGGTTCCGGAATCTTCCAGGGTACGGCTTAGCACCTCAGGCTTTAGTCCCCGATCTCTATAGGTCTTTGCATACATCCTGCCGGGCACGACTATGGCAAGGTACTGATCGGATGCGGTTATATTAAAAAAGATACATGTGGCGGAAGTGGAGGCCACAAGCGAACCAGTGGATTTTGCAAAACCAATAATCTTTTCGCCGATGCATTTTAGCATTCCATTTTTCTCCATAATACCACCAAAGACCATGGCACAGAGAATCAACCATATAGTATTCAGCATGCCGGCCATTCCGCCAGCCGACAAAAGATCATCGATCGCAGCGTTGCCAGTAGTAATGCTTGAACTGCCAAACATGGAGATCATGATGGCCTTGTAGGAATTTGTAAATCCTCTATGTGACTCTCCGGATATTTGAGAAAAAAGATGCGGCTGAAAAATGAGGGCGAATACAACTCCGAGAAGCACTCCCATGCCAAGGGCCGGAATGGCGGGAGTCCGCTTGATGATCATGAATATAACCGCAGCTGGCACGAGAAACAACATCGCATTGATATTGAAAGTCTGATCCAGGGCCAGCAGCATTTCATCTACCCCATGGATGCTACCGGAATCTCCGCTAAACCCCATAAAGGAAAAAATCACCATGGTGATCAGAATTGAAGGACCCGTTGTGAACAGCATATATCTGATATGGGTGAACAGATCCGTACCGGCCATGGCAGGAGCCAGATTGGTTGTATCTGACAAAGGGGACATCTTGTCTCCAAAGTACGCTCCTGAAATAATTGCCCCCGCAATTACTCCTTCGCCCCATCCCAATGCCTTTCCTATACCAAGGAGAGCAATACCAAGTGTTGCGATAGTAGACCAGGAACTTCCTGTGGCCAATGAGATCAAAGCAGAGATAACACAGGCAGCCAGCAGAAAAACCGAGGGGTTCAAAAGCTTCAACCCATAAAAGATCAAAGCAGGAACTATCCCGCTCAATAACCATGTCCCTGCCAGGGCACCGATCAGCAACAGGATAAGCGCAGCAGGAAGGGCAGAGGAAATGGATTTAACCATTCCATCCAACATTTCTTCCCAGGTATACCCAAGTCTGAATGAAAAAATGCCGGCAACCGCAGCGGCAAAAAGAAGTGCAAGTTGGTTTGATCCACCAAGGGTATCATCGCCAAAATAGGTGACGTTCAGTGTAAGTAAAACGATCAAAACCAGGATCGGTGCCAGGGAAATCCAGATGGTGGGAGTCTTGTGTGCCAGGACTAAAAATGTTTTTTTAATAATAGG
>JANQHS010000429.1 GCA_028282565.1 Cytophagales bacterium | reverse complement strand
GCTTTACGGGAACAACAAAAAGCCCACCCAGGCCCAATTGACCGGGATTCAGGTTATGGTTTTTGACCTGCAGGACGTTGGAGTCAGATTCTACACCTACATATCCACTTTGAAATATGTCATGGAAGCCTGCGCGGAAGCCAATATCCGGCTGGTCCTTCTGGACCGACCAAATCCAAACGGCGATTACATTGCAGGCCCAATACTCAACCTTAGATATTCCTCCTTTGTAGGCCTAATCCCTATTCCGGTGGTTTACGGAATGACCATCGGAGAATTGGCCAGAATGATGAACGACGAAGGATGGCTGAAAAATGATGCCGGGCAGAGGTTAAACTGTCAGTTGGAAATCATCAAATGCGAAGGATATACTCACTCGAGTGTTTATGACCCCCCAGTAAACCCATCACCCAATCTTCCGAATTATCAGGCCATACGTCTCTACCCGAGTCTGGCTTTGTTCGAGGGCACAACATTTTCCGTTGGCAGGGGAACCTCTTATCCTTTCCAAATGTACGGTCATCCGGATTTCTCAGGACCATTCTCATTTACACCCGAAGCCATTGCTGGAAAATCCACCAGCCCAAAGCATCTCAAGCAGCTCTGCCGTGGAGTGGATCTCAGGGATGTGGAGCCACCGGTATTTACTCTGAAATATATTTCGGATGCCTATTCGGGATTCAGATCTGCGGATCCGTTTTTTAATTCATTCTTCAGGAAATTGATAGGAAACGGTTCCACCGAAGATGCATTGAAAGCGGGCAAGGATTACAGGGAAATTGAAAAAACCTGGGAAGACGAGCTTTTCGAATTCAAGGAAAAAAGAAAAAAGTACCTTCTTTACCCCGACTGATCCATGGAAAAAATAAAGACCATATTTTTTGGGACGGCGGAATTCGCGGTACCCAGCCTGAGGATACTCTGCGAAAACGGGCTAAAACCTATGGCGGTGGTCACGGCTCCAGACAAGGCCTCCGGCCGTGGATTAGAGGTCAAGAAGAGTGAAGTAAAGATCGCAGCCGAGGAACTAGGTCTGGAAGTCTTGCAACCGACCAATATGAAATCGGATAGTTTTTTGGAAACCATTAAATCACTGAACCCCGATCTCCAGATCATTGTCGCTTTTAGAATGATGCCAGAACGAATTTGGTCCTACCCGCATTACGGATCGATCAATCTTCATGCTTCACTGCTCCCTCAATATCGTGGAGCAGCTCCGATCCACTGGGCGATCATCAACGGTGAAAAGGAAACAGGGGTGACAACTTTCTTCCTCAGACACGAGATCGATACCGGTGATATCATCGCTCAACAATCGATGCGGATCGAGGAGCAGGATACCTTGGGAAGCCTGTATGAAAAGTTGAAAAGGATCGGTGCGGACCTTCTTTTGAAGACCGTATTACAGATCCAAGAAGGAAACGTGGATTCCGCGCCTCAAACGCTTGTAGGAGAACTCAGGCATGCCCCAAAGATCACAAAGTCGGATTCAAAGATCGATTGGAACAAGACGGCCAGGCAGGTTTATAACCTTGTTCGCGGAACCAATCCATTTCCGGGAGCCTGGACAGAATTGAATAGTAAAAAATTAAAGATCCAC
>JANQHS010000414.1 GCA_028282565.1 Cytophagales bacterium | reverse complement strand
GGGCTTTACCTGTTTTCGGTAGAAGACCTGAAAGATGGAAAAACATATAAAGGATCATTTACAGTTATCAAATAAGTTTATCATGAACAAAATTTACTTTTCGCTTTTGATCACCATTTTTTGCTCTGGCATAGTCTATGGCCAGAATTATCCCCTGGTGACAATTCAGCAAATTCAACAGGTTCCCAACGACAGCATACTTGCGGGAAATGATCTTTCCGATTATGACGGCGATACGGTTAGGGTGCGTGGGGTGGTTGTGACCCCTCCGGGGTCAGCAGAATCTGGGTCCACAGACGGTCGCTGGATCTGGATACAGGATGGCAAGGGGCCTTGGGCCGGTTTGAATGTCAGAAAGGGCAATGGCAACCCCACGATTCCTTCGGACATGCTTTTTGTTGTACCGGGAGATTCCGTTGAGATTGCAGGTGTTGTCAACACTTTCAACAATGAGACCCAATTGGATCCATTGGACTCAGGGTTTGTGGTCCTTGGTTCTAGTTCTGTGGGCTTCCAGAGCACTGATGACATCTCAGATTTCGATAACCCAAACGGCCTGGCCACGACTGTGGAAGGGGAGCCCTGGGAAGGACAATTCTTTGAGCTGACCAATATGACAGTGGTTTCTGTCACAGCGACGGCAAATGATATAAGGTTTAGAATTGCCGATGCGGATGGGGATGAAATGGAGGTTTACGATACATACACGGTTATGCAACCTTCAACGACCAATTGTACCAATTGTATACCATACCCCCCCTTCGTTCCGCCATCGGTAGGCGATGTATTTGACACACTTAGGGGGATCATCGATGGGCGAAATCTTACTAATCCCCCTTATGCGATCGCCCCTTTTGATACAACGCATTTCGTATACGGTGCCGCTGCTCCCAAGATCTTCGATATCACTAGAACTCCACAGGTTCCCACTCCTTCTCAAATGGTGACGGTAACGGCTACCATCACCGATAATGGTGGTTCTGTGACTGGAGCAAGGCTTTTTTATGCCCTGGGCGAGTCCACCACTACCTATAACCAGGTGAATATGACCAATGTGGGATCCACTTATTCGGCGGATATTCCTGCCGGATCTGATGGACAAATGGTCAAGTACTATTTGGAAGCTGATGACAATGATGCCAATAGCACCATCTCTCCCGGCGGGGCTCCGACCTCCAGTGTCTACTTCTACTTCGTGAAGGCCAGCGGGCAGTTATCTATCAGGGATGTGCAGTACACCCCGTTTGACAATGGTGTTTCAGGCTACCTGGGAGAAACCGTGACAGTAGGAGGTGTGGTATCCGCTTCTGCAGCCGGTTCAGACCGGAGCCTTGGAACCCTGTATATTCAGGACAGGACGTATAACGAATGGGCCGGTATCTGGATTGCCAAAGGAGCCAACTTAAGTACCGGTGAATATACGAGTATGGTCATAGGAGATACTGTTTTAATCACGGGTATCGTTGAGGAAGAATTTCAGGTAACCAGGATTGTACTGGATAATATAAGTGACTTCACAATCCTCGGGCAAACCTCTCCTGCTCAACCCATGAATGTCAACCCGGCAGATTTTACCAGTTATTCTTTTGCCATGGAGGGCTATGAAAGCATGTTGCTCAATTTTTCATCCTCGATAGACACTGCGCTCTACGTTGTTGATGATAATTCGGATGACCCTGATGATTATGGTGAATGGAGGATCGGGGAAGATCCGGCCGATCCAAATACTGGATCAAGGGTTTTGGTAGGTAGAGATATCGGCACAAAGAACTTTTCCCTGGTGACCCCGAATCGCTTGCAGCCCCATACAATGAGCGTTCCGGAAATTATAGTGACACCGGGACATTCCATAAGAGAGCTTACAGGGATCATGTACTATTCATTTGGCAACTTTAAGTTGCTTCCCAGGAATAATGATGATGCTACAGACTACAATGGTCAGCCCTTGCCAAGCGGCCTTGGTTTATATTCATTTGAAGATCAGCGAATGAGGATCTATCCTAACCCGACCAGTGGACAACTGAGCATTGAGACGGAAGGTGATATTCCAAATGGATCTTCGTATAGCATCCATGATATCATGGGAAGAGAAGTGGCAAGCGGGAATCTCCAGGAAAGAATACAGACCATCGACGTTTCCAACATCCCTTCAGGTCAGTACCTTCTGGTGATCTCCAACTCAGAAAGCGGTTCCAGAATCAATCACAGAGTTATTATCCAATAAAACAGATGCCCCCGGGGGTTCCCGGGGGATTTTCTTTGTGAGCCTCAGGAGATCTACATACTACTTGCTGTTCGGTCTATTCCTCTTTTTGGGATGTGACAATGGTGAGCCCTTGCCAAATCAAAATCCTCAGACCTCGATCTTTCTTGATCAGATCAATCTGACAGGGAAGGACAGACTTACCAGTGTTGTACGGGTCTTCTGGTCAGGAACAGATCAGGATGGATATATCCAGGGTTTCGAGATCAGCTTTGATCAACAGCAATGGTCATTTACTACCGAGTATGATTCCACCTTTCGATTTGTTTTGGGCCAGGGAGGTGGCACCGCAGATATTGATCTCTATGTGCGATCGGTGGACAATCAGGGCCTTGTGGATGAAAGTCCGGCTTATTTAAAGATCCCGATCAAGAACACTCCTCCGAAAGTAGAGTTTCTGGCTGATTTTCAACCGGTGGACACAACAAACACGGTTTTCTCTCTGATCTGGGAAGCCACCGATCTTGATGGTGATGAGACCATAGATTCAACTTATATTAAATTCAATGATGGTCCCTGGACCGCATTATCACGAAATGCCAATGCGATCAGGGTTGTACCAGTTGACCCAATGGCCACTGGGCCTGCTGATGCAAGGGTTTTTACCTCCTTCACATCTGCGCCCTCCTATACGGTAAATTTTGAACAGGAAGAACCGATGCCTTTTGAAGGCTTGATTTTGAATGGCTCAAATACGGTATATATCCAGGTCAGGGACAAGGCCGGATCCGATAGCCCGCTCGATACTTCGTCTACATTCTTTTTAAAACCCCAAACCAGCAATTTCCTCATGATCGAATCCCTTCTAGGCGGAAATAGAGCGGAGGGGGTTTACAAAGAGGCCTTTGATCAAAATGGCCGGGATTACGATTTCATCAACTTGTTTGATAACAACGCAGATGAAGACATTCGTTATTGGAGTTTCAATTTTCGCCTTCTGTTGGATCTTTATGACAGGGTTTTTTGGTACAGCGGACAGGAGACCTTCTCCTCGGGGGTGCTCCTGCTGGAGATCGGGATGTTCCCTGTTGTGGAATACCTCAACGACGGGGGTAAGATCATGATCACTACCTATATCACTGGTGATATCCCTAATACATCTGCCTTATTCAACCTGACCCCGATGGATTCGATTTCACCAAGGGAAGGCACAAATCAGGCAAGATATTTTGCGGGAGACATTGCCTGGCCCGATTCTGCAGATCCGGAGCTATCGGATTATTCCCAATTGATCTGTTCGAGCACCATATTGAATGCAGCTCCATATTACCGGAATCCTCAGGCCAGGTCGTTTTACATTGCTCCCGCTACCGGGACCGGAAACTGGAGTGGCCCTGACCAGATCGGTGCATATTTTGAGAATCTGGATGGCAATCCTAATTTCTTCTTTTTCTCAGTAGAGCTCCATCTATTCGACCAAGATCAGGCTGCTCTGGCCGATATGTTAAACAGGGTCATTGACGGAGAATTTGATTGGTGAAAACGCTTTCTACCATATTGGCCATTCTGATCGCCCTTCAATTTTCTTTCGGACAGGGAGTTCTACGGGGCAAGGTGGTCGATGCCAACAATAAGGAACCGCTCATCGGTGCGAACGTCTTTCTTGTGGGAACCTATGATGGGGGCGCGGTTGATTATGAAGGGAATTTTTTCATCGATAACGTCAAAAAAGGAGATTATACCGTACGGGTTACTTATTTGGGCTTTAACGAAAAGGTTTTCAACGGTATTCGGATAAGAGATGGTGAAGAGACAGTGCTCAATGTGGAACTGGAAGAACTCGGCACCACTCTGGACGCTGTTGTGATCGTTGGGGAGAAAAATCTGGTTGACCTGGAATCGGGAAAGAGCGAAACCAAGGTCAGTTCCGAGGAGATCCAACAAATGAACATGAGGAATGTCGAGGAAG
>JANQHS010000390.1 GCA_028282565.1 Cytophagales bacterium | reverse complement strand
CAGCAAAAGACCTTCACCCGTTCGAATATCTCCGGGATCTTTGTGAACCGTCAGGGGATGAGGTTCCATGATACCGAGGATGGAGAGGCCGGTACGGTGAACAATGACTATAACCGGGCTTATGGATTGGAATACAACCTTCTTTCCGGAGATGGTAAGTGGGATGGTGATTTTTACCTGTTCAGATCCGAGACACCGGGAAAGTCGGGAGATGATTGGGCCCATGGCGGGTTTCTAAGCTATCAGAGTCGAAATTTCTCGGTCGGGGCCGGGCATCAACTCATTGGGCAGAACTACCAGCTTGACGTGGGTTTTTTACCGAGGCGTGGCTTTCAGTCCTTTACTCAATTTGCTGACTATCAGTTTTATCCCGATTCCAAGACACTGATTCGTCATGGCCCCAATGTGAATTTCGAGCATATTTTCAACCCTGATTGGAGGTTGACAGATCAGAGCCTGAATTTTGGTTATTCCTTTCGCTTGTTGAATACCAGTTCATTTGGTGCCTGGACGGAGCATAGCTATATCTATCTTCAAAATCATTTCAATATCGGGACCGACCCTGATGATTATGATTCCCTTCCCGCTCAAACCGACTACCGATGGCAGCGCTCGGGTGCCTGGTACGAATCCGACAGAAGGAAGAAGCTGACCTATGAGTTCAGTGTAGCTTCAGGTGGTTTTTATTCTTCCACCAGGCATTTCTTCAGGACAGAAGTGGGCTACAGGTTTCAACCTTTTGGTTCGATCAACTTCAGGGCGGAGTACAATTATCTTGATCTGGCGAGGGGAGAGGACGGGGGTATTTGGTTGTTGGGCCCAAGGCTGGATCTTACGTTCACAAGAAAGCTATTCCTCAGTGCCTTTTTTCAGTATAATCAGCAGGTCAACAATTTCAACATCAATACCAGGCTGCAATATCGTTTCGCACCGGTCTCCGATTTCTTCATTGTATACACCGAAAACTACTTCTCCGATGTGCTCAGGGCCAAGAATCGTGCTCTGGTACTGAAGTTGACTTATTGGTTCAACATTTAGGTCTTGTGTTTGAAGCCTGTTTTTCAATCCTTTAATCTGTTAGATGTTTTTTCGAAAACTTTGGCTTATTTTCATCGATATTTTTAATCCAAAACCTCTCTACTAATGAATAGAATATTAACCTTAATCCTTGCGCTTTCATTTTTGATTGCTTCATGTAAACCTTGGGATCCTTCAATGTTGGTGGCCGAAAATGATCCTATCAATCCGAGGCTTCTTACTCTAGAAAGGCAAATTGAAGATTTGTCAAGTGCAACAGTAGTGGTATCAGATGATGAGTTGAAGGTCTTTCAGGATGAAGTAGAAACCAATTTGATTGATCCCTATGGGCAAAAAGTTGGGTATATCGCATTGAAGACTAGGGAGTTGCAGTCGAAGATGGGCCTGGGATATACTATAACTGGGGGCTTACTACTGGGTATTCCTTGGCTATTTGGAATGCCTGTTTCTCAGTTCTATTCAAAAATGGAAGTGGAAATTCGAATCTTGGATATTAACAATAAGCTTATAGGCAAGTTCACAGCAATTGGAGAATCAAAAGCTCCAAGTGCCTTATATTATGGTTATACAGGTAAAAACGCCATGAGGAAGGTCAAGCCTGAGGCTATCCAGAAAGGTCTTGCAAAGATAAGACCACAACTTCAAAATGATGTGGAACGATTGAATGAAAAGCTCCAGGAGGCGCTTTAGCGTAATCCGCTCTATGAGCAATTCTGATCTCTGCTCTTTTAGCTAAAGTTTTTTTCACTTCTTCTTCATTGTATTGTTGGCTATTATCTGCCTGAATAATTCTGATTGATGAGATTTTCAGATTTTATTCTTTAGATGTGAAATTATTGCCAACTTCTTGGTAGAACTGCTTGCTCATTAATAAGTGATACATGCATTTGAATATTAGGCCCTTGGTAGCATTGATAGGGCTGTGAGTATAAGCTTGAAATAGGTGCGCTAGCTCCTCCATAGACTGACTGATTGTCTCGAGGTCAAAACTGGTTTTTCATCTGGTGTTTCCTCAGCGCCTTTTTTCAGTATAATCAGCAGGTCAACAATTTCAACATGAATACCAGGTTGCAATATCGTTTTGCCCCGGTCTCCGATTTCTTCATTGTATATACCGAAAACTACTTTTCCGATGTGCTCAGGGCCAAGAATCGTGCCCTGGTGCTGAAGTTGACGTATTGGTTCAACATTTAGGTCTTTATTGGGTTAACCAGAGGTATACCTACTCAACAAAAGCAACTATTTTTGCAGCTCCAATCAATTGCCCATGTTCAACAAGCTTTTTGGATCTAAACCGCAGAAAAAGGAAGAAGCCGCTTCCGGTGGAGTGAAATACTACAACCTCAAAGTCTCCAAGATCGAGAGAGAGACCCCGGATGCCATTACGATCTTTTTTGAAAACCCCGATTCGGGGCCAATACCCTATAAGTCGGGGCAGTTCCTGACCCTGATCATTCCAATCGACGGAGAAAAGATCCGAAGATCATACTCTTTGTGCAGCGTGTATGAGCTCCATGATGAAATGGCTGTGACGGTCAAAAGAGTAAAGGACGGCAAGGTGTCCAATTATCTGAATGATCATTTGAAAGAGGGTGATTCCATCGAGATCATGGAACCTTCTGGCGTTTTCACCTCGAATTTTGCGGCTTCCAACAAAAGGCAGGTGTTTTTGATCGGGGGAGGGTCCGGTATTACACCTTTGATGTCGCTGTTGAGGTCTACTCTTCAATATGAGCCCGATTCTGTTGTGAATCTCATCTATGCCAACAGAAATGAGAATTCAGTGATCTTCAAAGAGAGGCTGGTCGAATTGGAAAAGGAGTTTTCCGAAAGGCTGAAGATCACCAGGGTCTACGATGAGGCGCCGGAAGCATGGGAAGGCCCGAGCGGTATGATCACTTCAGAGATGCTCAACGCCATACTGGACGAGCAGATTCGGGCTGAGTTGCCTTATGATTTCTTCCTTTGCGGGCCAACGGCCATGATCGACCTTGTGGTTGAGATCCTTGAAAACAGGAACCTGGACAAAAAGCATATTCACAGAGAGAATTTTGTCTCCAAATCGAAGAATCCGCTTCAAAACAAGACGGAGGAAGAGCAGAAAGAGGCAGGCCATGATACCTATAAGGTCAAGGTTCTATGCGATGGCGAAGAGCATGAATTTGAGGTGACCCCCGAAAAAACCATTCTGGAGACGGCTCTCGATCTGGACATTGATCTTCCTTTTAGCTGCCAAAGCGGACTTTGTACCGCTTGCAGGGGTAAATTGACTTCGGGTAAGGTTGAAATGGATGAGAGTGAGGGGTTGAGCGAGCAGGAGATCAAAGATGGTTTTGTGCTGACCTGTGTCGGTCATCCGGTTAGCCCTGACGTCAGGATTGAGATCGGTTAGGGCAAAAAAAAGCCCCGATGAAACACCGAGGTTTTTCGTTGATTTAAATAGGCTTGTGCTCTCGACCTTAAATCGTTGAGGGCAACCATAATTTGATTATTTTTTTATATTTGTCATCCCCAAACTGAGTTTCAGTTTGGGGGTAACCAAATATTGGTTGCCCACTTCTTGGTTTAGTGACTATTTTCGAAAAGCAACTGCTGTCTGGCAGTTGTTTTTTTTTGCCTTTTGGCTGCCTAGAAGCCCTTTCTTAGGCTCTAGACAAGTATTTTTTTACCAACTGTCTCCGTCACCAGGTCTGATATCGGTTACCGGATTTTCTATTTGAGTTGGTGGTGAGAGCGTTTCAGCTGTGGGATCAGATTCAGAGTAAGCGTTAATTCCAACAGCAAGATAAATAGCAACTAATAAACCCATTTTTACAGATCGTTTTTTGTTAATGATGAATCAAAGATGAGCCCTGATCTGATTCCAACCATGTACAAAAAGTGCAGTTTACTAAGAATGATTTTTTCCAGAATAATTTTGATAAATGAATTCGTATGTGCTTATTTGATAAACCAAGAAGGTTTTTTGAATTATGAAGTTGTATCAAATAATCGATTTACTAAGTTCTGACCTGTTGAAGTCGGACGTTTTATTCTCCGATCCGGACTTCGGAAAGAAGAATCCAAAGTTCAAGGAGTTGTTTGACGGATTCGGTTCAGGAGCTTTTGAATCGAATGCTGATGCCGCTGAAGAGTTATTTGGAAAGGGGCCTGACTATCCCTATTTCTTCCAGGTAAAATCGAAGTTTGTAGACCAGTTGCTTAAGAATATAGTCCACCTGGATTTTGACAATCCACAATACCCGCGCCACAGAAGAGAAGAAGTCAAAGCGCAGCTAAACCTGTTTCAGATCAAGGTTCTCCTAAGATTTGGTCAGAAGGAGAATGTGATCTGGTTGGCCAAGAAGGTTCTCAGAACTGCTCAGGCTTATGGGTTCACCTCCTTTGTTCTTGAATCTGCCAGGATCCTGAGAAACGAGATGTCATATTTCGGCAACGTGAAGGATTTTGAGAAGTATGATTCTATCGTTTCGGAATACGAAAAGATCGACAAGGCGGAAAATGAGGCGATCAGGATCCATTACAAGATCAAGACCATGGCTCAGAAGTCGATCAAGAACGTGGTCCGGAATCGTGGTATTTTTCTTCAGAATGCCCAGCATGTAAAGATCCTTTTCGATGAGTACAAGACACCTGTACTGGCGGAGAATTATTATAAGGTCTTGGGGTTTGCCTATGAATTCAATAACCAGTTTGATAAATACCTCGAATTGATCGAGGAGATTGAAGAGCTGAAGTTCAAGGATCCCGAGTTGTTTTTTGCTGTCAGGGATCGGGATCTTATCCTCGATAAGGCTTCCGTGCTTTCCAGGCTGGGTCGTTATGCTGACTCCATCGAGTTTATCAGCACCAATATCAATAAGCTGATCAAGGGATCCGTGAATTACTATGTTGCGCTCGAGCTCTATTTCCAGGCGGCTATGAGATTGGGAGATTATAAGCTCGCCCAGCAGATTGTGGATACCGTGGAGAACGATCCCAAAAAAGAAATACTTACCACCTTATATAAGGAGAGGTGGGAGCTTTACAAGAACTTCTCTCATTTTGCGAATAATACCGCCTCTGATCAGTCAATTCACTTCCTGAACTACTTCCCCGAATACTCTAAGGATAAGCAGGGTTATAATATTTCCATTCTATGTCTTCAGTTTCTGCTGCTCTTGCAAAGCGGAGATTTCGATGGAATGATCAGTAAATCCGAGGCTTTAAGAATGTATATGGTGAGGCAAATTGCCAAATCCCAGAATCGCAGGGCCCAGTATTTTATTCGCTTGATCCAGGTCGCTCAAACCAATGATTTTGATTCGGAAAAATCCAGGGTCTACGGAAACAAGATCTTCAATCTGCTGAAGAAATTTCCCGAGAACGGTGAGAGCTATAGTGAAATGGAGATCCTTTCCTATGAAACCATGTGGGAGATGGCCCTTCAACTCATGGAAGAAAATGTGGTTGCCTATTCTGCAGCCTAATCATCCTGAAAGGAACTTGGCAACATATTTTTAGGAAGTACCGATAACATCACCGGTAGGGTGATGAATGTGCCGGGCAAGGCGATGATGACGATCGGCGGAATGGTCTTTAAGATATCCAGAAGCTGGGTTCGGACTTTTTCCCATTCTTCCGGACTTAGGGTCTGGCTTTGAGACTTTAGCAATAGCTGGTACAACTCCTTGCTCTCACCCATTTCCTTCACCAATCGGTCTTTGTTCTTTAGGATCAGCTTGCTAACGCGCTGCTGCCATTTTCTGCTGACCTTTTCAACCACAGCCTTTCTTTTGCTCAGGGAGAGGTAATTCTTATGGGTGAGCAGGAAGGTTTCTACTGCCAGTTTGCTCTGCTCCAGATCCTCCGTTTTCATCTCAAGTTTCAAAGCAAGTTCTTCTATGAATCTGGATTCTGACTCTTCGTACAGATCATCGGACATCACCGTCATCAAGGCCATTTCCAGGAAAAATCTGCGAATCAGCCAGGGTATCTTCTGTATTTGAAGATCCGAAATATCCACTCCCTGCTTGAAGCGTTGTTTTAGATCCTTTGTGGTTTCCCGGTCCAGATCTGAAGACGAAAGGATCTGCTCAAAGATCTTTCTTTCTTCCTTTTCGATCTGATGGTTGGCATGTGTGGCAGCGATGACTATCTCGAGTAGGGTTTGGTGCAATTCGGTTACCTGGGAATTGATCTGCTCAAACTCAGGGATCTGCCCCGCGTTTCTTTGGTTTCTCTGCCATATCAAGGCATAATAAAGATCGATCAGAATCAGGCTGTTCGAAAAATAATGTGCCATTCCTCCGGAAGAACCTTCCATGTGTATCCTTTTTTTGAGGACTTTTTCAAAGCGATAATAGATGTCCATTTTGCCTCCCTTTGAGAATATCTCATGGATCTTTTTTCTCTGCCTGAAAAAGGTATCATGAACCCTCAGGAAGTATTCAATGGTCGGTTTGACCAGGTCCTTCTGGTCAATGTTTTGCTCTTTACTTCCGGATTGGTTTTCAAATAGAAGGCAGGCATACAGGCTTTCAAGAAAAACAAGCAGGCCCATATCCTCCTGGTCAAAATATTTCTGATTGGGAAAAACGACATCCCGGAAGGGCAAGGACATGGGAAAGCCATAGAGCAGCCCTGTTGGCTGAAGGAAAGCATAAATTGCTTCTTCTTTTCCTTCTGAATAACCTTCGTGGAGATGTATGTTCTGTGTTGGGAAGTTTAGATCGAAAGGGTTCTCTTCCCTGAAATCAAGATATTTTTTGAACCAGCCTTTTTTCTTGAAGTTCAAGTCATTAACCCGGGTATAGCAGGAACATTGGGAAGGGCTTTACATCCGCATACTGCCCTCCCAGGGCTTCAAGTTTTCCCGGATTTTGTTCAATAAGTTGGTTCAGAGCCATAGTGGCATCGTCAAACCTGTTTCTTCTTTGCAGTACAAAGTTGTCCATTTGCCTGATATCTGACATCAGCTCTCCGACAAGGGGAATTTCGCTTGCCTGAGGGGTAAAGGTCACGAAGCTGACCAGAGAGGAAAGCACGGAATCCGTAGCCGCGTCATAGGCATCTACCTTTTCGCTTTGAGTCAATTCATCGATGTTGAATCGAATTCCGGCAAGCGCCTGGATATTGGACCGCAATTGCTCCATTTTGAATTCATCATATGGCAGTTGATAGCTGATCTCATCCAAAAGCCTGCTCATGTATCGGATCTTGGTATCGTCCTCAACCATCATGCTGTCCCAGGCGATTTGTCTTTCGGCAAAAAGACTGTCAAAATTTTCTTTAAAAGAGGCTAATTCTTGTTGGTTCTGATCCTGCTGGCAAGACATGGCAATCATGGCCAGGATCATGAAAAGGAGTAGCCTAAAGGGGTTTAAATTGTTCAAAAGCTTGCTTGCAGTTATGGCAGAAGTGCATGGATCTGCAAAGGGTTGGGCCAAACGGGGTTTGGAGTTCTGTGTCATCACTATTGCAATACGGACAGGTTACGTTTTCCAAAATGTCAATATCAACAATTTTTTCCAAATGGGGTGGGGGGGCGAGTCCATGCTTTTTCAGACCCTCTCTTCCTTTTTCCGTGATATTGTTCGTAGTCCATGCTTTTTCCAGTGTTACATTGACAAAAAAGTCGCTGAAGCCATTCTCATTCAACTTTTCTTCAACGGATTTTTTCATGTAATCCATGGCAGGGCATCCAACAAATGTGGGTGTCATTTCTACGTAAACATGGCCGTTCTCCTTCAGGTCGATTTCGGTGATCACACCCAGATCGATCAAGGATATGGTCGGGATCTCAGGATCCTTGACCTCATCGAGGATGTCCCGTATCCTGGCAAGCTGTGGTTGATCTTCTACCATTCGGCTGTTGGATCCGTTCTTACCACTTCTGACATTTCATCCAATAAAGGCTGTAGGTGATCGGTGTGTTTGCCCATTCTTCCACCGATCAGCGGTGAGGCTGCGGAATCAAGTGTATGATTGAGGTCTGTTAGCCTGAGCACCTCCATGATAGAGTCAAGCCATCTGGTTTGCAAAGCTTCTTCACCTCCGAAAACCCCATCGGATATCAATTGATCTTCGTACGGGGATTTTTCAAAGATACCGAGAGCCATAGGGTACAGAGTATCCAGAGATCGCTGCAATCTTTCTTTTGCTTCGTCGGTCGAATTGCCCAGATTTTTCATCCATGTTCTGGCATGGAGAATATGGTACTTGATCTCCCCTTTGATCTTTCTTGCCAATTGCGCCAATCCGGTGAGACTTGAATTCTCGAGCATCTCAAAACGGTGATAATCCGCATAATCAAAAAGAAAATGCCTGATTAGGCTGAAGTCGTATTCTCCAATCGGGAATTCCACCATTTGGCAATTATGAAATTGCTCGGCGTTTCTTGTGAAGGCGACCAGATCGGGCTCACTTTCTCCCAGTTGATGAAGGATCTTGTATAGACCCCAACTATGCCCGATCTTATCCTGAGCCATCGAGGAAAAGGAAATATCCTCCTCGAGTATCGGGCCTACACCGGTCCATTCCGAATTCCTATGCCCGATGATCAGGTCGTCATCAGCCATTTTATATAATAATTCAATTGCTGCCTGATTGTCCATGATTAGCTATTTACGGAGTCTTTGTATTTCTGAATTTTATCACCGGCCTTATAGAAGATCGCGTCCCTGTATTTTTTTTCGGGAAGGGTTGCCCATAGGTCGGAATCCTCTTCACTGTTAAAATGGAAATCCGAAGTGGGAATGACCCACACATTTTGAGGAGTTTCTTCCGGAAAGGCCTCTTTTCCCTGATGCAAGGCATCTAATGGCCCTTTGGCCATTAGGCTTCCCACATGTTTATGAAATTTGCCGCGCTTGTTCATGTGGAATACTTCATATTGTTGCTCATCGCCTTCGGTTTCAGCCTGGTCGGTCAAAAGTTCGTATGCACTCTGGCCTGCTTCGGAAACCGGTGAAGGGAAAATGGAGGAAGTGGGGCATACGGCCATGGCCACACAGGTGAATCTTCGACTGTATGCTTCTTTCCCAAAGACAAAGGCCATCTCTATTTCAGAGGCATGTACCGGCCCGACGCTTTCCAAAGGCTTACCTTCTTTCGGAACAAGGAACACCTCGTAGGTCGCCAGTTGATCCATTTCCTCTTTATGCATTGCCTCATCAAAAGATGAAGGCAGATTCATTCGATTTACTCTTGGGTCAAGTGATTCCATGATCGATTATGCTAGAGGTACCATGTATTTTTCGCTCTTTCTGTTGATCGCTTCTCTCACCCATTTGCCTCTTTCTTCTGCGATCCTCCTAACGGCAAGCCTTTCCTTGTTGCAAGGGCCATCACCGTTGATCACTCTCTTGAATTCATCCCAATCGGGCTCGGTGATCTCCCATTTGTCTTCCTCTTCGTTTTTGCGAAGCAAAGGATCGGGAATCGTGAATCCCAACTCCCAGATCTTAGGCACATACATATCCAGGAATTGTTGTCTCATGGCGTCATTGGAGGCCATCTTTACCTTCCACTTGATCAGGATCTCGCTGTGTACGGAGATTTTATCGGAAGGTCCGAAGAACATCATCATCGGTGCCCACCAGCGATCGATCGCCTCCTGCATCCATTTTCTCTGGGAAGGGGTGCCTGCAGCGAGTGAAGCCACGCAATCGTGCCCGTATTTCAGGTGAAACGACTCCTCTTTGCAGATCCTGTCGAGCGCTCTTACATAAGGACCGTAGCTTCCCTTTGCGTTGGCAAGCTGATTAACGATCGCACCGGCATCCACCAACCAGGAGATGAAACATGAATCCGCCCAGGTAAATGCCGGGTAGTTGAAGATGTTCGAATACTTGGATCTTCCATTGATCAGGTCATCGATCATCGCCTCCCTTGGTTTTCCAAGTGTTTCTGCCGCACTATACAGAAGTTGGGCGTGGCCTACCTCATCCTGAACCTTGGCCATGAGGGCCATTTTTCTTTTGAATCCCGGAGCTCTGGTGATCCAGGTTCCTTCCGGAAGTGCGCCGATGATCTCTGAATGCGCATGCTGCTCGATCATTCTGATCAGTTGTTTTCTGTAGAGCTCGGGCATCCAATCGGTTGGCTCGATCTTCTCGCCCCGGTCTATCCGGTCTTGAAATTCTTTCAGGAGTATGGGATCCTCATCCGCAAGCTCCTTTACTTTCATGGGTTCAAATACGTTTCCGCCTCCGTACATAAGCTATTTATTTGAAGTTGAAATTCCTTTGATTAAAATTTTTGACAATCTTTTGGCTATCTGGTCAGGGCTGAATTTACCATCAGGCCTGTACCACTTGCTGGTCCAATTGATCGAGGAGAGAATGGTCAGTAGCACAAATTTTTCATCCTCAATTCTGAATTCTCCCTTTCGTATCCCCTGTTGGATGATCACCATAAAGCAACCTTCATACTCTTCCCTCAGATCTATGAATCGGGTCAGCAGGGGTTCACTCAGGTTTTTCCAGTCCTGCTGGAAAACACTTGATGCCTGCGGGTCTTTGGTCAAAACCCTGATATGACTTTGTATGGCTAGTTCCAGTTTTTCCTGGTTGGTCAGATCCAACTCGATGATAGGCTTGATTGAATCCAAATATTCAGAAGCCATTTTGAAGCAAATCCCCTGCAGGATGGATTCTTTTGATTTGAAATGGGAGTAAAGGCTGCCGGCTTCTATGCCAACCTCTTTGGCCAGATCCCGCATCGATGCGGCTGAGTATCCCTTTCTGTCAAACAGGAGGGTGGCGCTTTTGAGGATCTCGTCCTTTCTGGAAAGTGGTGCTGCTATTTCCACG
>JANQHS010000324.1 GCA_028282565.1 Cytophagales bacterium | reverse complement strand
TAGCTTTGTGAAATTTTTAAATACCCTAGTCTTAGATGCCCCGCGACAAGTCCATTAAATCGGTTCTCATCATAGGAAGCGGACCGATCATCATAGGTCAGGCATGCGAGTTTGATTATTCCGGTTCACAAGCTGCCAGATCGTTGAAAGAAGAGGGAATTGAAGTCATCCTCATCAATTCCAATCCAGCCACCATCATGACGGATCCGGTTACGGCGGACCATATCTATTTGAAGCCTTTGAATAAGGCATCTATTGTAGAGATCCTGAAAAAGCATAAGATCGATGCGGTGCTTCCTACCATGGGAGGCCAAACCGCTTTGAATCTTGCAATGGATTGCGACCAGGCAGGGATCTGGGAGAGATTCGGTGTGAGGGTGCTCGGCTCAGATTTTGAAGCGATCGCCACCACCGAGGACAGGGAAAAATTCAGACTTAAAATGCAGGAGATGGGCATAGGGGTCTGTAAAGGAAAAACGGCGAAATCTTTTCTTGAGGGTAAAGAGATCGCGCAGGAAATCGGATTTCCCCTGATCATCAGATCATCATTTACCCTTGGAGGTGCCGGGGGTGCTTATGTGGAGAAGGCCGAGGATTTTGAGGAAGCGCTGTCGGCGGGTCTTCATGCTTCGCCCATCCACGAAGTGTTGATCGAGCAGAGCGTTCTGGGTTGGAAGGAGTACGAGCTTGAGATCATGATGGACAGTGCTCGGAATTTTGTGGTGATCTGCTCCATCGAAAATTTTGATCCCATGGGAGTCCATACGGGAGACTCGATCACCGTGGCTCCTGCCATGACACTTCCCGATACCATCTATCAGCAAATGCGTGATTATGCCCATCGGATGATGGCTGAGATAGGCTCCTTTGCCGGAGGTTGTAATGTTCAGTTTTCGGTCGATCCCAAGACCGATAGCATTATCGCTATCGAGATCAATCCAAGGGTTTCAAGATCATCCGCTCTGGCTTCCAAGGCAACCGGTTATCCCATCGCAAAGGTTGCTGCCAAGCTGGCGATCGGTTACAACCTTGATGAATTGCCCAACCAGATCACCAAGAACACCTCGGCGATGTTCGAGCCGGCACTTGACTATGTGATCGTTAAAATACCCCGCTGGAACTTCGACAAATTCCAGGGTGCTGACAGGCACCTTGGCCTGACCATGAAATCCGTCGGTGAAGCCATGGGGATAGGAAGGAATTTCCAGGAAGCTCTTCAGAAGGCATGTCAGTCACTGGAGATCAATCGAAACGGCATCGGAGCGGACGGAAGGGAGGTCAAGAACCCGGATCAGATCCAGGAAAGCCTGAAACATCCCAGTTGGAACCGACTGTTTCATATTTATGATGCCTTCAAGATCGGGGTTTCCTTCAGAACGATTCAGAAGCTCACCAAGATCGACCCATGGTTCCTCCACCAGATCGAGGACCTGCTGAGTTATGAGCGGAGCCTCAAAGGCTATGGACTTGAAACCATCACCAAGGATATGCTGATCGAAGCCAAGAGAAGGGGCTATGCCGACAGGCAGATCGCGCATATCCTGGGTTGCCTGGAATCCGAAGTTTATAAAAAACGGAATGAGCTTGGGGTGAAGAGAATTTACAAGCTCGTGGACACCTGTGCTGCGGAGTTTGAAGCCCACACCCCCTATTACTATTCCACCTTTGGTGAGGTGAACGAATCCGATCGAAGCGATAAGAAAAAGGTTGTGATCCTGGGCTCGGGTCCGAACCGAATAGGGCAGGGGATCGAGTTTGATTATTCATGTGTGCATGGGGTGCTGGCGGCCAAGGAATGCGGATATGAGACCATCATGATCAATTGCAATCCGGAAACGGTGTCCACGGACTTTGATACCGCCGACAAACTCTATTTCGAGCCGGTTTTCTGGGAGCATATTTATGATATTATCCAACATGAGCAGCCGGAAGGGGTGATCGTCCAGCTTGGCGGCCAAACCGCACTTAAGCTTTCGGAAAAGCTTTCCCGGTACGGAATAAAAATATTCGGAACAAGTTTTGAGTCCCTTGACCTCGCCGAGGATAGAGGAAGATTCTCAACCCTTCTCAAAGATCTGGAGATCCCTTATCCTCCCTTCGGTTCCATAGAGACTTCTGAAGAGGCTCTGGAAATGAGCAAGGAACTGAATTTTCCATTGCTGGTACGGCCTTCCTACGTTTTGGGAGGACAAAGCATGAAGATCGTGATCAACGAAGAAGAGTTGGAGAATCAGGTTGTGGAGATCTTCAAGCAGCTTCCCGGGAACAAAATATTGTTGGACCATTTTCTTGACAGGGCCGTGGAAGCGGAGGCCGATGCCATCTGCGATGGGGAAAACGTGGAGATCATCGGGATCATGCAACATATCGAACCTGCCGGAATTCACTCCGGGGATAGCTTTGCGGTATTGCCACCGTTTAACCTGGGAGACCTGATCGTCCGGCAGATCGAAGAGTACACGAAAAAGATCGCATTGGCCATGAATGTTGTCGGGCTGATCAATATTCAATTTGCGATCAAGGATGACAAGGTCTATGTGATCGAAGCGAATCCGCGGGCTTCAAGGACGGTGCCGTTTATTTGCAAGGCATACCAGGAACCTTATGTCAACTATGTCACCAAGGTGATGCTGGGCGAAGCCAAGTTGAGTGACTTTAAGTTCAATCCGGTGAAAAAGGGATATGCGATCAAGGAGCCGGTTTTCTCCTTTGAGAAGTTCCCGCAGGTCAATAAGGAACTGGGTCCGGAAATGAAATCCACCGGTGAATCGATCTATTTCATCGAGGATCTCTACGATGATTATTTTACTCAACTCTATAACGAACGAAATCTGTACCTGAGTCGTTAACTTCATGCTATGGTCAAGTTTTTAATATTTCTGTTTCTCATATTCTTCTTCATCTATCAGGTGACCAAGTTGCTGTTCAGGCCGCTGTTCTTTTTTGCAGGAGGAAAAGATCGCAATTCGGGTTTCGGACAAAGGCCCACTAAAAAGAATGAGGGTGAATTGAGTATTGATTTTATTCCCGAAAAGAAGAAACATACCCCAAAAAATGCCGGGGAGTATGTAGACTACGAGGAAGTCGACGAAAAATAATTCCAACCTTTTTAAATTGAGGCTCTGTCGATGAGCTTCAAAGAATTATCACCTTTCAAACCTGTCAAGGGGTTTCAACTCGGGGTTTTCAGGATAGTCCTGGGCCTTGTTTACCTGGTATTCTTTTCGAGGCTTGTTCTTCGCAAAAAATTCACCGGGGCTTTTATCAAAACCGATTTCCATTTCGCTTATGATTGGTTATTTCCGCTTCCCGAGCTTCCGGATCTCGTCCTGATCGGGATGATGGGCGGGTTGATCCTAGCTTCGGTCCTTGTTCTGTTTAACATAGCTACCCGTTTTGCTTTTCTGTACATATTCTTTGCTTTCGGGTATTTCTTCTTTCTGGAAAAGGCACTCTACAACAATCATTACTTCATTCTGGTACTTATCGCTTTTTTGGGCTTTCTGGTTTTTGATAGCTCAGGTCCCCTAGACCCCAGAAGAGAAGGGCATATCGCTCATTGGAAATACCTGATCCTCAAGGCTCAATTTCTGCTGGTGTATTTTTACGGAGGCATTGCCAAATTCAATTCAGAATGGCTCAAGGGAAATACGGTCAGGGCTTTGCTGGATATCCGTTTTCCAGAATTGGGTCCGGATTTTATCCTGAGCCTTGCAGGTGCCATGACCTATGGGGGAATACTTTTTGACCTCTCTGTTCCGTTTTTGCTGCTTTATAAACCCACGCGAAAGCTGGCGTTTCTGTTTGTCGTTCTTTTTAATGTCAGCAACCATTTGGTCTTTGAGATCGGCATTTTCCCCTTTTTGATGATGGGCTCCCTGATCCTTTTCCTCGACCATGAAGAAGTCAA
>JANQHS010000280.1 GCA_028282565.1 Cytophagales bacterium | reverse complement strand
GTCTACCGACCAAGCCAAATCCTGGCGCACAGGCATCAATATCGGGTTCTGGATCTATTAAAAAATGCCAAAAACAAATTATTGAGAAAGGGAGAGATCAGCGGTTTCTTTGATCCACAATCTCCTTGATATGAAATTTTGCCTCACCCTTGTCCTTTACATCCTGATCTATCCGGCCTTTGCTCAATCCTGGCAAAGCTTTCCCGCCAGTAATACCATTGGAAACACCAACGGAACAGTTGTTGATTTCTATGCTGATTCCACCCTTTCCGGTGAAGAGGGAAGCGTGATCGCTACGGGGTTCTTTACCACCATCGAAGGCTATAGCTCGAATTACGTAGCACGCCTAAACCCAAACTCAATGGCCTGGACAGAACTCGGCGGAGGTCTGAACGATGCCGGCCATGCTCTGGAAAAAATCAATGACACACTATACATTGTAGGTTATGAATTTGGAACCGATTCAAACTGGGTGTATTTCCTGGACAATGGAAACTGGACGAAACTCGGCAAAGGCTTCTACCTATCGGGTAGTGATCCCGGACAATTCTATACCTGTAATCTTTTCGACATCATCGAGTGGAATGACCAAATAGTGGTCTGCGGAGAATTTGACCAAAACGGATCGGATACAATACTTGGCATCGCTGCCTGGGATGGAAGCAAATGGACAAGACTTGGTTCCGGCCTGTCGGGTCCCATGTTTGGACAGGTGATCAATCCTCACCAGCTTCTGGAATGGAACGGAGATCTTTATGTCTGTGGAAATTTCACCCATGCCGGCGATACCCTCGTCAATGGAATCGCAAGGTGGGATGGAAACCTATGGCATCCCATGGGTCAGGGGTTCAACAATACCGTCTATGCGATGAACTTTTATGAAAGCGAATTGTATGCCGGGGGTGCCTTTGACAGATCCGGTAACGACACCTTGCTGATGGCCGCCAAATGGGATGGAAGCCAGTGGATCAACCCGGGATACGGTTTTAAAATGAACAATACCCAACGCTTTGGTTTCGTGCATTCCATTGAAACCGATGGGGATAGTTATGATTTTTTGGTATTTGCCGGTGGCTTCGATGAAGTCATCTTCTCAGATGGATCCAGTATTCCAGCCGGAAGCATCTTTACACCAACACCATTTGATACGCCCGCTCCTCATCCTATGGATACCGCCTTGTCAATCTTTTACGGCGGATTGAACAACGATGTAGAAGCATTTATCTGGTATGGTACCGGCCCTCTGGCAGGCGGTTTTTTCAACAATGCGGTAATCCCAGCTCCTCAAATATTACCCAGAATTGCTTTCCTGGATCTGATCATCACCGACCTCGACGATCGCCAAAAAGGATCTGAAGTTTCGGTTTACCCGAACCCTTCTGCTAGTGGGATTATTAACCTGAAAGCCAACGAGGAGGATCTGAACTGGTCTCTGATGAACGCGAATCTGAAAACGATCAGGTCGGGGAAGGGAAAAACCCTCGAGACATCAGACCTGCATCCCGGAGTATATTTCTTGAAACTTTATGTCGGCCAGGATTATTCCATTCACAAAGTACTGATACAATAGCATAATCCGTCTCAGGATATAGGACAATTAAGTAGCTTTAGTCCCAAACAGAAAGCTATGAAGGCATCCGACCTGTTTATCAAGGCTCTCGAAAATGAGGGCGTCGAATATATATTTGGAATACCCGGTGAAGAAAACCTGGATTTTCTGGAATCACTTAGGAAATCCAAAATAGAATTAATCATCACCCGCCATGAGCAGGCTGCGGGGTTCATGGCTGCAACCTATGGTCGACTCACAGGCAAACCCGGCATCTGCCTTTCAACACTGGGTCCCGGGGCGACCAATTTTGTGACCGCTGCCGCTTATGCCCAACTCGGTGCCATGCCCATGATGATGATCACTGGCCAGAAACCCATCAAATCGAGCAAACAGGGCCGGTTTCAAATTCTGGACGTAGTCGATATGATGCGACCCATCACCAAATACACCCATGCTGTGGTGGACGGAAGTCGTATCGGAGCTACGGTTCGCGAGGCATTCAGAATCAGCATGGAGGAGAGGCCGGGAGCCGTCCATATAGAGCTTCCCGAGGATATCGCTGAAGAGGAGGTTAAAAATCCCAAAGTCTTTGAAGTGGTCGGAAGTCGGCGCCCGGTGCCTGATGACAAGGCTATACTGTCGGCTGCCCAAATGATCGACGAATCAAAATATCCCCTTGTGCTGATCGGAGCAGCGGCGAACAGAAAGAGGACGGGAAAAATGCTCAAGGCATTTATCGAAGAACTCAATATCCCATTTTTTAATACCCAAATGGGCAAGGGCGTGATCGACGAAAGACATCCGAACTTTCTCGGAACAGCAGCGCTTTCCTCCAAAGACTTTATCCACAGCGCCATCGACAAAGCGGACCTGATCATCAATGTGGGTCATGATGTCATAGAAAAACCTCCCTTTTTCATGGAGGATAACGGAGCAAAGGTCATCCATGTGAACTTCTTTCCTGCTGAGGTCGACGAGGTTTACTTCCCTCAACTCAACGTGGTCGGCGATATTGCCAATGCAATATGGAGGATCAAGGAAGAGGTCAAAAATGACGGGAATTGGGATTGCTCTGAGATGTTCGATGCAAAAAAGAACATCGACCAAAGGATCAGCAAGCATTTCCATGATGACAGATTTCCAATGCTGCCTCAGAGACTCGTTCATCTGCTCAGGGAAAGACTTCCTTCAGAAGGAACCCTCGCGCTGGACAATGGGGTTTACAAAATTTGGTTTGCAAGGAACTACAAAGCCTATGAGGCCAACACCGTACTGCTCGACAATGCCCTGGCAACTATGGGTGCCGGATTGCCGAGTGCCATGGCAGCCAAGCTACTGAACCCCAAAGCACCTGTTATTGCCATTGTGGGCGATGGCGGATTTATGATGAATTCTCAGGAGCTTGAGACCGCTGTCAGGATGGGGCTTGACCTAATCGTGATCATCCTTAATGACAGCGCCTATGGCATGATCAAGTGGAAACAAGAGGACATGGGTTTTGATAATTGGGGATTGGACTACAAGAACCCGGATTTTATGAAGTACGCCGAGAGCTATGGAGCCCATGGGCATCGCCCCGGCAATGACAAGGAATTCCAGGATATTTTGAACCATTGTCTGGAAAATCCTGGGGTTCACGTGATCGATCTCGCCGTAGACTATTCTCTGAATCATCCCATCTTAAATGTTTTGCTCAAAGAAGAAGTGAAGAAGGCAAAAAATTGATTATTTCGCGGCTTTAATCCCAGCAGTTATGAGCACATTGACCGTCTACAATCCTTTCGATCGTTCCCCGATCCAGGAGATCCCGCTATCGTCAAGAGAAGAAGTTCTATCGGCAATCGACAAGGCCCATGCCCTGTTCAAGGACAGAAGCAGATGGCTTAAAAAATTTGAGATCTCAGCAATCCTCCGGAAAACAGCTGAGATCATGTCCGGCCAAATCGAAGAACTTACCAAACTGGCCACCAGTGAGGGTGGGAAGCCTTATGTTGATTCAAAGGCCGAGGTTCTTCGAGCCGTCAACGGAATTCATGTAGCCATCGAAGAGATCGGAAAGATCCGCGGGGAGGAGATCCCCATGGGCCTCAACGCTGCTTCCGATGGAAAGATCGCCTACACGATGAAAGAACCCGGTGGGGTAGTTACTGCGATTTCAGCTTTTAACCATCCCTTGAACCTGATCATCCACCAGGTGATCCCTGCTATCGCCACAGGATGCCCGGTAGTCGTGAAGCCAGCTGAGGCGACTCCTTTATCCGCATTCAGATTGGTGGAGATCCTCTATGAGGCCGGGCTGCCTGAAGATTATGCCCGATGCATTGTCTGTGAGGTAAAAGATGCCGATCCCTTATATACAGACCCGAGGATCAATTTCTTCACCTTTATCGGATCCTCCCGAGTAGGTTGGATGCTGAGAAGCAAACTTGCCCCAGGGGCGAAATGTGCATTGGAACATGGCGGCGCAGCTCCGGTGATCGTTGAACCCGACGCAGACATTGATGCAGCCCTTGCTCCACTGGCAAAAGGAGCTTTTTATCATGCCGGTCAGGTATGTGTTTCTGTTCAAAGGGTCTACGCACATGAGAAGGTCTTTCAGCAGGTAGCTCAAGGCATTAAGGATTTGGCCGAAAAACAGATCGTCGGTGATCCCATGGATCCGAAAACGGAGGTGGGGCCATTGATCAGACCCGGAGAAGTTGATCGCGTCCATGAATGGGTGGAAGAAGCCAGGGCCAAAGGTGCTGAGATTATCTGCGGAGGTGAAAAACGGGGAGAAACCACCTATGCCCCAACTGTGATCCTGAATCCTCCGGATGACATCAATGTTTCCTGTTCGGAGATCTTCGGACCGGTTGTTTGCATCTATTCCTATTCCGACTTTGATGCAGCGATCGAGAAAGCCAATAGCCTTCCTTTTGATTTCCAAGCAGCGATTTTCACCAACAATATCAACACCGCCCTTCAGGGGGTCCAAAGACTCAAAGCCATGGCGGTGATGGTCAACGAACATACGGCCTTCCGTGTAGACTGGATGCCCTTCGGAGGCAAGGAAGAAAGCGGTCTGAATATGGGCGGCATTGCATATTCAATGCATGATATGCTGCGTGAAAAATTGATGGTCATCAAAAGCCCCGGGATCAGGTAGCACGCTCTATTGGACAGGCCAAACCATTTCTCTGTGGAAATGTGGAAAACTTGTTGAGTAATCAAGACGGGGATCTCAACCTGATGTATTCTCTTTGGGTATCTTCGTACCCAAGTTTGTAGCTCGACATTAAAGAATGAAAAATCTGATCAATATTATCCTGGTTGGCATTACCCTTCTGATCATTTTGATCCTTTAATCCACGCATTAAGTTCCCGGTATCAGCATCATCCCATAGCGGACAACAAAGGCTGCCAGGATTACCCCTGTTCGCAGATATTTGCTGTTGATGAAAATATTGGCTCCCACCAAAGGAATAAAGGCTGCCCTTGCGATCTGCATATTGTCCCTGGCCAGAAGAAGATCAACGGTCAGGTAGTTGGAAAAAACATAGGCTGTAAGCAGGGCCCAGATCATCTTTCTGTTTCTCAAATAATGGTCTTTGCCATCTGAGATATTGGTATCCATGATATTTTCAGGAACAAGGACTGCAGAATAAATGAAAAAGACGATCGGCACGAGATTGACCAGGAGAAAGATCCCATAGCTCTCATGGATGAACTGAATCCTTTGATAAAAAGCATACCAGTTTCCGAACAGCAGGTCCAGAGAAATAAACAACAGCAGCCCCAATTCCCAATAGACCTTCACCTTGTATCGTATGGTCTTACCTACATAGATGATCATCTCAGCAAGGGAAAGGGCGATTAAAATTCCCGGGATGAGTATTAGAAATTCCGTTTGACTCATGGCGGATTAAATTTGAAACCAAATTCAATAAGATTCAAATGCAGATCAGCATTCGACAATATACTCCTGATGACAGATCTCCTTGCCTTGAGATATTCAAAAGCAATCAGCCCAAATATTTCGCCGACTATGAATATGAGGAATTCTCCAAATGGCTTGAGGGAGAACAGAGCAAATATTTCAGTGTGTTGGAGTCGGAGCAGGAGATCTTGGGTTGCGGGGGAGTCTATTTGGATGAAGAGCAAAAGGAAACCGGACTTGCCTGGGGGATGATCCATTCAAACTGTCACGGAATGGGTTTAGGGACTTTATTGACCAACTACAGGATAGGTCAGATGGAAAATATCGGAAAAGGGTACCTACAGGTGGTTAGAACCTCGCAGCTCACCGCCCGATTCTACGAAAAGATGGGATTCATAATCAAATCTACGGAGAAGGACGGCTGGGCCAGGGGATTGGACAAGGTGAACATGATCCGCCAATGATCTCTCAGGAACCCAGGCGTGCTGAGATCTTTTGATCCAATTCCTGAAAAAACTCCTTTTCAAGCAAGTCGAAAGCATCCTTTTTCACTGTTCTTTCAAAAATGCCCTTTTCAAGAATGTGGATCTCATCACAGCTCCCGGTCAGGGTTTCAAGTATATGCGAAGAGATCAGGACTGTTCTTCCCTTCTTTCTGAGCTTGTCCAGGATATGAACCAGTACCCTGCTGGATTCCAGATCCAGGCCATTGAACGGTTCATCCATCAAAAGAACCCCCTCCTCCCCCTTCAACATCGCCATGATCGCCAGCTTCTTCTTCATACCGGTCGAATAGGAATCAACCATATCCTGAAGAGGCAAATGGAAAAGATCATTCATCAAACTCTGTGAAAAACCATTGCCGCTTTCGGTGAAGAGGCTTAGATATTCTTCACCGGTGATATTTGGGTAGAAGTAATTCTGGGTTTCCAGAAGAAAAGTATTCTTCTTGCCCAATTGCCTTTCACCCATCAATACTTCTCCCTTAGCCTTCTTCAGTCTTCCACCCAAAAGCCTGAAAAAGGTGGATTTTCCAACGCCATTCACACCCAGAATGCCATGAACCTTTCCCTGCTCGAAAGATTGGCTTAATCCCTTGAAAACCGAATGGTTACCATAAGCAAAGGTCAGGTCACTGATCGTAATCATTTAGAAACAGATTTAAATTCCGGGATGCGACAAACATATTCCTGATCATCAGCACCACAGCAAGAATTGCAAAGATGGGTATGATCATGCCCAACAGGACAAGGGAAGAGGTCACAGACTGGGAAGACAGGTCCTCGTTCGGCTTGTAAAAAGCATACTTGGTCAGGACAAAATATACACCATAGATCAGGGTAATGATCAAAGAGCCCAGAACCAAAAAGGGATTCAGCGCTGATAAAATAACCACAACGACATTCAGGGGTAAGATTGCGACAAGAAAAAACCGGAAAAAGAACAGGAGTTTTTCCCGAAGAAGTTTGAGGGGGCCAAGCCTTGGAGCTTCAAGAATTTCGATCGACTCACATTGCTGATAAGCGCTGGCGCAAAAAAGGATGAAGATAAAATTGTAAGCCAAAACCAGGTAGGGTACAAAAAATGACAGCGGAGCCAAAAGGATCCAGGCTATTATGAAAACCGCATTAGGCCTTGAAAAGGCTCTCCACTCGAACTGCCGAGTTGGAAATACTCTTGCTAAGCCGGTCCGAAGGCTCAATGATCTGATGGCCGGATTGATCAGCGAGATCATGCCCAGGCATAGCAGGAAAGCAGGGGCCAAATATCTGGAAGTAGAGAAAAGGAAAAGCATCCAAAACGGCGACGTAAAGATCAAATATTCAACAAAAACAGGAACGGAAGGATAGGAAAAGAGTCGCTGCAGGAATGCTATATCCCTTCTGTTGAAATGAAAAACAAGTACCAAAAAAAGCAATCCCAAAAAAACATAGAACGCCTTGTGGGGATCACCCAGGAGGTTAAAGACCACATAGAGTAAGAAGAGCAGCCCCGATGAGGTCAGCAGCATATAGAACCTGCCAAGCCCCACAAAGGCTCTTAAGAATTGAGATGATCTGACTTTCAAAAAGGCCGAAAGCATGAAGCAAAAAACAAAAAAAAGCCCCTGCAGAAAAAATAATTCCGCAAGGGCTTAATAAGAAACTTAAACGGTTATTCCACTATCAATTTCTTGACTCCTCTTTGATCCTGGTGTGTTACCTCCACTAAGTAAACACCGGGTTCGAGTCCGGAAATATCAAGTTGAACAGAACCAATGGATGAAACATGAGAAAGCATTTGCCTTCCCATAGCATCCTTAATGGACACATTGATTTCACCCTTGAAAGGATTAGCGATTGTCAGGTTATTGTTTGCGGGGTTTGGATATAATGCAAAATCTACATTAGCTTTTTTCTGGTCTCTCAGTCCTACAGGCCAGACGATCAGAGCTCCCGGTTCTCTTACCATATCATCGATATAGTAGATCTTAGTTGTTCCGTTGCCCCCATCAGGATAGAAGTTAAAGGATCCCAGTTGGGTACTGCTACCTGCCGGTGTATAGGATGCTGCATAGGCAGGCATGCCGTCGATCAAGACCTGGATGGAGTCGTTGTCCAGATCGACAAAATGCGTTACATCGAACCAGCTGTCCTGAGGATATGTAAAAGCGGTCTGAACACTACCGACTTCGACATAACCTGTTCCATCATCATCGAAGTAGGTTTCTATCATCCAGGCCACACCCGGAGTTTCATCTTCCTGGATATTGTAGTATCCGCTGCTTCCGGATTCGATGTACATGCTGAAACCAACTTCCCAGACATCTGAGGTCAAATTCCCCAATAAGAAAACATTATCTATAGCAGCATCGTCAAATGCTACCGAATTGGTTCCGCTCTGAGCCTGATCAGTTGAAACCTGAGCGTCTTCAGAACCTCCGGTTGTGCCTGACCAAGTCGACCAGCTGGCATCAACCTGACCGATGCGATCTCCTGAAGTCCATGCTTCGATGCTGTAATCGGTTACATCAGCTCTCAATTGAGATGGCTTGTAAACCATATCATCCACGAAATATACCTTACCCGGTCCCGCTCCCGCATCCGGATAGAAATTTATCGAGCCCAGAGTTGTAGTGCCACCATTGGCCGTATAAGCCCCGGCATAAACGAATCTATTATCTACAAATACCTGGATGGAATCATTGTCGAGATCTACATAATGCCATATCGAGAACCATTTGTCCTGGGGATAAGAGAAATTGGCAACATTGTTCGTGCCTCTGTTCAATCTACCCATACCCCCATCATCAAGCCATCCGTCAAGCATCCATGTGGTGCCCGGCACCATGGTTTCCTGAATATTGTAGTAGGCGCTATTTCCCGAAGCGACATAAACATCATATCCAACCTTGTAGGTTCCTGTTGTTTGATCATCAAGCAGGAATATCACATCTGTGGTAGC
>JANQHS010000268.1 GCA_028282565.1 Cytophagales bacterium | reverse complement strand
CTAATGAAACTTTAACCATTTTTTTGGCCTGATGGTTTTTTGAAAAAGCTTGAATTAGCTTTGCGGCTCCATGCACCCGTAGTTCAACTGGATAGAATGCAAGATTCCGGTTCTTGTGGTGGGGGTTCGAGTCCCTCCGGGTGCACAATTTAGAGTGGGATCGAAAGTGAGTTCGGCGAAGAGGTTTGTCCTAACCATCAGTTTCTAGCACGAAATATTTCCTCGGATTTCCCGCTTGCGATAGCTAGCACTTGGATTTTTAAGCAATCCTGCCCAGATTCTGGACTCTGAACAATACAAATTGTGCCCAATTTCTTTTCTCGTTAAATTGGTGGACAGGTCATTATAAAACTTTGG
This sequence comes from Cytophagales bacterium, assembly GCA_028282565.1. Lineage (GTDB taxonomy): Bacteria > Bacteroidota > Bacteroidia > Cytophagales > CCMP332 > JANQHS01. The sequence goes on along the minus strand of JANQHS010000268.1, from coordinate 2,926 downwards.
TCTTTTCAAATGAAAAAGGGAAGCTCTGTAGAAAATGCAGTGAGGCTTATTGAAGAACAAATCCTCAAGAAATATATTTCCAAAAGGACAAAAATATCAATTGAGAGGAACAAAATAATCAATCACAACGGAGTTCACCATGAAATTGACATTTATATAGAGCTATTCAGCGATGATATTTATAATTCCACCTTCATCATAGAAACCAAGGATTGGAAAACCAAAAAAGTAGGAAAAAATGAGATTATTGGTTTTAACCACAAGGTTGAAATAACGAATGCAACCAAGGGAATTATATGTGCTCGAAGCTTTACTAAGGATGCCATTAATCAAATAAAGCAGTCTCCCAGAATTGAGGCCACTAAATTGTACGATGAAATAAGTGGATTTTTGGGAGGGACCCCGAGATTAAGTCATGTTGAAACGCAGGACATCCAAATCACTCCAAAGTATATAATTATTGGCACCGTTGCGCCTGATCAAATCAATTCATTCAGTTATAAAGGAAGAAACATTCAAAGGAGTGATTTATTTGAGGAGCTTTTTGAAATCCAAAAAATTAGAAAAGAAAAGGAGGATGAGCTATTGCATAGTAACGACTTAGGAATACATGAATACTGGGAAGAAAGGGAAATAGGAATTGAAATGAACGACCTAATCATTAACCAGAAAAACAGAGTTGAAAAAGTAATGATCAGAATTTATTTCAAATTCGAAGTGAAAGAGGCTACTGTAGTTTCGCAATACGTCGTAGAAAAAAGGGGTAGAGTAGCACACTATGAAGTTCCATTGCCAAATGGATCAAAAGGAATCATTTCCCTAACCTCCATCGAAGCATGAAATCACACTTATCAAAATGCAAATTCGGAATCAAGGCTTTGATCCCGCATCACCATGATTCGGGATCCATTCTTCCGGTGATGGTGGACCTTGACCTTGCCTTCTTTTTTGGACGATTTTTCGACCTGGAATGAATGTCGAAGTTCGAATGTATATGACCTTCCGCCATCACCAAGAGGCTGCTGATCTTCTGGGTGATCTCCGGTGGCATGCCCTGTGAAAGAAGTCGAAAGTCAGGTGTGAGAATTACCAGTTCCTGATAAATGGCATCCATGTCCATCAGTTTGAATTTGGAAAGTCTTATCGTCACCCGATGAAGGGCTTTTTCTACCATCTGACCACAAACCCTGAAGGCATCTCCATTGATCTCAAATCTTTTCCTTCTTTTTGAGCAGAAGTCAGATAGAACTTCCTGGATCTCCCGTTTTCTGACCAACTCGGGTTCATGGAACATACAGGGTCTATACCCCGGTAGCATCCTCTTTTGCTTCAGCGCCTGGGTCAGCACTTCATACTGACAATCGAGATTATCGATCTTGATACCGAAAGGACTTCCGTTCTCAATTTGATGTTTCCTGATATTCCTCGCATGCTTCAATTCCTGCACGATCCTTGAAATCGCTTCTCGTACATGGACCTGCTTGGCATTGGATAGCGTTTCGGCCGCTTCCTTGACCTTGACAAATTCCTTTGCGCCTTGAGCGATTGAAAAAAACTCCTCTCCTGAAAATCCATCAGGGATCATAATTCATTTTTATAGTGAACAGGCACGTTTCGCCTTGAATGATTGCGACTACGTGCCAATGGAATACTTCCGGATCTCTTCGATCAAAAACATTGAGAGTCCGAAATGATCGTTTCTGAAGATCCTTGATCCGGCATCAAGGCCATGTCATGCTCATTGGGTTTCTTAGATCTCCAGCCGGATCGGATTCGGATGAATCACAGACCTCTTCGAAAAACCTTAGCTCCTTCCGTAATAGGTAAGGTGATTTGGTCCATGTATGACAACCGGGCGCTTTGCCCGGGATAATATGGGATAAAATTTGATCATTGAGAATCAGAGAAAAGCGTCTTCGCATCATTTCAAGCATTCCCAAAGGGATCTTTATGAAGCTTGTTCTCTCTATTATAAAACGTTCAGGGATTCTTACAGCCCTAATTTGCTCTATTTGATGCATACATTGATGTTTTTGAACAGTATTATGAAGAATCAAGAAACCAAAATGGTGGTATTGGGTTCTTAAACTTTAATTCTCAGGTTAATAAAAGAGTTTTATTGCACAAAATCAATCATATAGGCATTATTTTAATCCATATTACCGCTTTTTTCGACCTGATTCTTGAAAGATTTTTGCTTCTGTTCCAAAGCGGGATCAAATGGGAATTCCGGAAAAATTGCTGCAGCTAAAAGCTGCAAATCGATTTACACAAGAATATATAGGCCAGCAGATAGGAGTGCATTACACCTCTTATGCGCGATGGGAACGGGGAGAAAACCTGCCAAGTCTGGAACACCTGATCAAGCTAGCAGAGCTATATAATGTGGATCTGGATTTCTTCACCGATCGAGAATCTGGTGAAGGTTCGCTCCAGAAATTCCCATCCATAGCTGAAGACCGCAAAAAAGAATACCGCCCGAAGCAGGGTGCCGGCAATCCCACATCGATCACCATCACCCTGGACGGATCCGAGTCTTCCCTTCAGAGTGCCATTTCCAAAATCACCAAGCTCTCACGACTGATCTCGGACGGATATCTGTAGCCGGATGTCGCTGATCCCAGAAGAAAGAGGCGGCTATTGCTCTTATTCCTATACACAGGCTGTTCCGGCATCAAAATCTTCAAACTTCCTTATTTTGATGCCCTCACTTTGAACATTTGAAAAAGCCAGCTCTTTTTCTCGTCATCATTTTTCTATTCCTGAGCCCATGGGTTCAAGCTCAGGAAAAAACCGATTCTATTCCTCCCCAGGTATATCCGCTCATCGAGGTGGGGCCCAACTATTCAAAACTCAAGGCATCGATAAAAAAACTCAAGGCCAATGATGAGGTAGAAAGCATAATCAAGGAATTCAGAGTAGCACT
>JANQHS010000170.1 GCA_028282565.1 Cytophagales bacterium | reverse complement strand
TTATTCATTTTTATAGAAGATTTCAATCCGTTTTAACGTTTGTAAGATTAAACATTTAAAGGGCTGATTCCTTTTGAATATTAAAAGTATTTTAGCCTCCAATTTCTTGCTTTGAGCGACAGCCTTGTCATAATACCCACATACAATGAGATAGAAAACATCGAACAGATCATCCGGGTCACCCTTGATCTTGACGATGAATTCGACATCCTCATCGTGGATGATGGTTCCCCTGACGGCACGGCCAACAAGGTCAAGGAACTGTCTCAGGAATTCGATGGCCGTATCCATATGATCGAACGACAGGGGAAGCAGGGGCTTGGAACAGCGTATCTTGTGGGCTTCAAATTTGCTCTTGAGCGTTCTTATACCTTCATCTTCGAAATGGATGCTGATTTCTCTCATAACCCTAAAGACCTTTCAAGGTTAAGGGAGGCCTGTATCGAAGGAGGTGTGGACCTGGCGGTTGGGTCCCGATACATCAAGGGGGTCAATGTCGTGAACTGGCCCATGTCCAGGGTGTTGATGTCATATTTTGCCAGCATTTATGTGCAAATGATCACCGGAATGCCAATCAAGGATGCAACAGCCGGATTCATTTGCTATAGACGCAGCCTGCTTGAAGGTTTGAACCTGCACAGGATCAAATTTGTAGGCTATGCCTTTCAGATAGAAATGAAATTTCGGGCCTGGAAGAAGGGCTTTAAGATAACCGAAGTCCCCATTGTGTTTACCGATCGTACAAGGGGAGAATCCAAGATGTCAAGCAAAATTTTCAAGGAAGCCTTTTTTGGAGTCATCTGGTTAAAGATCGCGAGCTGGTCAAGATCTTTCTCTAGCTAAAGCGGATCGCGGCGATGGGACTCATCCGCCCAATGATGAAAGTGGGTAGATAAAGGCAGGCTGCCACTACCAAAACAGTCAGGATGTTGATAAGGCCGAACAATCCCCATTCGAAAGAAATAGGAACAGCATCCATATAGTAGTTCACCGGGTCCAACGGAATGACGTGAAAAAAATGTTGGATCACACAAAATCCCAAGCCGATACCATTGCCATAAAGAATACCGAAAAGCAAGATCCGGAATCCTATACTGAAGAAAATGGACTGAACCTGGGCATTCCTTGCTCCGATAGCCTTCAGGGTCCCTATGCTGTTGGTCTTCTCCATAATCAACACGATCAGCGAGGATACCATATTGAAACTTGCCACGACCAGAATAATCCCTATGATCATCAACACATTTCGGTCCAATAGCTTAAGCCATTCAAATAGCTGCGGGAATTTCCCTGACACAACCTCCAATTGCATGGAATAATCCATCAGGTCAAAGATCTCCTCCTCCACCCTGTCTATATCATCGAAATTCTTCAAAAAGACTTCAACCCCACCGATGGCCGTATCCTCCCAATTATTCAATCTTCTTGCAAGCCCCAGATCGCCGATCACGATGTTTTCATCAAAGCCCTCCAATCCTGTTTGGTAGATCCCCTTGATCTTCAATTTCCTGATCCGAACAGGGGTCTGAATAAAGAAGAATACGGCTTCGTCGTTCAGTCCAAGCGATAGCATTTCACTGAGTTTTTGACTGATCAGGATCTCCTGGCTGTAGCTGGAGTCATTAAAATCGATCAGACTCCCCTCCAAGAGATTATCAGCGAATGCACCTCGATTAAAACTTTGATCCACACCTTTGAACAACACACCTTTCGATAGTTGCTCATTTTTGATCATCGCGGCCTTATAGATAAATGGCTGCAAATAATCTACTCCCCTAACCAAGGATCCTTCACGGACTATGCTGCTTTCCAGCGAAATGGGCTCGTTTTGGTAATTATCGCCAATGGTGAACCTGGTGATTTCCATATGGCCCGAAAAACTGAGGATCTTGGCCCGGATGTTGTCCTTAAACCCAAACAGGATTGCAATGGAAACGATCATAACCGCCATCCCGATGGCTATCGACCCTGAGGAGATCGCGATCACGATCCTCGAGAATCCTTTTTCTCCCCGAAGGGTCATTTTACTTGTCAGGAGGGATACGGCCTTATTCAAGAAAATCTAATTTTGCCCTGATGCCTCAAAGAAAATCAATAACCCTGATAATCGTAGTATTCCTTTCCTTGGTAGGGAAAGCCAATGCACAATGGTTCGATGATGGCAACGAAATACTTGTGGGAGCGGAAAGGACGGAGTTGTACCTGCCTTTTTTAAGAGCACAGCAGGTAGGGATCGTGACGAATCATACATCCACAGTCGGGAATCACCATCTGGTGGACACGCTTTTGAGCCTCAAGGTCAGGATCAAGAAGATCTTCTCTCCTGAGCATGGATTTCGAGGTGATGCTGAAAACGGAGAACTGATCGAGAACTCCAAAGATCCTCTCACAAAACTTCCTGTAGTCTCGCTTTACGGGAACAACAAAAAGCCCACCCAGGCCCAATTGACCGGGATTCAGGTTATGGTTTTTGACCTGCAGGACGTTGGAGTCAGATTCTACACCTA
>JANQHS010000154.1 GCA_028282565.1 Cytophagales bacterium | reverse complement strand
TTATGGAGGCAAGCTCACATGCCTTGCATCAGAAACGAGTTTTTGGGATCGATTTCAAGGTTGCTGTTTTTACCAATATCACCCATGATCACCTGGACTATCACAAAACCTTCAAAAACTATATCCAGGCCAAAAAGATCCTTTTTGACGGGCTTGGAGATTCTTCATGGGCATTGATCAATATTGATGATCGGAATTCCCGAGTGATGGTTCAGAACACATCTGCATTGGTGAAAACATTTGGACTCAGGTCATCGGCGGATTTTAAGGCTAAAGTGCTGAGCAGTTCTTTCGAAGGGCTTGAGCTCGCGATAGACTCTCGAAATGTCTGGGTTCCTGTGGTGGGAAGGTTTAATGCCTATAACATCCTTGCCGTTTATGGTATGGCCGTTCTCCTGGGTGAGGAAGAATCCGAAGTTCTGAAGGTTCTTTCCAGGTCAGGCCCGGTTCCGGGAAGGTTTGAATTTATAAGAAACCAAAGGCATGTCAATGCCATCATCGACTATGCCCATACCCCTGATGCTCTGAAGAATGTGCTTGAAACCATCAAGGAAGTCAGGTCAGGCAATGAAACGCTGATCACCGTATTTGGCTGCGGTGGAGACAGGGATAAGACAAAAAGACCTGAAATGGCCAAAATCGCCTCTCAGTTAAGTGATAAGGTCATCCTTACTTCTGACAACCCGCGATCGGAGGATCCCGAGGAAATTCTGAAAGAGGTTGAAAGTGGAATTCCTGCTTCAAGGAAAGGCAGGTACCTAAAGCAAGTGGATCGCAGGGAAGCGATCAAAACGGCCTGTATGATGGCCGAAAAAGGTGATATCATTCTTCTGACCGGCAAGGGCCATGAAACATATCAGGAGATCAAGGGAGAAAGGTATCCCTTCGATGACAAAAAAGAATTGCTCGACCATCTTCAGACCAGCCCCACCGCCTGATGTTCTACTATCTCTTTGACTATATCGAAACTCAATTCCAGCTGGCGGGAGCAAGTGTTTTCCAATACATCTCGTTCAGAGCCGGTATGGCCGCCATCCTTTCCCTGGCGATTGCCACGGCGGTGGGCAAGACATTGATACAGCGTTTGAGACGTTCTCAGGTCAAGGAAGAGATCAGGGAACTGGGACTTGAAGGACAAACGGCCAAGGCCGGCACCCCAACCATGGGCGGCCTGATCATGATCCTGGCCATCCTCTTGCCCGTCCTTTTATTCTCACAACTGGATAATACCTATGTCCTGCTACTTCTGCTGTCCGTGGTTTGGATGGGTGCCATAGGATTTATCGACGATTATATAAAGGTCTTCAAGCAGGATAAGCGCGGATTGCATGGCAGATTTAAAATTTTCGGGCAAGTGACGCTAGGATTGATCGTAGCCTCTGTGATGTTCTTTAGCGAAGACGTTGTGATCCGTGAATACTTCAATGAGGCCGGAGAGCAGGTCGGATATTTTCAATCTACCTATTTCAAGGACGTCAAGTCCATGGATACCACCATTCCATTCTTTAAGCATAATCAACTGAACTACTGTAACATTTTGGGTCTTGAAATGCCCTGGGTATGTTTTATCTATTTCCCAATTGTCATTTTCATCATTACGGCGGTTTCCAACGGTGCCAATATCACCGATGGTCTGGATGGACTCGCTGCCGGCACATCGGCCATAGCCGGTCTGACCCTGGCGATTCTGGCCTATGTATCCGGTAATACCATTTTCGCGGATTATCTGGATATCATGTTTATCCCCGATGCGGGTGAGTTGGTTGTATTCTGTGCTGCATTTGTAGGAGCCTGTATTGGGTTCCTCTGGTTTAACTCCTATCCGGCCCAGGTGTTCATGGGAGACACCGGCAGCCTCATGCTTGGTGGTGTGATCGCCACACTTGCGCTTGTGCTGAGAAAAGAACTTTTGATCCCCGTGTTATGCGGAATATTCCTCATTGAGAATGTATCGGTCATCATGCAAGTGGCATGGTTCAAATACACCAAGAGGAAATACGGTGAAGGCAGAAGGATATTTTTAATGTCCCCGCTTCATCACCATTATCAGAAGAAGAATATCCATGAATCCAAAATTGTAGCCCGGTTCTGGATCGTCGGTATTCTATTGGCCATCATGACGTTGGCAACATTAAAACTGAGGTAATTGAGTAAAAGGGTAAGTATAATAGGTGTAGGCGAAAGCGGAACGGGAGCAGCCCTCCTGGCGAAAGGCAAAGGACTGGAGGTTTGGGCTTCCGATGCCGGAGAAATCGACCCGAGTTTCAGAAGGGAACTTGAGTCGAACGGTATTTCCTTTGAAGAGGGCGGACATTCTTTGGAGAAAATTTTGAATTCAAAGGTGGTCGTTGTCTCACCGGGCGTACCCGATTCCGCTTTTATTATTTCCAAAGTGAGGCAAGCCGGGATTCCTTTGATGTCGGAGATCGAATTTGCATCGAGGTTTTGTAAGGGAAGGATCTTTGGGATCACCGGAACGAATGGAAAAACCACCACCACCCTTTTAACTCATCATTTATTAAGAACAGGAGGCAAAAGTGTAACCCTTGCCGGAAATATAGGGACCTCTCTTGCCAGAACCTTGACGCAGGATCCCACAGAGTTTTATGTGGTGGAGGTCAGCAGCTTTCAGCTCGATCATGTACACAGGTTCAAACCGGAGATGGGGACATTACTGAATATCACACCTGACCACCTCGACAGATATGGGGGAAGCTTTATTCGGTATTCTCAGGCGAAAATGAAGATGACCATGAATATGGATGAGGAAGATTTCCTCATCATCAATGGTGAAGACGAGGGGGTGCAGGACCAGATGGGGGAAATTCCCGAAGGGATAAATCTGATGCGGATCAGCTCATCGATACCTGTTTCCCATGGAGCCTTCATAGAGGAAGACCTGATCAGTTTCCAACCATGGGGTTATAGTTTGGATTTCTCAAAATCAAGTCTCTTAGGAAATCATAACAAGGTGAACCTTTCAGCTGCGGTGATCATGGCGCTGCATGCCGGGGTTGATCAGGCTTCCATTGAAAAGGGAATCAAAAGCTTCAAGAATGCTCCTCATCGGCTCGAAAAAGTTGTAGAGGTCAATGGTGCTCAGGTGATCAATGATTCCAAGGCTACCAATGTGGACTCAACCTATTTCGCCCTTGAGGGTATAGAAGGAAAGATCATTTGGATCGCCGGTGGAATTGATAAGGGCAATGATTACACCAGCCTTTATCCATTCCTTGAAAAAATTGAAACCCTTCTGCTGCTCGGAAAAGACAATGAAAAGTTCAAAAAAGGATTTCAGGGGCGCATTAAGAGCATTCAGGAGTTCGACAATCTTGATGGAGTGGTTGAGACGGCAGTCAAAAAAGCCGGAAAGGGAAAGACCATCCTTTTTTCTCCGGCATGTGCAAGCTTCGACCTGTTCAGCAATTATGAGGACCGGGGTGATCAATTTAAAAAAGCCATAAAGAAAACCGCAAAGGCCTTATGAATCCCGAAGTAAAAATATGGTTCAGGGATAACCTGAAAGGCGATAAGGTGATCTGGCTGATCGCCGGAGTTTTGTCCATATTCAGCATTCTGGCTGTTTATTCGGCCACGGGCTCTCTGGCATATAGAAGTGCCGGAGGAAATACCGAGTACTATCTCATCAAGCATACCATACAGGTGATACTCTGTCTGATTGCCATGTGGTTTGCCCATAAAATTGACTACCGTTTCTACAAAAAACTGGCTCTTTTTGGCTTGTGGCTATCAATTCCCCTTTTGTTATATACATGGCAATTCGGTGTAAACCTCAATGATGCTTCCCGTTGGATTCGTATCCCATTCATCAACCAAACACTTCAGCCTTCGGATCTGGCCAAACTGGTCTTGATCATCCATCTGGCCAATATGCTTGCCAAGAAGCAGGGAAACATCGACGACCTCAAAGAAACTTTCCTACCGATGATTTTGTGGAGTGGAGGAATTTGCGGGTTGATCGCCCTGACGGATTTCTCGTCAGCGGTATTGCTGTTTCTGACCTGTCTGCTGATCATGTTTATCGGTCGGGTACCATTCAAATATCTGGCGATGCTTGTATTGGTTGGAGCAATGGCCGGGATCACTGCCTTTACCGTGGGCCAAAGAGGGAATACGGTGGTTTCTCGCCTGGAACAATATGTGGATGGAGATGAGGTTTCCTATCAAACCAAGCAATCCAATATCGCCATAGCCACTGGCGGAATTTTTGGAAAGGGCCCCGGTAAAAGCGATCAAAGGAATTTCCTTCCTCACCCATATTCCGACTTTATCTATGCCATCATCTTGGAGGAATACGGACTATTTGGAGGTCTCTTCGTTTTGATCCTCTTCATGATCCTCCTCTACCGGGGGATGGTATCGGCGGCCAATTCCACAAAGGCCTTCGAGGGACTTTTATCCACCGGACTGAGTTTCAGTCTGGTGATCCAGGCCCTGGTCAATATGGGTGTTTCGGTCGGCCTGTTGCCGGTTACCGGATTGGCACTTCCTCTCGTCAGCATGGGAGGCACATCCCTTTTGTTCACCGGGCTTACCCTGGGAATTATCCTGAGCGTGAGTCAGGGAGACCAATTGAAAGTACAGAACTCAAACGCTTTTAGAACGAAAAATGCCTGACCGTCCACCATATCGTTTCTTGTTTAGTGCAGGTGGTACGGGCGGGCATATTTTTCCTGCCCTGGCAGTTGCAAATCGGATCAGGAAAGACTATCCGGATTCGGAATTCCTATTCATCGGGGCCAAAAACAAGCTTGAGATGAGCAAGGTTCCGGAAGCCGGCTTTGAGATCAGGGGGTTGAACATCAGCGGTATTGAGCGGTCGAGTATGATCAAGAATATCCTATGGCCCTTCAAACTGATGGGGAGCATGCTATCGGCATTATCCATCATTCGAAAATTCAAGCCGCATGCCGCCGCCGGATTTGGTGGTTTTGCCTCCGGGCCTGCCATTTATGCTTCTTCATTATTGGGTGTTCCCTGTTTGATCCAGGAACAGAACTCTTTTGCCGGTGTTACCAATAGATTGCTTGGAGGAAAGGTCAAAACCATTTGTACGGCCTATGAGGGTATGGAGAAGTTTTTCCCTCAGGAGAAGATCCACCTGCTCGGTAACCCTGTTCGTCAGGAGATCATCGATAAGAGTTTAACCAAGGAGGACGCACGCAACCATTTTGGTATTCCCAAGGACAAGCCCCTGGTACTCACTTTTGGTGGTTCTCAGGGTGCCTTGGGGATCAACAAAGGAGTATTTGCAAACCTGGATCAGATCAAGGATTCTGAATTCGAATTGATCTGGCAAACCGGATCAGGGTTCTTCCAAAAGGCAAAGGAAGCAGTGGATCAGTTGGGTGCTGTCAACATTCATGTTTTTGAATTTATAAGAGAAATGGATGCGGCCTATGCGGCTTCCGACTTGGTCGTATGCCGGTCCGGGGCAATCTCTATTTCTGAGTTGGAAGTGGTTGGGAAACCTGCAGTATTTGTTCCATTGCCGACCGCAGCCGAAGATCACCAAACCAAGAATGCTGTGGCCCTGGAAGAAAAAGGTGCCGCAAGAGTTGTGAAGAACGCGGAGGTATCTGAAAAACTTCTCGATGTCGTCAAGGAAGTTCTTAGGGACCGGGAAACAAGGGATTCTATGGCCAGAGCGATCCACAGCCTCGCGAAGCCAAATGCGACAATGAAAATTTCAGAAAAAGTAATTGAGTTGGCAGCATGAGCAAGGGAAAGCCACATAACGCATATTTCATCGGTATCGGAGGCATCGGAATGAGTGCCCTGGCGCGCTACCTGAATTCATCTGATACCAGGGTCGCCGGTTATGACCGTGTGAGTACCTCGCTGACCGATGAATTGGAAAGGGAGGGTATTCATGTCCATTTTGAGGATGATCCTGTTCTGATACCAGAATATATTCTTGCAGCGCCGGTAAGTGAATCTCTCGTGGTTTATACCCCCGCCATTCCTTCGGATCATCGGGAAATTGGATTCCTCAGGGATAAAGGGTTCGAGCCCATCAAAAGATCGGAATTGCTCGCAAGTATCAGTCTGGATAAATACTCGATCTGCGTTGCCGGAACGCATGGTAAGACTACGGTGACCTCTATGGTTGCTCACTTACTTATGGAATCCGAAGCGAACTTCTCTGCCTTTATAGGAGGAATTCTTAAAGGATATGATTCCAATTACCTGAACCGTCAGAATGAGGGGCTGGAAATGATCGTCCTTGAAGCCGATGAGTTTGATCGTTCATTTCTTAGGCTACAGCCGGATGTTGCGGTGATCACTTCTGTGGAAGCCGATCATCTTGATATTTATGGAGATCAAAATTCTCTGATCAACTCGTTCAAAGAGTTTGCCGACAAATTGAAGGCTGGAGGAAAGCTGCTTGTTCACCAGGATTTTGTCACAGGTTTCCACGGTGCGATTTCTTACGGAACCAATGGTGATTACAGCTATTCCATGACTTCCAATGAGTTTGGCAAGAGTTCCTTTTTGTTCTCCACTCCCTCGGGCGAAGAGATCGAGATCGATATTCCGGTCTTCGGAAAACACAATGTGGAAAATGCCGTGGCGAGCCTGGCCGCCTGCCATTTGAGTGGAATTGAGACAGAAAAACTCTCCGTTGGACTGAGTAACTACCCTGGGGTTAAAAGGAGGTTCGAAAAGATCTACGACTCGGGAGAGCTTATTTACATTGATGATTATGCTCACCATCCTACGGAGCTAAGAGAAACCATTTCGGCAGCCAAAAAACAATTCCCCGATAAAAGGATCTCTGTGGTATTCCAGCCTCACCTTTTTACCAGGACAAGGGACTTTGCAGAAGGATTTGCAGCCAGTCTCAACCTGGCGGATGAAGTATTCCTGCTTGATATCTATCCGGCAAGAGAGGAGCCGATCGAAGGAGTTGATAGTAACATGATCCTAGAATTAATGGATCATAGAAATGCTGAGCTTGTCGGGGTGCCGCAGGTTCTTGAAATATTAAGAGATAAAAAGGAGGGTGTTTTATTGACTCTCGGCGCCGGAGATATAGACCGATTGGTTGAGCCTATTCATCAGATCTTAAGCAAAGGATGAAAAACCTCTTAGACCATATCAGAGCATTGGCCGGTTCACCCGCACTTCCCTTGGTCTCGATCCTATTGATCATTATTCTGGGTGGATTCGTCAGCCGTGAAACCTCTGTGACTGAGGTGGAGGAACTGAATATTCAGATCCACAACCTGCATGAAAACCACTTCGTCGTTGAGCAGGATATTCTTCAGATCCTATCCTATAAGAACCAAATTCTTGTTGGCGAGGCCGTGGGGGAACTGCCTTTCAAGGAAATTGAAGCGGATCTTGCGGAGAACCCTTATATCAGCCAGGCAGAGGTGTTTGGAAATTTTGCGGGGGTGGTAAATCTTGAAGTATGGCTACGTCGTCCCCTTATTCGGGTCATTCGTGAGGATGGTAGCTCGATGTATGTCAGCCAGGAAGGCGTGGTCCTTCCGACCTCAGAAGATTATAGTTCCAGGGTAATTCTATTGACGGGCAGTGGAACGGAGCCTATGCAGGCCGATTCCTTCTGGGCCGAGGGTTATGGTGAAGAACTACTGGGCATGATCCATTTCATCAATGACGACCCTTTTTGGAAGGCCCAGGTTTCTCAGATCGAAGTTGAAGAAGATGGAGACCTTATACTGATTCCTCAGGTGACCAAGCAGAAGATCCTGTTTGGAAGACCGGAGGATCACGAAAAGAACTTTAAGAAGCTCATGGTCTTTTATGACCGCATTTTGCCTCAAAAG
>JANQHS010000150.1 GCA_028282565.1 Cytophagales bacterium | reverse complement strand
ATGCTTCCTTACCTTGCTCAAAACCGATCTGAGATCAACAAAGCTGTTGAGATCATAATAGATCCCGAGGTTTTCCTGTCCGTTCAGTTGGTTGGATATTGCCCTGCCCGTTCCAAACGGAACCCTGTTTGATTCCCTGGAAGAGGGGATAACCCTGGTGGTATTGATCTCACCGAAATTTCCTAGAGGAATGATCTTGTGTAGAAAGTAAAAGTCCTCACCGGCTTTGCGTTGATTCATGCCTCCCTGCTTGGCGTAGGCTTCAGCTCTTACAGCCATAGATGACCCAACGGTTTGATGCGCGTAAGGAAATCCTGCCCATCTCAAAGCCTGATTGTAATACCTCAGACGCATTTCGTATTGGATAATTTCAGAATGATTTTCGCTGTCAAGCGGATGCTCATAATAGATGCTCGCTCCGGGACATTTCGGGTTTGACCTGAAGAAAGCGGAAACCTCCAGAAGGTAATTAGGATCCACCTGACAATCAGCATCAAGGCATACAATCGGGCCGGAACCCAAGTCCTGGTTTGCAAATTGTTCGGCGGCCAGGTCCATTCCTATTTTTCTCGCAAGACCTACACCTGCCTTTTTCGCCGGAAGTTCCAGGGCCATTATTGGCAGAACCTCCATACCGATCGGGGTCTTTTTTTTCGAAGACTTAATCTGATTCAGGCATATCTGGTTGCCGGAGCTCAATTCTTTTCCAAGTGATTCCGATTGATTGATCACGGCGATCACCAAAACCTGCTTGGCGGGCATATGGCAGTCAAAAAGGCTTTGAAGGGTTTGTTCAATATTTAACTCCTCGAAACAGGGTATGACGATGATCAACTCGAAGTTCCGGCATAGGATTGCTTCCGGGAGCTTCCGGTGTGGATCTGCTGACCTTTGCAGATATTCCCGGATCAGGGGGATAGCCTTTCCCTTTTCCAATTCCAATCTTCTCCAAGCCTGGTGTACAGTACGCGATCATGCAATCTGTTTTCCTGTCCCTGCCAGAATTCGATTCTTCTGGGGATAATCCTGTAACCGCCCCAACGGTCCGGAAGGGGGATCTTTCCCTCCTTGAACTTTTCCTTCATCTCATTCCACTTTTGTTCAAGAATAGATCTGCTGCTGATCACCTCGCTTTGATCTGATACCCAGGCTCCAATTTGACTTCCAAATGGACGAGACGAAAAGTACTGAAGGGATTGTGTCGCGGAAACCTTTTCCACATGTCCCTCAATGATCACCTGTCGGGCGAGGAGTATCCATGGAAAAAGTGCAGAAGCAGAAGGGTTCTCCCCAATTTGCTGTGACTTTCTCGATGTGTAATTGGTATAAAAAACAAATCCCTGTTGGTCGTAGGCCTTCAAAAGAACCATTCTCTGAGAAGGAGAGCCATTTTGAGTGGAGGTGGCAAGACTCATGGCATTTGGTTCCGGTAATTCGGCCTGCTTGGCCTCGGCAAACCAAGTGTCAAATTGCTTGATCGGATCGGGGTTGACATTGGAAGGATCCAATAGCTGGCCTTTGTATTCTTCACGGAGATCGGCGACAGTATTCATGAAAATGGTTCAATTTGGAAGCATAGATACCAGTTTTTGGTATTTTGCGAAGGTAATAAAAGAGGACATAGAGAAACGTGAAATTACGGATTGACCTTCAGGTTGAAAGCCCTAAGGAATGGATTGAGGCGGTAATGACAGACTTTGATTCTTTCCTGGCGGATCATGCCGATTGTGAACGAAAGGCATCTTCCATGGCCATGAGTTTTGTTGCCAAATTCCCTGATAGAGAGGAGATCATTCCCGGATTGATCGAAACCGCCGTGGAGGAACTGGAACATTTCAGGGATGTCTATAAGATCATGCAGGAACGCGGGATACAACTCAATCACGGTATCCAAAAGGATGATTATGTGGGATACCTGGTCGACCGGTCAAGGTCAGGAAGGGAGGAACGTTTTCTGGACCGGCTCCTGATAGCTTCCGTGGTGGAAAGCAGGGGAGCCGAAAGATTTAAGCTGGTCTATGAAAATTTGGAGAATGGACCGCTGAAGGAATTTTACCATCGTTTATGGGCCTCTGAAGCCAAACATGGAGAAATATTTGTTAAAATGGCTATGCATTACTTCCCCGAAGAAGAGGTCATGAAAAGGTTGGATGAATGGAATGATATGGAAAAGGAAAGCCTTGAAAAACTGCCGATAAGGGCGGCATTGCATTGATATGGAAAAACTGGATAAAGGAATTTTTGATAATATGCCCGAGGTCAAAGCGGGGTCGATCCTGATCTCAGAACCCTTTCTGAACGACCCGAATTTTGACCGGACCGTCATCATCATTTGCAAGCATAATGATGAAGGATCCCTTGGGTTTGTGTTGAACAGAAAAGCCAATCTCACCCTTGGTGAAGTCACTCAGGAATTTGAAGGACAGGAGAATGAATTGTTTATCGGCGGTCCGGTGCAGCAGAACTCTCTCCACTTTCTTCATAAAGGAACGGTGGAGATAAGTGAATCATCCCTGGTTTCTCCGGGTTTGTATTGGGGTGGTTCTTTTGAGGACTTGAAGTTGAAAATGCTGTCCGGAGATATCGAAGAGGGTAAGATCAGATTTTTTCTTGGCTATTCCGGCTGGGATGCAGGACAGCTAGATGGAGAGATTGAAAATAGATCATGGATCGTGGCCAATCTCGGTGATGATTCCATTTTTGATATTCATCCGGAGAAATTATGGAGAAGAATACTGGAGCATATGGGAGGGAGATACAAGATCGTTTCAAATTTCCCGGAAGATCCACGATTAAACTGACTATTTTTTAGATTAGTGTAGATAAGAATCGGATTCTGAAACGTTTTAATCAATATGAAAACAAACCATTTATGAAAAATGGTATCCCCGATCGGGGTTTTGAAAGGAGGCTATGTCATGGAAGCAGAACAGGATGGGCAAGAAAATCTGAATGAACAAGACCTAAAAAAGGAATCTGCCGAGGAACCCGTTGAGGGAAAAGAGCAGGAAAACACTTCCACACCGGAGGAAGAAAAGAACACAGCAGAAAGTTCCCGATCTGAGGATAACTCTGAAGCCAAAGAAGAGGGGAATACCACCCCGGAACAAGAATCAAAGGAAAAAAATGAGGATCGGGAGCCAGAATCCGACGCTCGGGAAGAGGGTGATCATGACCACCACGAAGAATATGATTTTCATGAGGATGACCTTCATCATGAAGAGGAGATCAACTATGAGGAGCTGAACAAGGAAGAGCTTCTTGAAAAGATAAAGCAATACAGTAGTCAGCCGATCGAAAGCATTCGGGACAAGGTCGTCAATGAGATCCACAGGTATTTCTACAGGATCGTTGATCAGGACAAGGAAGAGGCGAGGAAGAAATTTGTTGGGGAAGGAGGCGAAGAATCGGATTTTGAGTTCAGGGCTGATAATGAAGTTATTTCCCACTTCGAAGATTATTACAGAAGTTTCAAGGAAAAGAGAAGACACTTCCTCGGTGACCTCGAAAAAAGGAAGGAGGCAAATGTAAAACTGAAGGAAGAGCTTCTGGAGCGACTGAGAAAAATGGTCGATGGTGATGTGGACAGCTATAGTGTGAAGGTCCTCCGTGAGATTGAAGAAGAATGGAGAAAGGCAGAGCCTGTGTTGCCCGCACGCGCAAGGGAATTGTGGGCCAACTTCAATGCCTTAAGGGATAGGTTCTATGACCAGAGAAGTCTTCTTTATGAGATGAAGGATCTGGACAGGAAGAAAAACCAGGCCCTGAAGGAGGAGATCATCGAAAAGGCAGAGCAGCTTCTTTCCAAGGACTCCATGCTGAATGCGGTTGCTGAACTCAAAAAACTCCACGAGGAGTATAAGCATATAGGCCCGGTTCCTCAGGAAGTGCGCACAAGGTTATGGGAAAGGTTCAAGGAGATCTCCGACAAGATTCATGATAAACGCCGAGAGGTTTCGGAGGAATTCAAGAAGGTCTTGGAGGACAACCTGGCCAGGAAGGAGGATTTGATCAAGAAGATCCTGGAGTTACAGGGTTTTGCCTCAGACCGGATCAATGAATGGAACGACAAAACCAAGGAAGTCCTCAAGATGCAGGAGGAGTGGAAAAAGATAGGTCCCACTCCCAAGTCATCAGCAAGAGATATTTCAAAACAATTCTGGTCCCATTTTAAGGGATTCTTCAAACACAAGCAGAATTTTTTCAAGGAGATCGACAAAAAGCGAAACGAAAATCTTGAAACCAAGATCATGCTCTGTGAGGAGGTTGAAAGAATAAAGGACAGCGAAGACTGGGAGTCAACGGCACAAAGGATCAAGGAGATCCAAAAAGAATGGAAAGAGGTTGGTCCTGTTCCCAGGAAAAAAAGCGAACAGGTATATCAGAGATTTAAGGGTTTGTGCGATGAATTTTTCAATCGCCGGCGGGAATTGCTTGGCGAGAAAAACAAAGAGTTCAAGCAAAACCTCCTGAAGAAAAATGAGATCTGCGATAAGATCGAAGCACTTGGAGAATTAACCGAAAAAAATCTTGTTCAGGCTGAGGACCTTGTTCATGAATGGTCTGATATCGGTTTTGTAGAACACAGAGAGATCAAAAGCTCAAGGGCAAGGCTGAAGGATAGTCTCTTGAAGCTATTGGATAAGAAGGATAGGGAAAGCAAGGAATATGAAGAACTTTCTTTTCGGATTGAGGCGCTCATCGGGAATGCTACGGGAAGGGGAGGAAGTCGGGGGCTGGAGGTGAAGATCGAAAAATTCAAGAAACAGATCGGTCAGATCCAGAGAGAAGCGGAGAACTGGAAGCAAAATGTGGAGATGTTTGCCAAGACCGACAGCGCCAGTAAGATCCGTAAGGAAGTGGAGGAAAAGATACAGGCAGCAGAGGATAAGGTGAAATCCTTGCGTGAGAAAATTAAAATTTTGAGGGGTTAGTTCTTTTCTGATTCGAATCCGAAACTTATTTTTGCGCTCGCTTTTTAAAGCTGCCTCCATAGCTCAGCTGGCCAGAGCAGCTGATTTGTAATCAGCGGGTCGGCGGTTCGAATCCGTCTGGGGGCTCAAAACTAACTACCCAAGTGAAGTAATTCACTTGGGTTTTTTTATGTATTGCCTTTACATTTTGTATTCTCAAAAAATTGACCGGCATTATGTTGGTCAATCAAAGAACGTTAAAGCCCGAATGGAGCTCCACCGAGAGAAAGCTTTTTCAGGGTCCTATACCAAGAGAGCTGATGATTGGATTTTAAAAAGGGAGATTGAATTTGCCACAAGGTTTCTGGCATTGAGTGCTGAAAAACTGGTCAAAAGAAGAAAGTCACGAAGATTTCTGGAAAAGTTAATAGCCTCAGATCAAGAGGCGGAATCGTTCAAACGGAAGGTGATCAAGGCGGTTCGATCCCGATGGCACAGCTATCGGGACGTCTGGGGGCTCAAAACTAACTACCCAAGTGAAAGGATTCACTTGGGTTTTTTTATGTATTGCCTTTACATCCTGTACTCTCCGAAAATTGACCGGTATTATGTTGGTCAATCAAAGGATATAAAAGCCCGTATGGAACTCCACCTGGAGAAAGCCTTTTCAAGATCTTATACTAAAAGAGCAGATGATTGGATTTTGAAAAGGGAGATCGAATTTGCCACAAGGTCTCAGGCATTGAATGCTGAAAAACTCATCAAAAGTGGAAAGTCACGAAAATTTCTGGAAAGATTAATAGCCTCGGATCAGGAGGCAGAATCGTTTAAACAGAAGGTGATCAAGGCGGTTCGATCCCGATAGCACAGCTATCGGGACGTCTGGGGGCTCAAAACTAACTACCCAAGTGAATTACTTCACTTGGGTTTTTTTATTTCCACTTCTTAGTTCTATTACCCGAAGGCGTTCTATAAGGTGGTTTGAATTACATTTATGAAAAGAAAACTCGTAAATGAAGTATCTGAAAATCTTGCTTACAGCATTTTTTCCTGTTCTGGGAAATGCACAGGATACCTTCTCCATCATTGCCGTTGACTCGGCAACCGGTGAAGTAGGAGCAGCCGGAGCCACTTGCGTTGATGCCATTGCCGGATTGGGGGGAATCAAAATTTTGAATGATATCATTCCCGGAAAGGGAGGGGTAAATGCCCAGGCATGGATATGTATCAATCCTCATATAAATCTCGTGAATGCAATTTCCAGGATGGAACTCGGAGATTCACCGCAGGAGATTATCGATTGGTTATACCTGAATGATGCTTGCGGGGCCCAAAGTTTTGACCCCGAATACCGGCAATATGGCATTGTAGATCTGGATAGCATGGGCTCACCCAGGGTGGCTGGATTTACCGGCTCTAAGGCAGATGATTATAAAAACCACATCACCGGACCCAATTACGCTATACAGGGGAATATTCTTTTGGACTCCTCGGTTTTGCTCGGAATGGAATCGGGTTTTAACTCAGCCGGAAGTCTTCCTGAGAAACTTATGGCAGCTATGCAGGGTGCCAATATTCCGGGCGCGGACTCAAGATGTCTGGCAAGGGGTACGAGTTCGACATCGGCATTTTTACGGGTTTATCGCCCAACAGATACCGCCGGTTCACCATGGCTGGAACTGGATATTCTTGAAATGCCGTTTGGTGAGGAGCCGATCGATTCCCTACAGACCTTGTTCGACCTCTGGACACTGACTCAAGATCTGGATGAGGCCGGAGAAGATCAATTGCGGAAACTCAAGATCTATCCAAACCCAGTGAAAGAGATTGTGAACATTGAGCTTGATCAGATGATCCGAAAAGGGAAATTGGTGATCTACAACCTAGCCGGTAAAGCCGTCTTTCAATCGGAGTTTCTGGATTCAGCCAGGATCGATGCTTCAGAACTGTCTCCCGGTATTTATGAGGCTTGTCTTTTTGCGGAAAATGGACTGTTGGCAAAGGCAAAATTCATGCGTGATTAATAGGGGATTCCGCGCACAGCGATCGTCATTTTGGAGCTGAAGTAGATGCGTTTGGGCCAATTATTTCAAGGGGTGATTCTTTTCTTAGTAAGTATCTGTAATACAGCTTGTTGACACACAAAAAATAACCCCCTTTCAAACTCTCATTCGCAGATAATTCACTATTTTTGCACCTTATTTTCGGGAAGACATGTTGACAGAAACAGAAATCGATTCCATACTTCAAAACCAGGAACTAAAACAAGAAGTATACGAACTAAAAAAGAGGTTCCTCAAGGAGCAGGCTCCCTATATGGAGATCAGTGATGAGGACTTTCTTGGTCTGGTTATTTTGGCTCCCTCTATTAAGCTTTCTCTGGCGGATGGAACGGTTTCATTCTTTGAGGAGGTTAGGCTGAAAAGGAAGGCCAGAATGTTTTGCAAGGGCAAATTCAGGTTCTTTTCCAAAGATCCGATCTCTGTTGCTATGCCATTCCTGATCAAGAACTTTTCCAAATGGGAAAAGGATTTCTTTGATGTTCTTAAGGATGTTTTGAACAAGACCCTGAGGCAAAACAAAATGTTCGTCCACATGCTCCGTACAGCGGATGTATCAAGTCAGGATCTCACCAAGGACCTTTTGAATGCTCCCAATCTTCTTTCCGGAGCCATGGCATCCATTTTTGTCAATAGGGATGAGGAATTGATCAAATCCAAGAATATTTCAAAAAGCCAATACGAAGCGATAAAGGAAATCGGACATTTGCTTGAGCTTGACCAGCTTCCGATGTTTGACAAATTTGTTGACACCTA
>JANQHS010000461.1 GCA_028282565.1 Cytophagales bacterium | reverse complement strand
CTGGCAAACTCCACGAGTTCATCGATCTCTCCCGGCCTTAGCTGCTTGTTCTGCCCATAGATGATCATCCCTTCGGCATGCGCTTCCACATGATAACCCTCCAGTTCTTCGAGGTAATTTAACAGGTTGTGATTGAAGAAGGCCCTGACCTCCTCCTCGCTGCTTCCCTGTAGCAGATAGGCATCTGAAAAATCCGGATGACTTTCAAAGTCAATATCGCTCACTCCCTTTCCTTCCATCAACCTGTCGATCACGCTTTCCTTCTCCAATGTGAATTCAGGGAATCCCTTCACAGGAATATGCAAGGCCGTGAACTCATCGAGCTTGCCCGTGATCAAAGCTCCAGCCTTGACAACAACATCCGCAATGGTACTCTCATGCCCTTCGATATCAGCAGTGATGATGTTGTTCTCCCTCCTGATCTGCTTTCCATAGAAGGATGGAAAGGGTTTCCATCGGGTGGGTCTTTGACTTCCGGCATAATAGCTCCAGCCCCTCTCGCTGGTGTAGGCTTTCAGCTTTTTGTCTCTAACACTTTCGGTAACCTTCAACGGTTTTGCATTGGATCGGCGCTCTGCCAAAGGATGCTCCGTCACAGGGTTCAGATGCTCCATGTTCTCGATTTCCAGCGTAAGTCCTTTGAGCTCCTGGTTCCTTTCGAGCTCACCGATATGATGCACCACCGAATGATCAAGCATGGTGGTTTCCGTAAGATCAAGTCTGATGTTCTTTTCGGGGCATTTCAGGAAGGCCCTCTTGAGGCCTAGAAAATTGGAGAAAACAAAAGCTCCCTTCATTGAGATCTTGACCTCCCGATCACCCTCTACCATCGAATAGCGGACCGAAAACAGATTCCCAAGAGCGGCACCCTTAGCGATATTGACGATCATATTCACAAAGATCCCCACGGCTATTCCGATCAACAGATCGGTCGCAAGAACGGTCAGCATGGTGATCACAAAAACCAACAGCTCCGTCTTGCCGATGAGGTAAACATTTTTGAATTCATTGGGAGAAGCCAGTTTATACCCGGTATAGATCAGCATAGCTGCCAGGGCCGCGATGGGTATATGGTCGATGATCGGGCCACCAAAAAAGATGAAGATCATCAAGAACATGGCATGAAAAAAGTTTGCCCATTGGGTACGTCCGCCATTGGCAATGTTGGCGCTGCTTCGTACGATCTCAGAGATCATCGGCAGGCCCCCAATCAATCCGGAGACCGAAGTTCCCGTACCCACGGCGCTAAGATCCTTGTTCAAATTGCTCTTCCTATGAAGCGGATCGAGTGAGTCAACCGCAAGAGCACTCAACAGGGATTCAAGGGCAGTCACCAGGGCAATGCTGGCCACCGAGATCCAAAAGACCCCGGTAAAGAACTTTCCAAAGTCGGGAAAGATCACACCATCCAAAATCCTTTCGGGTAGGTGAATAAGAAGCGAAGGCCCGACCTTATGGTGTTCCCCAAGGAAAACAACCTCATGCTGATGTTCCCAATCCATAATAAACTCCAGGGGTATGGCTACGGCCAAGACCCAGATCGGCGAAGGGATCATTTTGATGATCCTGGAATTGATCTTCGGATAGATGATCAGGATCAGAAGAGAGATCAAGGAGATCAACGCAACCTCCGGGTTTGCATGCCTTAATGCCCAGGGCATTTCAAAGATGGTCTCGTAGAACTCATGTCCATGCGCATGGACCCCTACGGCCACAAAGAATTGTTTGACCATGATGATCACTCCGATGGCGGCCAACATTCCGTGAACCGCAGACGTTGGAAAAAAATCTCCGAGTTTTCCAGCCCTCAGAAATCCAAAAATGGTGATCAGCACTCCGGCTACTACGATGGCGGCAAGGGCATATCTGTAACCGGCTTCGTTATCCCCTGCCCCAAGGCTCTCGATGGCAGCAAGGTTGACGACGATCAGGCCGGCAGCGGGTCCCGTGATGGTCACCTGTGATCCATTGATCCTGGAAACCAACAGGCCGCCAACGATAGCCGCAAAAATTCCGGCTATTGCCGGAAAGCCGGAAGCCAGGGCGATCCCCAGGCAAAGCGGCAAAGCGATAAGAGATACCCCAAATCCTGCTTTGAGATCTTCTTTCCAATGCTTTTTTAGATTTGAAATTCCCTTGGAATAAACGTCAGCCGAAAACATAGCTATGGTACTCAGGTGGGCGCACAATTTAGAATGAAAATCCGATATTTCTCCTGACCGGGATGATTATCAAGAATGAAAGACAGGAAAGCAAGAATTATCCGTGAAGTAAAAGCCAAACTTCAATCCGAAATGAGTGATCTGCAATCGGAAATTGCCAAAATCAAAGCTTCCGGGGCGGAAGATCAAAAGAGTGCTATGGGAGATAAATACGAAACATCACGTGAAATTACCGCCGCAAGCCTGGAGAAGCTTTTTGCTACCTATGAAGGCAAGACCAATCAATTTCAGATCCTGGAAAAAATCGAAAGGAGTGATCCAAGCGAAGCTGTTGATTTTGGATCTCTGGTTTCGACCGATTCAGGATGGTTTCTTATCGGCCCTTCGGTTGGAGCTTTTGAATTTGAGGGTGAAAATGTCTTTCTGATCTCCGCACATGCACCCATGGCAGAGGCATTGTTGGGTACCAGCAAAGGTGAAAAGGCCACTTTCAGAGGAAAGGAAATTCAAATACTTGAATTAAGCTGAAGAAACCACTTCGGCGTAATTCCAATATCCTTATCTGATCTGTACTTTTCGGGTAACGATTTCTCCGTCGAAATTCAATACAAGAATATAAGACCCCTCAGGCAGGCTGGGAATTTCGAGCATGCCAGTGCCCAAATCATTTATATTTCTTGAAAATGTTATTTCCCTGCCCTTCATGTCATAAACTCTGATAAGGGGTACGGACCGAAAATTTTCCATCTTGAGGAAGATCGAACCCTTGGAAGGGTTTGGAAAGACCTCAAGATCATAGTCTTCTGTTGTCTGCAATGCATTGACATCAACAACGGCATGACATCCCGATGTGTCAACGCAACCTCCGCTGCTGACCTGGACAGCATAACTACCAGGGTTTGATGGTATGAAAGATTGGAATATGGCACCCTGGGCCGGAATATTCAATACATGACAGAGTATCCATTGGTAATTCGCATTGGCCATATTGGAGGTCAGGGTCGAAGGCGGTGTAAATGTGACTGAAGTGTCCAGGGTGATCACGGATAGATCTGTGATCACGACCGAATCACATCCCAGAGCAGAACTCAGTGTGCTTGTCTGGCTCAGCGGGGTGCTGATATTGTTCTGTGTGCTCCCGTCCGGAAAGGTATAGGAATCACCATTGCACACGGTATCAAGCACATTGGTACTGGGAAGCACAAAAACATGAAGATCGGTAACGATAATGCTGTCACAACCTATGGCTGTCAGCAGGTTGCTGGTTTGCGAAGTCGAGGCCGTGATGTTGCTTTGTGTGCTGCCATCGGGAAAGGTATAGCTGGAACCTGAGCAGATCGTATCAAACACCTGGATATTGCTGTTATTGCCTGTGGCAAGCGTCAACTGGCGGATAGAATCACAACCATTCGCAGCCGAATAAATGTTGCGATATACTCCTGCTACAGAATAATACTGACCATCGAAAAGCACGCTGTCCCCCCCACAGGCCGCAGCCTGGATATCAATATACTGTGGAACACCTGCAACAAAATTGGAATTGCCACCTGCCAATGCGAAACCGGTCAGATTCGCATCTATATTACCAGCGCTGTCCGCCAGCTGGGTGATCCCCGCATTGTTACCCCCGGCAACTCCCTGATCCATTTTATAATAGAGCATGAGATCCGGGTCCGGTTGATTGATCCCACTGTAGTAGATACATTCAATTTCGGAAGCGGAAAGTGATCTTTTCCATAGGCTTACTTCATCAAATTTTCCTGTGGTCAGAAAAGGATTGGTTTGAAAGGGAACCCAACCTATATGAAAGCCTTCGGTGGTGCTGGTGATCATACCGGAAGCCGAGATCTGTTTTTGAAATTCACCATTATGATAACCGATGAGGTTGGTGCCATTGTACATCAGCACGAAATGGTTCCAGGCATTAAGCTGCAAAGTGTCAAAAGTGAAAGTGAAGTTCGTACCCGAACTATTTCGAAATCGGGCTTCTACCTGATTGGAATTGAGCTGAAGCAAATAAAAATCCGCGTTGGTTTCATTGCGAAAGCCACCGAATCCATCAAAATTTGGCCATCCTGCCGCAGGATTTGTGGGGTAAACCCACATGGTCATGGCAATTTGATTGCTTCCGGCAATGAGAGCGGAGGCATTGGCGGCGGTAGCCAGGTCATCAAAACCATCGGTATCGAGACCATTTTGAGCAATAAGGAGGAGAGGAGAAAGGATCCAAGCTAGGGTTGAGGTTAAGGTTTTCATGAAAAAAATTCTCGTTATGATTACAATTTAACCCTTTTGGACAGCTATTCCTGAGAACCAAAAAAAATTCTCCTTGTAAATGCAACCTAATGCTACGGATCGGGTCTTTGTCTAGGAGGTCAAATTATTTCACATGCTTAAAAACTACCTGCTGATCGCCATTCGGAATTTCCGGAGGCATAAATCCTCTTTTTTCATCAATCTTATCGGTTTGAGCGCAGGGCTGACCTGTTCGGTCCTCATCATGCTCTGGGTCCTGGATGAGCTCAGCGTAGATAAATTCCATGAGAATGGCTCACGGATCTTCAATGTGATGGAATTTCAAACCTATGCCGATGGTGTTTTTACCACCATCTCTACCCCGGGAGTTCTTTCCCTGGCCTTAAAGGAGGAAATACCGGAAATCGAATATGCCTGTACCATGACCTGGCCGGATGAATCCCAGCTGACACATGGGGATAACAAATTCCGAATGACGGGCAGGTACGCCGACCCTGATATTCTGAAGATCTTCTCTTTTCCCCTCTTGTATGGAGACCCGGAAACCGCACTGGAAGATCCAACTTCGATTGTGATCAGCCGTGAAGCTGCCAGGAACCTGTTTGGAAGAGAGGATGTGATCGGAGAAACAGTCGAATACCTCTCATGGGATAACGGCACATTTGAGGTCACCGGGGTTTTGGATGAAATTCCGGATCAATCCACACTTGATTTTGAATTTCTGATACCCTTCGAGGTTTTCAGAAAGAACAACCCATGGACCACGGAGTGGGGAAATAACGGGCCCAGGACCTATGCTACCATACATGAAGGCGTAGACCATAAGGAGCTAAGCGAAAAAATCAAGGACTTCGTCAAGAGTAAGAACGAGGACTCATCCATTGAGCTCTTCTTGTTTCCCTATGAAGACTATTATCTCCGTGGAAGTTGGGAAAACGGGAAACAATCCGGCGGCAGGATCGTCTATGTGCGGATCTTTACCATCGTTGCCACATTCATTCTCCTGATCGCCTGCATCAACTTTATGAATCTGTCCACAGCCAGATCGGCACGCCGGGCTAAAGAAGTTGGGATCAGAAAAACCCTCGGTGCGATTAAACAGGTGTTGGTGGGTCAGTTCCTGGGAGAGGCGATCGTGATCTCCTTTCTTTCCCTATTCCTTTCCCTGGCCCTGGTTGCGGTACTGCTGCCATCATTTAACGAACTCACCGACAAAACCATATCGATCCTTTCGCTTTTCAAGCCTGCATATATCATCGGCTTGATCATGATCGCGTTGATCACAGGAATCTTAAGCGGAAGTTATCCCGCACTATACCTGTCCTCCTTCATTCCGGTAAAGGTTTTAAAAGGAAGAACTGAGAACAAGGGCGGAGAAGCATTTGTCAGGAAGGGTCTGGTGGTTTTCCAATACAGCCTTTCGGTCATTCTGATCATCGCGACCGCGGTGATCTATCTTCAGATCCACTTTATACAGAACAAAAACCTTGGTTATGATCAGGATAATCTCATGTACCTCGAGGTCAATGGAAATCTTGAGGAAAACTATGAGGTCTTTGCAGAGCGCTTGAGAAAAATACCCGGAATAGAAGAAGCAGGAGTTGTTTCCCATGCCTTCCAGGGAAGAAACAATAACTCCGGCGGTGTTAGCTGGCCCGGCATCGCTCCGGAAACCAATATTCTCTTTGAAATGGTGGCTACGGACGAGTATCTCATCGACATCATGGATTTCGAGATGGCAGAGGGAAGATTCTTTTCCTCGGATTACGGCACAGACACTTCCGCCGTGGTGATCAATGAGAAAGCTCTGGAGATCATGAATCTGGAAGAGCCGGTGGGCACCACCATAGAGTTTTGGGATTCGGAATGGAAGATCATCGGGGTCAACAAAAACTTTCATTTTCAATCAATGCGAAGTGAGATCGCACCGATGATCATGAGATACGATCCCGGTTTTGCCTGGTTCTTCTTTGTCAAGCTTTCAGGTCAGAACATTGCTTCGACCATTTCTCAGGTAGAGGGGATCTATTCTGAATTGAACCCCGGATATGTCTTCAATTATGAGTTTCTGGATGAGGAATATGCCAGACTGTACTCTTCTGAGATCAGGGTTGGGAAGCTGGCCGGGTATTTTGGAATTCTGGCCGTACTCATCAGCTGTTTGGGCCTTTTCGGGCTTTCCGCTTATACAGCTGAAAGAAAAACCAAGGAGATCGGTATCAGAAAGACATTGGGAGCTTCATTTGGAAGCATCATCATGTTGCTTTCCAGGGATTTTACCAGATTGATTTTGATCGCCCTGGTGGTTGCGATCCCCGTAGGGTTCTACTTCATGAGCGAGTGGTTGGCTGATTATCGTTATCGCATCGATCTTGGTTGGTGGATCTTCGCCGGTTCAGGCGCAATTGCAATACTCATCGCCTGGCTGACCATCAGTTTTCAGTCTATCAAGGCAGCACACCAAAACCCCATTGAGAGTTTAAAAATTGAGGATTAAAAAAAGCCTTCCCCCGAAACCGGAAGAAGGCCTTTTGACAAAATCTCGATGATTGATCAGAAGTAAATAAACAGCGTTAGCTGACCGTTAAAGCCCGTGAGCCCGGATAATGCTGCCATTTGACCGTTGTCGGTATCAGTAGCAAACCTAAATCCGCTTCCCTGAACAACAGTTGAAGTTCCGGAAACCTCGGAGGTTCTTTCACCCTGAGAAAGGATTCCGATACCCCAGCCAAACTCACCACCCAGGGACATTTTCGGAGCAAAGAAGTACTCAGCTCCAATAAACCCACGAACAGCAACGCCAAAATAGCCTCCTCCTGTAGTAGAGGATTCCTGGGTCTGTCCACCGGAAGTAACCTCGGTAGTAATATTACCGATTACCGTATCTCCGCTTTGGTAGGGCAAAACAGCTATAGCTGCCATTGCACCGTAATAACCCCTGAGGCGATTGGCAAGAGATTTATTTTTCTCAATACCTGCACCTAGAACCAGAGAAAACGCTGTTTGAGTAACCTTGGTTTCCACGGAGGAAGGATCACCCGAGGTTTGGCTGGCAGAAGTAAATCCGATTCTGACCAATCCTCTTAAATAGGTGTCATCACTTTGAACCATACGGCCATAAATGGTCATTGGATACTGAGCGGTAAAACCCCATGTTGGAGCTGCATTGTTTGCAGTTCCGTTAAATGCATTTCCGACATACTCTAGAAATGGATTAGCGCTGATACCAATACCCCAGTCACCTGCTTCTGGAAGAATCGGTGCTCCACGCTTTGTCATCAGTTTTCCACCGCCTTCGACAGTTTCGATCACTTCAAGATCCTGTGCGAATATTGGAGCAACAACGAATGCCGATAAAACAATTGAGAGTAGAGCTTTTTTCATGATTGGAAGATTTTTGTTTGAACCAATTTTAGTAAAAAATACCTAAAAACCAGTCCTAATCCGTCGAAAGTTAGTCACAGACAGGATTGAAAAAGGCCATAAATAGGCTCTGGAAGGTTCCATTTCAGGTATTAATTCAATTAAGCAGGATGCCTTAACAACTCCTGTTTGTTCATGATCATCGACAAAAAATCATCCAAAAAACCTAAAAATGACGCATTGCTCATGGGATTTTCGGAACTTTGGGTTATGGGTCCCTATAGGATTTTTGGTATGATCTTGTTGCTATTGGCAATGTCGATGCCTGCGATGGCTCAAACAGGACATAGCGATGTGCTGGAAACCACCCGCGTTGCGATCAGCTCCGGATCCTCCAAGGAATTAAGCCAACTGTTTCATTCCAGCTTTGAACTCAACATTTTTGGAGAGGAATACTCAAAATCAAATTCGGAAAATGTACTCAAAGGTTTCTTTAACGAGAATCCACCCTCGGGATTTTCCCTGATCCATTCCGGAGCCTCAGAGGATCAGGCTATTTCATACTCCATTGGTCAATATAAAACCGGGGGAAAAAACTATCGCGTCCTCCTCAGATTCAAAAACACCGGCGAGGGTTCTGAACTTTATAAAATGGAGTTCAGAGAAATTGAAAAACCCTAAAATTTAAGCTTCTACCTTATTAATTTCGCGGCCGTGAGCAATTATCTAACAGAGGAACGGATCATCAGTTTCATCGACGGGGCTTTTTCCGAGGATATCGGACCCGGTGATTTTAGCACCCTGGCCTCTATTGATGCGGGAAAAACCGGCCGTTCAAAACTGCTGGTCAAAGGAGAAGGGATACTTGCAGGAGTAGAGCTTGCCAATCGCATTTTTAATCGTTTCGACCCCGGCATCAGCATGGAAATCCTCAAGCGAGATGGTGAAAATGTTCAATCCGGAGATATCGCATTTTACGTTGAAGGAGATGAAAGATCTCTCTTATCCTGTGAAAGGCTGGTATTGAATTGCATGCAAAGAATGAGCGGAATCGCCAGCTATACCAACAAGCTTCAGGGGATGATCGAGCATACCTCAGCCAAGGTATTGGATACCCGAAAAACCACTCCAAATTTTCGGATCGCGGAAAAATGGGCAGTCAAGATCGGAGGAGGAGAGAATCATAGATTCGCCCTCTACGATATGATCATGCTCAAGGACAACCATATTGACTTTTGCGGAGGAATAGAACCCGCGCTCAAGCGTACAAGGGACTATCTGCAAGAAAACAAGCTGGACCTTGAGATCGAAGTGGAAACGAGATCCATAGATGAGGTGAAGCAAGTGCTCAACACAGGCATAGCACATCGGATCATGTTGGATAATATGAGCACCGCTGAGATGAAGGGTTGTGTGGAGCTGATCAACGGCCAAATGAAAACGGAAGCCAGTGGAGGCATTACTGAGGCCAGCATCAAAGAGGTTGCGGAAACCGGAGTGGATTATATCTCGATCGGGGCTTTGACACATTCCTCCAAAAGTCTTGACATGAGCTTAAAAGCAGTTATCGAATGAACATCAACACAAAGAAATATCAATTAACCAAAGGCACATTTGTAAAACTTGGAATGATCAATGTGTTCAGGGAACAGTGGTGGGTTTTCCTGATTGCCGTGGCAATCGCAAGTCTTACCTTCGCCTATCCCGACACTATCTGGTTCTACATCATCGCCGGTGTCGGACTTCTGCTTTATTCCCTATTCTGGCTTATTCAGTTCACAGGGCTGACACAACTCGATCAGGCCAAGTTGTTGTTTGAGCGCCTGAGTTATGAAATAAATTCGAGGCAGATCCTGATGAAGCTGAGTTCCAAACAGGGGATGCCCATTAAATGGGATCAGATCAAGAAGGTCCGGAGGTCCAAGAACTCGATCACCCTGGTGATGAATAAGGCTCAAATGATCCATTTACCTTATAAGGTTTTCAATAACCCCCGTGACATCAAACTGTTGGAAACCATCCTCAGCCGCAAGGGCCTGGTCAAGGGCTCTTAATTCGGTAGAATCTCCGGAATATGCCTTAAGGGCCGGTGATCCAGGGACCCAAGATCCAGCTCCGGGTCGAACACGAATGTATATGGCCTCTTGTTCATTTTTACCTGGATCTTGCCATTGACAATCGGATCAACAAAGCCTTTTTGCCGATAAACCGCTTTTAAGTGCTTTGCATATTGCAATGCCAATTCGGGATACCGCCCCATCGCATGATATTGCATGGAATTCAACGCTTTTCTCGGGTCTATGGTCTCCATTCTTCCTGTCCCGGGTTCTATGATCCTGAATTGAGCTTTGACCTTCTTCACCGATGAGATCATCCTCCAGGAAAAGAAATAGCCTTCTTCTGTCCAAACCACATTTCCCGGATACAAAACATGCCGGAAGGGAATGATCATCTGTATAACGATCAGTGAAATCGCAGACCATTTCACCCAGCTGGCGGGAGCTGCAATTGTTTCCCCTTTGACTTCTTCATGGTCGAGGAAAAGGATCAGGGAGCCCATCATCAAAAAGGGGAAAATGCCGATCTCAAAGACCAAATGGTTGCTGACATTAAAAAGA
>JANQHS010000092.1 GCA_028282565.1 Cytophagales bacterium | reverse complement strand
TCCAGACTTGCCTCTCCTGATTCGATCTTCCCGATGGCTTCCACCATCATTTGGATCTCCTTTTCATAGACCCTGTAGGCAAGGCTATGGAAGGTGTCTTCCCGGTATATGGGCACGAGTTGCTTATCGATCAGCTCTCCCTCGTCTGCCTTTTCCGAGATATAATGCGTGGTCACCCCGATCGGTTGAGCATTGTAGATCGCCCATTTGAAAGCGTCCAGTCCTTTCATGTTCGGCAGAAAACCCGGATGGGAGTTGATGACCTTATGATTTTTGGCTAGGTCTTCGGGAAGTATACCCGCACCGGCGATCATGATATGATCAAAGGGGTGCTCAGTGAAGTAGCGATCGAGTTCATTGATCTCGACCCTCTCGAATGCGATGTTCAGTCTTTCGCAGAGTTCTTCGGTTGTGAGATCGACCCGGGCTGATGGTCTATGCCTGTAGATCGGTTGAAAGTTCTTCCTGGAAACCCAGGGGATCACTACAAGCCTGATCTCCGAATACCCTTTGAGGATGAGTTTTGTGAGCAGATCCTGGGTTTTGCGGTGTGGAGCGTCGTAGGTGATGAGGGCTATCATGAAATTCTGATTGTGCTAAACTTGAACCTGATCTATGGATTGCGATTTCCTTATTTTCTGAGGATGGATTCCATCTTCTTCCCTCTGGCCAATTCATCGATCAGTTTGTCCATGTAACGGATCTTCTGCATGAGGGGGTCTTCGACCTCTTCCACCCTTACGCCGCAGACCACCCCGGTGATCTTGGAAGCATTTGGGTTCAGTTCTGGTGCCATGCCGAAGAAGGCGGTCAGATCGTTTTGATCATCAATCTGTTTCTGAAGGCCCTGTTCATCATAACCCGTCAGCCAGCAAATAAGCAGATCTACCTCTTCCTTGGTTTTACCTTTTTTCTCCGCCTTGGTGATATAATGGGGGTAAATACTGGCGAAGGTCATCGCGAAAACTCTTGAATAATCCATGGTTCCGAACAGGGCTTTTGAAAGCATGAATTTCGCAAACTTTAGGGGAATAATATTCCTGTCTTGAGATTTTGCTGGTCAAGAGATCAATAGACGCCATTGTTGTTGCGGATCGCCCCTCCGGTCATCCAGTTGTAGAACCTCATGAATGCATCCATGGGCTGGAGGGAATCCCAATGCTCAACGATATTCCCGTTTTCGATCTTCCAGATGTCGATGATGTTAAGTCCCTTTTTCTCATTTCCCCTATGCTTGGCATTGATGGTGACATGGGAATGAAAAATGACCGAATCGCCATCAACGTGTATGCGCTTCACATCGTAGGCATAGTCCGGGAATCTCTTGGTGAATGCCCCGACATATTCGAGCAATGCATCCATGCCGTCGGGAATGGCCCGGTTATGCTGTCGATAATAGGGATTTCCGAAATTATCTCTCACTGCGTCGAAATCATGGTCGTTCATGAGCTTCTGAACGAAGTCTACGAGCAGTTTGGCATTTTCCGTTTCCTGCGCTGTCCAGTGCTCTTTTTTCAGGGAGTCGAAATTGATCTGAATGGTATCCATGATTTGATCCGGTTTATTAACTTGCAATTTGAAAGTGAGCAAAGATAAATACTCACTTGCAAAAAACAAGTAATAAGGAGAATATTATGCGATCGGATTGCCCCATCAGTTATGGATTGGATTTTTTTGGCGATAAGTGGACTCTCTTGATCATCCGTGATCTGGCCTTTGAGGGCAAGAGCTTCTACAATGATTTCCTCCATTCCAAGGAGGGGATCGCCACCAATATACTCTCGGATCGCCTCAAGAAATTGGAGTTGAACGGGATCATCGGATCCAGGGTTTATGAAAAGCTCAGAACCAAGAAGGAGTATTTTCTGACCGATAAAGGAAAGGCGTTGATCCCTGTGTTGTTGGAGATGATCATCTGGTCCACCACTCAGCAGGATGGGCTGGCGGTACCGGCGGATTTCCTTGAAGGAGCCAAGAATGATCGCGAAGAATTGACCAAGAGGGTTCTGGCCAGCCTGGACTAGAAAAACTGCTCAGCCGCCGATGGTATTTCATTACTTGAACTTGAGGGAATTCAAACAGGGGCTGACATCAAAATATAGGCCCTCGATACCATAGGAATTCGGGGCGACTTTGAGATAATCATAATGCTCTATCAGGCTTTGTCCTCCTCCGAATTCGAAATCCAGAACATTGAGGAGGTCATATTCATGAGATGTATAGATCACGTAGAAGGCGGTCTTCTTTGATCTACCGTCTCCGGAGCTGAACAGGGCATCGAAAATAATGCGCATTTGATTGAGTTTCTTATCAAAACTGTCGGTGTTGCCGAGTTTTTCATAGGCGACCAGTTGTGCGTTGATCACACGGTTGTTGAAGGGATTGTACAGTAGAGCAGAATCCGCGAAACGGATCATTTTCTCGTATTCCTGTTCGTTCGGACTGCCTTTCTCAAGAATTGAGTTGAGACTGTCCTCATAATCCGAATGTCCATAAGGTGCATAGTCCGGCTGGAAGGAAAATCCATAATACAAATGCCTTTTTTCTTCCAGGCTCATACCGGTATCAGAATCCAAAAATCTTTGCATGAGTTTAGGATAATACAATTCCGATTGATCCTTTTTTATGGTCTTTTCGATTTTGGAGTAATTCGGTCTTTCAAGCTTTAGATTTTGTGCGAACAGGTGGGAGGAGGTGAGCAGTAGTGTGAAAGCGAGAAGAAGACTTGGGATGAGATTGATCATGAGTACGAAGATTGTAAGGTGAATATCCAAAGATGAAACTACTAATGCTCTTTAAGGAGTTCCTGATTTCACCATGAAAGCTAAAATAATTCTTGCTAACAGATAAGGCTTTCGAAAGCTTGGCTATCGCCTTCTCAGCGAGCGATCCCCTTGTGCTGAAGGAAACGCCAGAGAAAGAATCCGAAGAGGAACATCAGGGCTGTGATGATCCACCATTTGAAGGGTGCTGTATTTCCGATGCTGTTCATGACCAACCCTGTGGATGAGGCGGCCAGCAACCCGATCAGGGCTTGCCGGCCTTTTTTCATGGTTTTCAGCTGTTTTATGTTCCATTCATTCGGGATCTTGCCGATCAATTCATCGCTTCCACCATATCTTTTGACCATGCTCTTTGCCTTCTCCGGATCGAATTCATTGAGCTTTT
>JANQHS010000013.1 GCA_028282565.1 Cytophagales bacterium | reverse complement strand
TATACCGATATCACGGGTAGCGCTACAATCGATCCATGGGCCTTGGATAACGGATCATGGGATGCATGTGGCATTGACACGATCATTGTCACTCCTTCGGTCGTCAATTGTGCTACGCTAGGCCCAGTTAATGTCACCGTGGTTGTTTTCGACGTGAATGGAAATTCCACACTGACAACTGAAACCGTAACCGTGATCGACACGGTTTCTCCCCTCATCTTTTCACAGAATATCTCGGCATACCTGGACGCCAATGGAAGAATAACAGTGCCGGGCATTCTCCTTGACAACGGATCCGTGGATGCATGTAACATTGCATCCTATGATGTAATCCCTGACACATTCAATTGTTCCAACATTGGTGTGAACAATGTACAGTTTGTCGTTACCGATTTAAGCGGAAATTTCTCAACAGGCCCTGCTCAGATCACCATCTTTGACACGATATCACCGCAGGTGATCACCCAGAATATCGATCTTTATTTGGATGCCAACGGCCTTGGTGTGATCACTCCTGCCTCTATTGATAATGGTTCGATCGAAGCATGCGGGATCAACTCCAGCACCATAGACATAGATTCCTTCTTTTGTTCCGATATAGGTGCCAATACAGTCACACTCACGATTCAGGATGTAAATGGAAATAGCTCATCAAATACCGCTACAGTCACGGTAATCGATACTGTATCACCGGATGTTCAGGTCCAGAACCTTACGATCTACCTGGACAATTCAGGTATGGCAAGTATTCTACCTTCACAGGTAGATAACGGAAGCTCTGATGCCTGTGGAATAAGTGCCTATGTACTGAACCAGCAGAATTTTGACTGTTCGCATGCCGGATTGAATCAGGTCACGCTCACAGTCACCGATGTGAACGGAAACAGCGCGAATAGACAAGCCGACATCACCGTATTAGACACTATAGATCCTAATCCCATTGCACAGAACCTGACCATCTATTTGGATGCTTCCGGATCAGCCTCCATATCTTCCTCGATGGTTGATAATGGCAGTTCGGATAATTGCGGATTCTCGTTGAGTCTCAGTGATTCATTGTTTGACTGCGTCGACACCGGAGCCAACAACATCTCATTGATCGTCACCGACCCAAGCGGCAACTCTGCTTCGGCTCCGGCAGTGATCACAGTGTTGGATACCCTTTCTCCGGTGCTCAGCCTTCAGGACGTAACAGTCTTTCTGGATCAGAACGGTTCGGCTTCTATTAGCCAGGGAGATATAGATATTGGAAGTTCCGACAACTGCAGCCTCGATCCATTGATATTGAGCCAGTCTATTTTCTCCTGCGCCGATACAGGAATCATTGTCATACAGGTGACGGGCAATGATCCAAGTGGAAATACAAGTATGGAAAATGTAAATATTACGGTTCGGGACACTATATCCCCTGTCATAATATGCCCTTCGGATCAAACTCTGAACAATGATCTCGATTCATGCGGTGGTTCTGTAAGCATCGCTATTCCCGGCACCGATGATAATTGTGCGGTATTCAGCTTCTCCAATGATTTTAATGGTGGTCAGGATGCAAGCGGGTATTATCCTGTTGGAGTCACCGATGTGACCTATACAATTATGGATATCAATGGAAATCAGAGTACCTGTTCTTTTTCGGTCACGGTGGTTGATGACCAGGTTCCGAGCATTGCAGACGCCGGAAACGATGATGCGGTCTGCCGCCCGGAGGTAGATTTATCAGCCCAGACGCCTTCATCCGGTATTGGATTTTGGACATTGGTATCGGGAAGTGGTCAGATCCAGGACCAGCTAAGCCCGTCAACCCGTGTAACACAACTCGGCATAGGGACAAATCTGTTTGCTTGGACAGTCACAGGCCCTTGTCAGAGTAACTCGGATACGGTGGCCATAAATTATACCCTCTTGTCCGTTGAAGCAGGAAATGACACCACCGTGCTCGACGGAGAACTGATCCAACTGAACGCTAGGACTAATGTGGGAGATGATGGACAGTATAGCTGGTCCCCTACTCTTGGTATAGATGATCCCGATCGACCGGACCCCATTTTGACTGCAATTCAAACGACGACCTATACGGTGACTTATACCGACCAAACAGGTTGCGCCAATTTTGATAGTATAGTGGTGACAGTAGGTGAAGTTGCTACAGTTGAACCTATAAAAGGAATAAGTCCTAATCAGGATGGGAACAACGACTATTGGAGGATCAGGGGAATCAATGATTACCCTGACAATAAGGTTTCAGTTTTCAACCGTTGGGGTAATGTGGTCTTTGAAACCACGGGATACGACAATATCAACAGAGTTTTTGACGGAAACGCAAATCAGTCAGGTTCCTGGGGATCGGGGGAACTTCCCGATGGCACCTATTATTACACCATTGATCTTGGAGATGGGAGTCCACCGCTGAGCGGTTATCTGGTCTTGAAGAGATAAAATGAAGAGGATCCTAGCCATATTGCCCCTTTTGTTGTTGATCATGGGATTGAGTTCTGCAAATGCCCAACAGCAAACGCAGTTGACCCAATACAACTTCAACCCCATGATCTACAATCCAGCTTATGCGGGTTTTGAAAAGGATAAGGCCCTGATGCTGACTTACCGGAGACAATGGGCAAGTGTAGAGGGCACGCCAACCACTATCTTCCTGAGTGGAACCGCAAGATTAAGGAATCAAAAACACGGCGTTGGAGCCACGGTCCTTTCGGATCGCTTCGGAGTTTCGACGATCACCGGTTTCAATTTTTCATATTCCTATAAGATCATTTCAGACTCATCGGATTGCAATGACCAATGGAACTTTGAAGCCCTCACCCTATCCGTTGGTGCTGTAGCAGGAATAGATTTTTACAGTGAAGATTATTCTGAGCTTGGTGTGACAAATGATCCGAGATTCGCAGAGAATATTCAGTTCCAAAGTCCTGGCGCAGGTATTGGTGCCTATTTTTCCTACAAGAATTTCTTCGGTGGAGTATCTACGCCGAGGTTCATCTCCACGACACTTGGCGCTCCGGAAGGTACAGAATACAATCGCAGAAATCACTGGTATCTTACCGCAGGAAAGATCTTTGCCGTGAACCCGGATCTCAAGATCAAGGGAAGTTTTTTGGCAAAGGATGTTTCCGGCGGGCCCGCTCAGATCGACTTCCTGGCAAATGCCTTGATCAAAGAGGCCTTGGAAGTCGGAATGAGTTATCGAACAAATTCTTCCGTCAATTTTACCGCCGGATACCATTGGAAAAAGAAAGCCTGGCTGGGGTATAGTTATGATGTGAGTGTTGTTCCCGAAGTGCCAAGCAATTCTCATGAGATCACACTGAAGATCAAATTTGGGTACAAGGATTGCGACCTGCCCGAGGAAGAAGAGTTGGAGATCGACAGCTTCCAAAATCTCAGTTCGATCGATTCAGTAGACCTCGATAGTATGGAGACTGATAGCCTCGAGAGCATGGCTACCTCTGAGTCATCCCTAAAATCTACCGACCAGGAGGATCAATCCGGGGTAAGCCCGGCCATCGTTGCAGCACCGGTATTGATCGGAGCTGAAGAGGATGAAAAAGCTGAGGAATTGGAAGGGATAGGTGCTGACCAGAATGTGGAAGATCCTTCAGGCAAGGTTTCCCCTATGGTTGTGGTCGGGCCATACGGGTTGAAGAAAAATGAATTGGCCCTTATCGACCAAAAGATCTTCTTCAGGTTCAATAGTCACAAACTTTTAAACAAGAGCGAAGAGATACTGGATTCGGTTGCGATCATATTGAAAGCGCATCCCGATATCAAGCTGCGAGTTGTCGGGCATACCTGTAATATTGGCTCGGAGGGCCAAAATGCTGGAATATCCAAGGATAGAGCCGTTGCGGTTAAGAATTATCTTCGCTCCAAGGGGATCAGCTCATCAAGAATGGTCACCAGTGGAAGAGGATATACCCAACCTTACCTTCCAAATATCAACGAAAGATTCAGGAAGCTGAACCGTCGGGTGGAATTCGAGATTATCGATCCGCGTTGATCGGTGCTTCAAACAGAATTGGAAATAAACTGTTGAAATATTTTCGGCTGACCTCCGCTTTGGCTGACTAAGATGATCCCAATTTCAACTCCTGATTCAGGCAAAATTTTGGTGCTTCATACTTCTATTTCCCTATTCAAAGGCGGAAGTTCTTTCCTGGAATGTAGAATGGTATCCGGAAACTAGGATTCCTTCTTCAATGAGAGAGAATTTACACAATATCTCAGGCCACTGGGTGCCGGCCCATCCGGAAAAACATGCCCCAGATGACTGTCGCAAATATTGCACAGGATCTCCACACGGATCATTCCATGGCTGCTATCCTTTTGATAAGCCACCGTATTAGGTTTTACCGGCTGTGTAAAACTCGGCCAGCCCGTGCTCGACTCAAATTTCTCCTCCGAATCAAAAAGGAGTGTTTCACAACATGTACAAGCGTATTTTCCTGGCTCAAAGGCCTCACAAAATTCTCCTGAAAAAGGTCTTTCCGTGCCCTTAGCCCTGGTCACGGCAAATACCTCGGGGCTTAATTCTTGTCTCCATTCTTCATCGGTTTTTTCAACCCTCCTATCCGGCTCGGGATTGCCCTTGGAGGCAAAATGGATGACATCGTTCCAATTCAACATGCTCTATGATTTAATTATTGTAACAGTTCCGGTACCACTTGGTTGTAAAAAAGCAAAAAGCCCGGCATTGCCGGGCTTTCGTTCTTGGTTTAGTGACGAAATACCGTTACCTGGTTACATTCCCCGAAGGAAAAGAATTCGATACATTGTTTGTAATGGTCTCGGGACCGCTACCTAACATGTCTGGAATTCCTGACGCCAGGGGCTTGAGTGTAAAAGGATCTGGGCTGTTATCCGGGCTTGGCTCCACGGATATCACCACAGTCTGACCTCTTAGATCGGTTGGAAATGTAAGACCTGAGGGTGCGTTGGTGAGGAAATCCTCACCGGGAAAAGCCGGACCGGGGTTGCTACCGCTATAAGGAGCAGCTTCATCCGAAACATCCAGTTGGGTAAAAGTACCGGTAGTCACAGGAGTTCCGTTCATCACCACCCAGCCTTCATATTTCCATCCCGGATTCAAAGTCGGAAGGTCGAGGCCGGCGGTCATAGAACTGCCGCTGTTATCAAGGAACCAGATCCCTGAATATGTTTCCGTACTATCCCCCGTTCCAGTTGGGGCAGCAATGATATAAGCACCGGAAGATTGGTCAAATCCCATTGCAACCGGATCGGTTCCAAGAGAAGCCGTATTACCTGAGAAGTCCCCGGCCATGATTTTGGTATCCGCCGGCGCAGGATCAGGATCCGGTGATGGCTCAATGGATAAAACGAAGGTGGTCGCCGCATTCAGGGTTCCGGAAGCAACATTAAATTCGGTATCTGAAAGATTACCATTGTCGTCAACAGTAAAAGTACCGGTGCTCACAGGCGCCCCATCCACGATCAACCATCCTTCGTAAGCAAAACCAGATCCAAGGTTTTCCAATCCGTTGATATTGAGCGTTAAAGTATTGTTTGGGTTTGAAGGCTGATCATCATCATCGTCACTACAAGAAGCCAAAAAGACGCCTAGAATGAACAGCATTAAAATTGAATATTTCATGTTGAATGTAATTTTTGGTTTTCCCAAAACAAGGCATAGAACATCCCGATAATATCACAGCGAATTAACAATTCCTGTAAATTTGATTTGGCCATTTCTATCTGATAATCAATTACTTAGATTAAAAGATTTCCTAAATATCAAGAACTGTCGGCCCTGATCTTTCAGCTCGGGATGAAACTCATAATACTTTGTGATCATTTCGTGATACTTAAAAATCAAATTTGAGACAATGAGAAACGTATTGATCATTGAAGACGACGCGGAGATCATCAATCTGATTTCAATCCACCTAAAGGATATAGACTCTGGTGTTTCCAGCGCTGGGGATGGCCCAAAGGGGTTGCAGATGGCCCTGGAAAATGATTATGATCTTATTCTGCTTGACCTGATGCTTCCCGAAATGGACGGCATAGAAGTCTGCCAAAAAATAAGGGCTAAAAAATCTACACCCATCATCATGCTTACTGCTAAGGCCGAAGAGATCGATAAGGTCTTGGGACTTGAGATCGGAGCTGATGATTATATCACCAAGCCCTTTAGTGTTAGAGAGCTTTTGTCACGGATCAAGGCTATTTTCAGAAGGACCAAGATGATCGAAGAGAGCTTCTCAGAGTCCGTCAATCCCAAACTGGAGTTTGATGGGCTTTCTCTGGATATTGAAATGAGGAAAGTGCTGGTGAATGGAGCGAAGATTGAGTTATCTCCAAAGGAATTTGAACTCCTCGTACTCCTGGCGTCAAATCCTGGCAGGAGCTATGACAGACCCGAACTATTGAGGCTGGTGTGGGGATATGAGTTTGACGGATATGAACATACGGTCAATTCCCATATCAACCGGCTCAGGGCTAAGATTGAGAATGATATGGCGAATCCAAAGTACATTCTAACCACCTGGGGCGTAGGATATAAATTCAATGAAGAGATGGCAAAAACCGAAACATTATGAAGAAAGGAAGCGCAATAAAAACCCCTTTTATCAGAAGGTTGTGGATGGTCCTTTTCCTCCTCATTGTCCTCATGGGATCAAGCTATGTTCTGATCACCCTGTACTTTTCCGAAAAATATTTTGAAGAGGCTACACAAAGGTTGAATTCAAATGTCGCGAGTCATGTAATCGAGGAAAAATTTACGGATCAATCCCCTATACTCGAAGACGGAACGGTGAACAAGGCCTTATTCGGAGATCTGATGCATGACATGATGGCTGTAAACAGGGCAATAGAGGTCTTTCTTTTGGACAGATCCGGAGCGGTTCTTTATTCCGTAGTGCTTGACCATTCCAACCCTAATCAGCCATCCCCAAGCGTAGACCTTGGACCTGTTCACCAATTCATCAAAGAGAACGGCCAACGGTATATTCTTGGTGATGATCCCAGGAATCCCGGGATCCGCAAAATATTTTCTGCAGCAGAATTCCAAGCCCATGGTGATCCGTATTTTATTTATATCGTCTTGGCTGGCAAAGAGTTTGAAGAGATTGCTGGCTCCTTACAGACAAACTATTTCCTTCGCCTGGGAGCAGGATCAATGTTGGTCACAATGATCTTTGTAGGCCTGTTGGCTTTGATCTCTATCTGGTTTTTGACCAAGAACCTCAGGGAGATCCTCTACTCGGTACGACGCTTTTCTGAGGGCGATATCAAGGCCAGGGTACCTAATCCTGATCGTTCCGACCTTTCGGAGCTTGCTCTTTCTTTCAACCAGATGGCCGATACCATTGAAAACACGATGGATGAGATCAAATCGGTAGATCGCCTGCGCAGGGAACTCATCGCCAATGTATCTCATGACCTCAGGACACCTCTGGCGGTGATTCAGGGATATCTTGAAACGCTTCAGATCAAAAAGGATCAGCTAACCCCCAAAGAGAAGGAAGAGTACTATCATATTATTCGGGACAACTCCGAACGGGTATCCAATATGGTAGGGCAGCTATTCGAGTACTCCAAGCTCGAAGCGAAACAGATCGAGGCCATCAAGGAACCTTTTGCACTTTCGGATCTTCTCATGGAAGTCCAAAAAAAATTCCAGATCCTGGCATCGAAAAAGAACATTGATCTTTCACTAAAGCTCAACAACAAGGTGCCCTTGGTTTTTGCGGATATCAGCCTTGTAGAACGGGCACTTCAGAACCTGGTGGACAATGCGATCAAATTCACGCCGGAGCATGGCAAAGTCGCCATTGAAACCAAGGTAAACCTTGATAGTGTCGAAGTATGGATTGAGGATTCGGGCCCGGGAATCCCTGAACAGCAACTTTCGGAGATCTTTGAGCGCTATAAGAAAGCAGACTCGACTCAGAAATCCATTGGAGCCGGATTAGGCCTGGCCATAGCCCAGAAGATCATGGCCCTTCATAACTCTACCATTGAGGTGATCAGCAAGCCAAATGAAGGGGCAGCCTTCCATTTTCAGCTGCCCGCTTATTCGGTATGACCATTATTGGATCAGATTGCCGTTGATATCCATGAGGATGGGATCGCCCTTGCCTGCCTGACGTACTTCTTCAAGTTGAGTTGCCGCATCACCGACAACCACATAGTACATATCACTTTCGTCAAGGTAGGTTTCTATGGTTGATTTGAAATCCTCAAGGGTCATATTTCTCAGTGTTTCCTGATCCTCTTCAAGATACTTGTTTGACTTTCCGTATTTGCTGATATCCCTCAGGATCCCAAGTTTGGATCCAAGACTCTCATAGGATCTGAGGGTGCTTTTTTGGATCTTCTTCTGAGTTGTGATGACATCTTCCTCTGTGAAGTTCTCGGCATAATTGCTCAGAAGATCCTGGAAGATCTCCAGCGATGGCTTGGTGGCATTAGAGCGAACATTGGAATACGCAATAAACGGAGCGATTTCGTTGGTATTTCTGAAAAACGAATATGCACCGTAAGTATATCCTTTCTCTATTCTCAGGATCTGGAAGAACTGCCCGCTCGAGCCTCCACCGATCTTCTCGTTGGCATAATCCAATTTGACGAAATCAGGATCTCCTGCTGAAACAGTTGCTTTTCCAATGAATATGACACTTTGTTTTGCTCCGGGAAAGTCGATAAAATACAGATTGCCTCCCTTATCCTGCTCCGGAACATTATAGCTTGGAAAATCGGGGGCCTCCGATGTCCAGTTCTTTTCAAGCGACCCCAAAGACTTCAAAGCCGTTTCCCGGTCGATGTCCCCTGCGATGTGCACGGAAGTCAGCTGGGGAGAAAGATTTGCATAGTACGATTTGAGATCATCCAAATCGATATTCTCCGTGGAAGTAATGGTCCCGGAGGACGGATACCCAAAGATATGATCGTCACCATACATGAGCCTGGTAAATGCTACGGAAGCAATCTGGAT
Organism: Cytophagales bacterium; assembly: GCA_028282565.1. Taxonomy (GTDB): domain Bacteria; phylum Bacteroidota; class Bacteroidia; order Cytophagales; family CCMP332; genus JANQHS01. The sequence continues at coordinate 13,139 of JANQHS010000013.1, read as the reverse complement.
TGGATTTGCCTCCCTGCCCTTAAGTTTGGTGTTCAGCGCTGACTTCAGGCGGTTGTACTCGGCAGTATCCCAACGGGGCTGTAATAAGATCTCCTCCACCAGAGCCAGGGTAGGCTCAAAATTCCTTGAAAGGCAGGTTCCATAGATCCGGATCTCTTCAGGATTTCCATTCATGGAGATACTGGATCCCAATAACCCGATCGCCTCTTCGAGTTCTGCAGGTGTCTTTGATTGTGTTCCCTCCATCATCAGATCGGCAAACAGGTCTGAAACACCGGCCTTATCAAGAGGGTCAAGCCAATGTCCTCCTTTGATTGTCAGGTCAAAACTCACAAGTGGGATTTCATTGTTCTCGATCCCATAAACCTTCATTCCATTACCCATTTCTCCTGTCCAGATATCAGGCATGGTAAATGTCGCCTGAGGTCCAAATGGCGGCTCCGACCTATCGAACTTGGTCACTGTTTTTTCGTATTCCGCTTCATCTCCCCTGCTGACCTCTTCTTCAGCAACATCGGCCAATACCTCTTCGATCTCAACCTCGGCCAATTCTGAACCTTCGACGATCAGTTCCGGCATGCCAGCCGGGACAAAAGATGTCATCAAATAAGGCTTACCCTTGATATAGGTATTGTAAACCCTCATCACATCTTCAGTTGTGACCGCCTGGTAGAGTTTTGCCTGCTCGGCAATATATCCAGGATCGCCATAGAATTCATTGTCAATAGCCAGTTGAAATGCCTTGTTTAGCACCGTTTCAACTCCCTGATAAAGCCCTGTTTCCAATTCAGCTTTGATCCTCTTCAGATCCCTTTCATTTACCCCATTCTGCTCAAATCGAGCCATACCGCTTTGAATAGCCACTTTAACATCATCCAGGTCAGTTCCCGCGTTAGCTCTTACCCGGATCACGAATTCCCCAGCGAGCTCGTTACCATCCTGATAGCTTCCTGCGTTGGGCGCGAGCTTCTCCTCTTCTACGATTACCTGATAAAGCGGAGCATTTTTACTTCCGCTTAGCAATTGGCCAAGTGCCTCTAACGCATAACCATCGGCATGATAGTTCTCAACGGAAGGATATACCATCCTCAGTTCGGGCAATTTGGCAAAGTTATCCTCCCAATAGAGCATTTTAGTTGCTTCCAAAGAGACCGGCATCGGGCCCAAAGATTCTACCGGATCCCCTGCCCTGATCTCGCCAAACCACTTGTCGACCATCTGCTTTGCTTCGTCCATGTCGATATCCCCGGCGATCACAAGAGTCGCATTACGCGCACCATAGTATTCCCGGTAAAACTCTTTTACATCTTCAAGGGACGCGGTTTGAAGGTCCTTTAAAGAGCCGATAACCGTCCAGGAATAAGGATGTCCTTCGGGATATAGATTTTTACGGATCACCTCATCGGTATGCCCGTAGGGAGCATTATCGTTCCTTTCCCGCTTTTCGTTTTTCACAACCTGGATCTCAGCTTCCAATGCCTCCTGCGTTACCGTGTTGATCATAAAACCCATCCTGTCAGAATCAATCCACAGGATCTTCTCAAAGGCATCCTTTGGTACGACTTCATAATAAATAGTTCCATCGGACCAGGTTCCTCCGTTCCTGCTTCCACCCCACTCCGGAATAAGTTTCCTGTTGGCTCCCATCGGTACATTCTCGGAATCGTTGAAAGACATGTGTTCGAAGAAATGGGCAAAGCCTGTTTTTCCGGGTTTCTCTCGATTGGATCCCACATGAAATATGGACGCAACGGCGACCATAGGATCCGAGGTATCCTTATGCAGGATCACTTCCAGCCCATTCTCAAGCGTGAATTTTTCATAGGAGATGGAGAACTCCTTTTTCGGAACTTCTTCTTTTGGATTCTGGCATGATGCAAATCCGATAATGAGAATAATGGACAAAAGATATTTGAAGGAGGCCATAGTATTGGTTTTTAGGACGTAATGATATTGGACCCTTTGGGATTATCAAAGAAAATTTCCTTGAGAGGTTTGCTGACTAGAATGAAACCAGGTCCCCGGAGTTCTTGAAGACAATAATATCGCCAAAAACAGCCTTAACATCGCTGATCGTTGTCGATGATTGGAGGTGGACTGCGATGATGTGATCAGGATTGATCTTTGAGTCGATCAAACTCTTGTTCTTCTTGCTGATCAGCGTACCGAAGGTCGGGATAATCAGGATATTGATATCCATGGAGCTGAAATCGAATGGATCCAGATTCTCATTGGAGTAGTCAAAATCTCCAACGTGAAGAATACGGAAACCGCCAATGTCTATCATATATCCAAAATTGTCCACAGCAGAGAAGTCATTGCCGAACATGTCAAAATGCCTGAAGTGGAATATTGAAAGTTCCACCCCGTTGATCACCGAATCCACCCTGTTAAAGCGGTCAAGGGAAATCACAGACTCGTTCGGAAGAATTATCTCATCGAGTACTTGCAATGGCCCCACGATCCTGGTTTCAGGATTTCTCAAACCAAAAGCACTCACCTGAGGCGCACTGAAATGATCTTCATGGTTATGGGTGATGCAAAGCAGGTTAGTATTCTCATAGGGAGGATTTCCATTGATTATATCACCACTCGTTTTTGGGGGAACCGGGTTCCATCCGGGCGACTGGCCAGGTATGGCGTCGATGAGCACTTTTTTCCCATAACCGTCAATAAAGACTCCGCTATGGCCTATATAGGTTATCGAGAGTTCTCGATCAATCAGCTCCATAGGCAATGAAGGATCGGAAACCGCATTTTTATTGGTATAATCCCCATCCGAAATGCTCAGTATCCAGGCCCTATATTCCGTTGCCAATTGAATGGGATTGCCTCTGGCATCATGAAGGCCTATTGGGAGGATGGTATCATAGTTGGCTCCACGCGGTGCAATGCTGATGTAGCTCTTTGCGGTAAGTGATTCGGCTTCGTTGAGCGCGATAGAGTCTTCTAACGGCAACAAAAAAGCCCTGTACTCGGTGATCTTCCTTTCATCATATGCCCTTGCGAAGCTGAGCGAGAAATCACTCACATTCCCCTGATTTCGAATATCCCTCAAGACGACACTCAATGCCACATCGGTGATCCTGGTTTGGCCCTTTGGAAAAACCGATAATTCATCTGCGTCATCACAAGATGCGATGAAGAAAAAAAGAGCAACTAAGACAAGCGCGGATCTCAGAATCTGCATATCATATTCGAAACGAAAAATACGAAAGCAAATTGGAGGAATATTCTATGAAGCCTTAGATATGTTCTCTTATCCGGATTGGGAGATCCAAAACAGTTTCAATTATTGATCTTTGAAACGAATGGATCCATACGAAGAACAGATTGCAAGTGAATTGGAGCAATGGAAAAGCCAGATGATGGCTGACCCCAGCATGATTTCCAGGGTATCCAAATCACTGCAGGTAAAGATCAATAAACTCATTCCCGACAGAGTTCATAATGTGATCACCACCTCGGTTAAAACCATGTTCAGGGGCGTCATCGCAGGCTCTGATCTGACAAATCCCAAACCAAATTTTTTCGGGTCTCCGAAAGAAATGGAAGATAAAGCCAGGGAGAGGATCAGATTTTATTCTACCAGCTCTGCAGCGGAAGGTGCCATCACGGGAGCGGGTGGGATCTTACTTGGGCTCGCCGATTTTCCACTATGGCTTTCGCTCAAAATGAAGATGCTATTTGAGCTTTCGGCTATTCATGGGTACGATGTAAAAGATGTCAGGGAACGCTTATTCCTTCTATACATATTTCAGATCACCTTTTCAAACCAAATCAACCGAAACAAGGTATTTGGGAGAATTATAGAGTTTGAGACCCAGAAGCCATATTTGGAGGAAACCCTGAATGAGATTGACTGGAAATCATTCCAAATCGAATATAGAGACTACCTTGACATCGCAAAAATGCTCCAGCTAATCCCCGGCATCGGAGCACCGGTAGGTTTTATTGTCAATCACCGGCTGACCCAAAAGCTCGGATTCAATGCGATTAATGCCTTCAGAATCAGAAGGCATGTCGGGAATTAGCCTCTCTTCTTGCGTGCTCTTTTAGACCTTTGCCCGCTTTTGAATTCATACCTCAGCCCTGTTGTATTACCCCAGTCGATCTGTGCTGCATTGGGATCCGGTGGATTGCTGTCATATTGGGCATAGAAAGTAAAGTTCAAAAAGAAATCGTCCATAATCTCATAGGATAGATTGGTATTGAAGTTGAGACGATTCCTGTTTCCCAAAGTAATGTTGTAGTAGTAAACCAGGTCCATGTACAACTGAAGCTCCGGAAGCGAATAGCTAAAAGCTCTCCACCTGAACTGACCCATCCATTCAACCGTGCTTTGATCGGGACTGGTTCCCTCCAGAGTGTCGCTGTAGTTCTCGTTGTTAAAAATTGGGCCAGTGGTAAGGGTGATCCTGTTTCTGGGGCGTAGTAGCACCTGGTTACCAATTCCCAAACCGACGATGGAACGAAGTTCAATCCCCAACTCCGTATTCTGCTCTCCGGAAACTGTGACATCGACGATGTATTTTCTTGGAAGCATCCTTGCCGCCGTAAAATGCATGTCCCGCTTATAGGTGGTTTTATCGATCTTCCCCTGCACATGGGTGATGGTATTGGTCGCATATTCAAAATCATATTTATCCGTCCTGTAATTGATGAGTCCGTTAAAGCTCAACTGCGTGACATCCGAGCCCTTGGTATAGCTGAAACCCAGATCCAGATACCCCTTGATCCTATAGATCCTTTTTCGAACAACCGGATCGATCTGAATGACATCGGCCATAGGAATGATGGTGATATGCCCATCGTATTCATCCCTTACCTTCAGCTCTTTTCCCCGATCAGGTTCCACAAGTGCGCCATGGTAGATCTTTCCATCTTTCGTGGATATGGTTAAATTCTTAGGGGAAACAAGACGCTCTATGTTGGACCACGTGATCTTCGCTGTTCCGAGGTATACCGTTGCATACTCAAGCTTACCCTCCTGAAGTGAATAGATCTCCCCGATCACATCAATACCATCAAGTGTGGTGAGGGTATCATTCTTCTGGCAAAAGCTTTCTCGGCAAATGATCAGTAAAAAGATCAATAAAGCGATCCTTGTTAGTTTGGCTTCCATTTTAGTGTAGTTTTCTGCGGTGAGGAATAAAAATATCAATGATGGTGAAATGGGTGGGGTTGCATTATCAATATGCCCCTCTATTTCCTAATTTGGTCCAATTAATAAGCTATTGGCACTTTTGAATGAAAGAACTTGATCCAGGCCGCCAAATCGATTCATGGAATGATTCGGTTCTAAGCAATATGTTTTCATCGCTAATCACTCTATGCGCCCCTTTCCTTTGCCTGGATTCATGAAAGGAATAAAAGTTCCCTTTCTCCGAAAAGCAATAGATTATAGTTTCTCAGCAAAACTTAATTGTAGTCCATTTACATAAAGGCATTGCCGAAATGACATAAAAAAGTAGAATTTAGTCCATCAAATTATCATCATGAACAGTACATACTCCAAAAAAGCATTATTCCTATCGTTTTTTTTTATAACCCTGACATACCTGGCACAGGCCCAGACCAAACTTTTGCGTTTTCCTGACATCCATGGGAATCAAGTGGTATTCTGTTATGCCGGTGACCTCTGGAAGGCTTCCACCGACGGAGGCACAGCTACCCGCCTGACAGCCCACCCTGGCCAGGAGCTTTTTCCTCGCTATTCTCCGGATGGAAACTGGATCGCCTTCACCGGTCAATATGACGGAGATGAGCAGGTCTATGTGATTCCCTCCACCGGAGGAACTCCGAAGCAGTTGACCTACTACCCTGCCGTAGGCCCGCTTCCACCCAGGTGGGGATACGACAATCAGGTCTATGGTTGGAGTAACGATGGCAAGGAGGTCTTGTTCAGGAGTCTGCGCGATGCCAATGGTGGAAGTATAGAGACGGGTTTGTTTACCGTTAGCGTAGAGGGCGGACTCCCTGTGAAGCTTCCAATGCCGACCTCGGGAGCAGGAGACTTTTCTCCCGATGGCGACAAAATGGTTTATTCTCCGCTTTTCCGGGATTTCAGACATTGGAAAAGATACGAAGGAGGCTGGGCGCAGAACCTCTTCATTGTTGATCTGAAGACGTTGGAAACGACACCGGTGTCCAACTCTAAAAGGACAGAAAGGGATCCGATGTGGTTCGGAGATCGCATTTACTTTGTTTCCGATCGCACAGGAACCCTGAATCTCTATTCTTATGATCCGGACTCGAAGAATGTAGAGACATTGACCAACAGCACAGAATGGGATGTTCGCTGGCCTTCATCCGATGACCAGGAGAATATTGTTTATGAACTTGCCGGAGAACTCAAGGTCTATAATGTCAAAAACAAATCCATAAAGGATCTGAATATCTCAGTGCCGGATGATGGGCTCTCGATGAGGCCTTCAAGATACTCGGTAGGAAAGAATGTTGAAGACTGGGGACTTTCACCCAAAGGGGAAAGGGCACTTTTTGTCGCACGAGGAGATGTTTTTACGGCGCCGATCGAAAAGGGTTCTACCAGAAATCTTACCAATAGCTCCCGATCCCACGAGCGAGACGCTACCTGGTCACCCGATGGGAAGAATATCGCTTTTATTTCAGATATGAGTGGTGAAGATCAGGTTTATCTTATTGATCAACTGGGAAACGAAGAGCCGTCAGCACTCACGGGCCAATTGAAAGAGGCGTTTGGAGGGATGAGGTGGTCACCGGATGGAAATTATCTCGCTTTTGGCACACCCAAAGGAAAGTTGTACGTCCTGAACGTCAATACCAAGGAATTGACACAAGCCGATAAGTCTGAATTTGGTGGCAGTGGTGATTATACCTGGGCACCCAACTCGGATTATTTGGCTTATTCTAAGTCAAATCATGCCGGGTTTAGCTCGATCTATGTCTATAGTATTTCCGAAAAGAGGGTCAGGCAGGTTACGAGTGATTATTTCGAGGAATATGAGCCTGTATGGGATAATGAGGGAAAATACATCTTCTTTTTCTCGGATCGTCAGTTTGCACCTCAGGGAAGCACATGGGAATGGAATTACGCAACCAATAGAATGACAGGAATATACGGGCTCGCACTGACTTCCGAGGTTGAGAATCCTTTCGCACCTGAAAGCGATGAAGTGGAGATCGAAGAAGGAGATAAGGCCGAAGAGAGCTCCAAGGGCAGCAAGGGAAAAACCTCCGGGCCCGAAAAGACCAAGATTGATTTTGAGGGGCTTAGTTCCAGGGTATTCAAAGTGCCTGTTGAAGCCAGCAACTATAATAACCTGCTCATGGGCAAGGGCAAGATCTTCTACCAGGAAAGCGGAGCCTGGTTTTACGGCAGGAAAAGTTACATGGACAGCGAGCTCAAATACTTTGACCTGAAAAAAAGAGAGGAGAAAACCGTGACAACAGGATTGGGAGGTTATCTTCTTTCTTCTGAAGGAAACAAGATCATGTTGTCAAAAAAGGGAAAATACATGATCAGTGATCCCGTTGCAAACTCTAAGGACATGAAGGCAATTTCCACGAGGGGCCTCATGGTGGACAGGATTCCCATGGAAGAATGGGAGAATATTTTTTGGGAGGTTTGGAGAAGATACCGTGACTATTTCTATGTCGACAATATGCACGGCTATGACTGGGAGGCAATCGGAAAGCAATACTCAGAGTTGCTTCAATACGTAGCCCATAGATCGGACTTGAACTATGTCATCGCTGAAATGATCTCTGAGCTCAACGTCGGACATGCATATATTATGGGTGGGGATTTTGAGATCCCTTCAAGGCCCAGAGTAGCCCTGCCGGGAGCCACTTTCGAATTGGATGAAGGGGCCGGGAAATACCGAATTGCAAAGATCTACACAGGAGAAAACCAAGAATCGAAATATCGCTCTCCCCTGACTGAAGTTGGTGTCGATATTCGGGCGGGCGACTACATTTTGGCGATAGATGGAGAAGAATTGAGCGGAAACGACAACCCATATCGTCTGCTTCAACATAAAACCCAACCCGTTACACTCACGGTGAACTCTTCGGCCTCGGAGAGCGGAAGTCGTCAGGTACAATATACACCCGTATTCAGTGAATCAAGCCTGCGCTATAAGGAATGGACGGATGGTTGCCGAAAACTCGTCGATGAAAAGACGGATGGAAAGGTTGGCTATATCCATATTCCAAATATGGGAGCCAGTGGGATCTATGAGTTTATCAAATGGTACTACCCCCAGATCAGGAAAGAGGGACTGGTCGTTGATGACCGTGGCAATGGTGGTGGAAACGTATCTCAATGGATCATAGAAAGACTGGATTCCAAGTTGCTTGGAACAAGGTTTGGATTCAGCGGAGATATGCCCAGAACATACCCCTACACCGTTTTTCATGGCCACATGGTCTGTCTGATGAACAGCACATCGGCATCCGATGGAGATATCTTTCCTCATCGGTTCAAAAAATCAGGGCTGGGCCCTTTGATCGGAACGAGAACCTGGGGAGGTGTCGTTGGAATCTCAGGTCAAAGACCATTGATCGACGGTGGCCAGGTTACTGTGCCTAACCAAGCAACAAATGACACCGACGGATCATATATCATAGAGGGCTATGGTGTTGACCCTGACATAGAAGTGGATAATGACCCCGCTTCGGTTATAGCCGGAAAGGACAATCAATTGGAAAAGGGAATCGAAGAGGTGATGAAAATGATCCAGTCGGATCCAAAGAAACTTCCTTCAAGACCCCCGGATCCTATAAAGACAAAATAATCTCGTGCAATCCAAAAAGGAAATTGTTGAAGACTGGCTCCCAAGATACACCGGTGTTGAGCTGGATCGGTTTGGCGAACTGATCCTGTTGACCAACTTCGACCATTACCTTGAGTTATTCTGTAAAATAAATGATGTGGAAAAGGAAGGCGTGGACAGTACCATGCCTTCTGCCATTTCCAATGGTATCCGGCTGATCAATATCGGGATGGGGAGTCCAAACGCAGCATCGATCATGGATTTGCTCTCTGCGATCCAGCCGCAGGCGGTCCTTTTTCTTGGAAAATGCGGGGGATTGAAAAGAAGAAGCAAAATCGGAGACCTTATACTTCCCATTGCCGGAATTCGCGGCGAAGGGACATCTGACGACTATTTTCCTCCCGAGGTTCCCGCACTTCCGGCATTTAATCTACAAAGAGCCATTTCATCCACGATTCGGGACCATCATCAGGATTATTGGACTGGAACCGTTTATACGACCAATCGTCGCGTATGGGAGCATGATGATGCTTTCAAACAATACCTGCGAAAGATCAGGGCTTTGGCGATCGATATGGAAACCGCTACCCTATTCACCGCTGGCTTTGCCAATCAGATACCTGTCGGCGCTCTCCTACTGGTATCGGACCAACCCATGGTACCCGAAGGGGTAAAAACAAGAAAGAGTGATAAAAAAGTCAATGACAGCTTTGTGAAGCAGCAGATCCTGATCGGAATCGACGCCTTAAAAGAAATACAGGAAGACGGACGGTCGGTTCGACACCTGAAATTCGACTGACTATTTGTTTTTTGCTTTTCCCTTGTAATCGGCCACCATCATATCCCATTCGCTTTTCATGGCCATATTTCGAGCTTTATCGTACATATTGGCCGCCTGATCAAGGGTTTTGGTCAGGGATGCATTTAAGGGATAATAGGATTTCTCAAGATCAAGCTGCGAAGATGATTTATCCCGGAACGCCTGATTCGCTGACGGACTAGCCTCATTGAGATATTTTAAGGTTTCCGTTAGGGTTGATCTGAATTCCTCTAACACCCCAAAGATCCTTGTTCGCCTGGCCTCATCATTGATGTTATCGTTTACGGCAATTTCCAGCTGGTCGAGGTTAGAGAAAATAGTCGACTCAATATCAGGAACATCCACCTCGTCTATGGAGGCATCTACCGCCTCCAGGAGAGCCTCCCAGGTTTCATCATCAAGGCGAGAAGCTATTTTAACTCGACCCTCGGCAATATCCTTTTCAGCAGCCTTTACTTCATCCATGATCTTCTTGGATTCGGCCTTGATCTCCGGCAGCTTATCCTCATACTCCATGGAAAGTTTGTCGATAAGCTTTAAAGACTTTTCGACATTGGTCTTGTGCGCATCCACACTTTTTCTCAGGGGTTTGAGATCGTCTAAAACCTTTTTTTGCTGATCCTTATCAACAACAACTTCCTTAATGATTTTGTCTCCATCGCTGAGCAAGAGGTATTCAAAATCTCCTGACCCTCCTCCAAGGAAAATGATGGTAAGCAAAGTGACTGTTCCGATTATCATCTTTCGATTTTTTTGTGAAAATAGCTCTTCATCGTTATTTAAACCAAGGGCAGCACCAAGGTTTTGATTCAAGTGGAGATATTCGATGCTCTAAAGTCTCGTTTCGAAAGAATTTTGAGATGCACAAGAATTGACTTTCATGAGGCGCATCGGATTTCCCAGAGAGATACCCCTCAGAGTCCTGGTACGATATACGAAAGATGATCTCCAGGAATACCAAATCCCTTTCCGGAAAGATTAAATTTGCCTATTATGTTGAGTTGGATCATTTCATCAGTTCACCTCCTCACTCTGGGATTGGGTTTGGGGAGTGCGGTAGCTCGGGGCAGAGCCCTGTCGAAAGTTAAGGAGGTTGGGGATCTGAGTTCGGTATTCCTGGCCGATAACCTCTATGGCGGTGCGGCCTTCTTATGGATCAGTACAGGTGTTTGGCGGGCCTTCGGTGGATTGGAAAAAGGTACGGACTATTATTTGGGAAGCAATCTCTTCTGGATAAAGATGATGCTGTTCGGGACCATTTTCCTACTGGAAATGTACCCGATGATCACCCTGATGAAATGGAGAAAAAAGCTGAAAAAGGGTGATGAGATCAACTTGAAATCCTGTAAAGAGCTGTCCAATTTGACTTATGCACAGGTGGCTCTGATCAGTGTAATTGTGTTTATCGCAACTGCCATGGCCCGTAACCTTTATTATTGAGGTTAATACGACGTCTTAAATGCATTATTGTTACCACTTATAACACTTCATCCCTTGTACACCTATCCTGCCCTTGACCGACACGCATATCTAAACACTTCCGGAATTGGTCTTATACCGGAAGAGCATATACAAGCATCGCGTGACTTCAATGATGACCTTCTCCTGAATGGGAGCCTCGCCTTCGAAAAATGGAGAGCAGAGGACTATCCGAGGATCAGAACAAAGGCCTCCGAATTCATCGGATGTAAGGAATCAGAATTGGCATTTCTCCCAAATTTCTCATTTGGCCTTATTGCCATCCTCCCGATCATTCAAGTTCATAAAAAGGTCCTTCTCTATCGTGATGACTATCCCTCTCTGCGGGATCCTTTTGTTCTTGGAGATTACGAAGTGAGTTGGGTTGAAAGTCCGGATGGTTTTTTTATTGATACTGAAGAAATCAAAGGGAAACTCCTGAAGGAAGACATTCAATTATTTGTGATCAGTCATGTTCAGTACTTATCGGGGTTCTGCATTGCTGTGGATGAGCTGGGAGCCTTTTGTCAGGAAAACGGGATCACATTTGTTGTGGACACCACTCAAAGCCTGGGAAGGACAGAATTAAACTTTGAAAGATCAGGGATCGACATACTCATCTCAAGCAACTATAAATGGATGAATTCCGGTTTTGGCTCAGGGGTTTTGTGCATTCGTCAAAAGTTCCTTGAAGAAAACCCGGCAAAGGTGGCAGGGTATGGAAGCTATACCATGGAAAATGGCGATTTCTTCTACGAACCCTCTATTTTGAGCTATGAGGGCGGGCATCTGAATTGTTCGGGATTAAATATGTTAGATGCTTCACTTAGTCTGAAAAAGGAAATCGGAGCACAGAAAATTATACAAAAAGGTGACGATCTATTGGAATATCTGATTCTTCAGTTAGCAAGCATTGACTACCCTATCCTTGGCGATAACTCCTTGGAAAACAGAGCAGGAATCGTTTGTATTCCCGGGAACTCCGATCAGTTTGAGGAACTGAGAAAAGCGAATATTCAGGTCACTTTCAGAAACGGTCATTTCAGGATTGGTCCGCACTTCTATAACAAGTTAAAAGACATAGATACTTTGATCAATTCACTCCGGAAGAAAACCAATTAGCTTTTTTCGCGTAATAAGAATAGAAGACGGTTCGCTTGTCTTATTTCTCCTAAACCTTGTACTATCGCCATAGAATTAGTGGGCTATATCCATCGGGGTTATCCTAAGTAGCGATTCGCGTTTTTACGAGCCAAAAAATGAAGCAAACACTCATATATGTTGCCCTGATGATCATGTCTTGGGGAGTTGCCCACGGTCAGGTACTTTGGAATGAAACATTTACGGATCCCGATCCATTGCTCGGATCTACTGTGGATAACGGGGCTACAGCCTGGAGTACAGTCCAACCTCCGAATGGAACTTTTGCAACGGCTGAGGTCCTTGGAGAAGATGTTTTCCTGGTGAACAACACCGACGGAGAAGGAGTATGGATTTCTGAATGGATTGATATTTCGCTGACCGGATACGCTTTGCTTGATCTTGATGTTGGATCCGGGTTCACGGGTGGAGGAGACTATCTTCGGGTTTATTATAGCGTCAATAATGGCCCCGATTCGCTTTTCTTTGCGATAGAAGGATCTTTTTTGGCGATCGACGCAACAGGAACCGGAGTGGTTCAGGGCGATTCGGTCAGGATCACGGTGCGTAGTACAACCGACGGTTCATTCTTCGGCGTAGACAGCTACACTTTGGATAATGTCAGCGTTACCGCCGTGACGACTTTATACAGCCGCAAGTCAGGAGATTGGGATGATGCGACCCCAGGGAATGGAACATGGTCTGCCCTGGGACTTGGAGGTGCATCCTGTGATTGTATCCCAACCAATACCACCAGGGTGGAAATAGGAAATATCAATACCGTTTCGATCAATGTTGCCGGTTCAACAACCGAGGTACTTGTACTTAACAATGGAACCCTACAATGGAGCAGTGCCAGCACGCTGTCACTCAGGGGAAATTTTCTTATTAACTCGGGTGGGACTGTAAGTCTGAACGGTAATACGGGAGCGATTACCAGTCTAGGGTTCAATATTCCATAC
>JANQHS010000448.1 GCA_028282565.1 Cytophagales bacterium | reverse complement strand
GATTCCCCGGAGTGTAACTTAAGCGACAATTGAACTTCCACTCATCCCGCTTGTTTTTATACCTGATAATATTGCAGACCTTTAATTCGTGAACGGGTTCCATTTCTCAAAATATGTTCCACCCAAAAAGGGCTTCCAAAAGGGCTTTGAAGGTCTGAACAAGATCTTTCAGCAGCTCATCTTGCTGACCTCTGGAGATGTCAATGAAGCGCTTTCATGGTTGACCGAGCTTGACCGGCAGCATAACCTGACCGATGGAGAATATGGGATCGGTGACTTCATTGAGGACCTGAAGCGAAAAGGATATATCGAAGAAAATCCGGGCGATGGGAGCTTAAACATTTCAGGAAAATCCGAGCTCGAAATTCGAAGAAGCGCCCTTGAGGAGATCTTTGGGCAGTTGAAACGCTCGGCCAAAGGTGACCATCGTGTCCCTCAATCAGGATTGAATGGTGAGCTCAGCAACGAGATCCGCGATTTTGAATTTGGCGATTCTACAGATCAGATCTCCTATACGGAATCCCTGAAAAATGCGCAGATCAATCATGGTCTTGACGATCTGAAACTCAACGAAGGAGATCTAAAGGTCGTCGATAAGGAGTATCAAACAGTTACTTCCACAGTGCTGATGATCGACATCAGCCATTCCATGATTTTGTATGGAGAGGATAGGATCACTCCGGCCAAAAAGGTTGCCATGGCGCTTGCGGAGTTGATCTCAACCAAGTACCCCAAAGACACCCTGGACGTGATTGTCTTTGGAAACGATGCCTGGCAGATCGAGATCAAGGACCTTCCCTATTTGCAGGTCGGCCCTTATCATACAAACACAGTCGCCGGCCTGGACCTCGCCCTGAATATCCTCAGGAGAAAAAAGACCAACAACAAACAGATCTTCATGATCACGGACGGAAAGCCAACCTGTATCAAGGAAGGTATCAGGTATTATAAGAACAGCTTTGGACTCGATCCCAAGATCCTGAACAAGACCTACACCCAGGCAGCACAATGCAGGAAACTCAAGATTCCCGTAACTACCTTCATGATCGCAACGGATCCATATCTCAAATCCTTCGTCCAGGAATTTACAAGGATCAACCAAGGCAGGGCGTACTACTCAAGCCTAAAAGGGCTGGGGCACCTGGTCTACCAGGATTTTAAAAAGAACAGAAGAAAGAAATTCTAATGGATTACCGACAACTTAGCACTGAAGAAAAGCAAAAAATCAAAACACTTGGGGAACTCAAGGCCAGCGGCTACACTCCGACCGACGT
>JANQHS010000395.1 GCA_028282565.1 Cytophagales bacterium | reverse complement strand
TTCCACCTTGGAAGCAATACGCCATTGATCAATCCCACGGTTGGTGATGTTCTGGATATCAGTTTGTACGATTTCAATGGAACTCCTGGTACTGTTTTGGTCACAACAGATTCAATGACTGTTAATTCCGCAACACCACAATGGTATACGCTGAGGTTCCCAACACCACAGGTGTTAACACCTGGAACTTATTTCCTTGGGGTGAACGAGAGAGCGCCAAACAACGTGGTATTGGCCACATCGCCATCCAACTATACTCCTAATGCCGGTTGGGTGATCTTTGGGGCTAACCCTTGGGCACCGAGTGAGGCTTACGGGTTCCAGATTACATACTTGCTCAGGGCCAATTTTGGAGAGCCAAGTGCGGGTGGAGGAGGAGGACCTCAAGGGCCAACCTTCTTTGACTTTGAAACCGAAACCTCAGGAAGCACGGGAAACCTGAACAATGGATGGGTTGCATCTCCGACAACTGACTTTAGTTGGATAGCCAATGCAGGGCCTACCGGCTCTCCTAATACCGGTCCAGCAGTCGATCATACCTTGGGAACAGCATTGGGGATATACATGTATACAGAGGCGTCTTTACCGGCTGCACAGGGTGATATCGCAACATTAGAAAGTCCGTTTATTGTTATCGATACATTTACTAACCCTGCGGTTTCCTTCTGGTACCACATGTTTGGTGCGGATATGGGAGATCTCATCACATCGGTGTTTGATGGAACAACCTGGATTCCACTGGATACCCTTTCCGGTGCGGCCCAGGGTTCGGATATCGCACCCTGGATTGAAAGAAGGATTAACTTATCCTCAATTGTTGCCGATTCGATAAGGATTCGATTTACGGGTATTTGCGGTGCGGACTTTACAAGTGATATGGCTGTTGATGACGTAGGAATTATAAATCTTCCTGCATTTGATGCCGAATTGCTTGGAGGTGGCACTTCAGTGAATGGAGCGTTTTACACCATCATCCCGGAGAGCCAGCAAAATCTTGATTTTGAAGGTCTTGTGGCAAATGCCGGTGCTTCCGGACTTACCGGGGTTCAACTCAAGGCAACAGCGGGAAGTTGGAGCGATAGTGTCACTACACCCACGCTTGCTTCAGGGACTTCTTCTTTGCTTTCTGTAAATAACCCCTCAGGATTGGCTGTTGGAAACTATACTGTAAACATGGAGGTATCATCTAACGAAAACGATTCTGATCCTTCCAACAATTCTTTAAGCTATCCATTGGAAATATCTGATTCCGTCTACGCAAGAGATAATGATAACCCTACAGGGACATTAGGAATAGGCCCTGGAGCTACCGGTACATTGGGGCAGATCTTTGAGGTTCAGACAACCGATACCATTACCTCGGTTTCATTCTACCTTGGAAGCAATACACCGTTGATCAACCCAACGGTTGGTGATGTTCTGGATATCAGTTTGTTCAATTTCAATGGAATTCCGGATACCATTATGGTTACTACGGATTCTATGACCGTCACGTCTGGGACACCACAATGGTATACCCTTAGTTTTCCAACGCCGCAGGAGTTGACCCCTGGTACCTATTTCCTCGGGGTGAATGAGAGAGCGCCGAACAACGTGACATTGGCTACATCACCTTTCAACTATGCACCAAATACCGGTTGGGTGATCTTTGGAGCTAACCCCTGGGCACCGAGCGAGGCTTATGGCTTCCAGGTTACGTACCTGCTAAGAGCCAATTTTGGAGAGCCGGTGTTTACCAGTATTGCGGATTTCAATTTGCTATCACCCGGTTCCGGAACTCTTGTGTTGGTTGAGGGAGCCTCAACCGATCAGGTTGTGATCGATTGGGAAGATGCCGTAGTGACAGGTGGGCCAGCAGCTTCTTACACCTTTATGTTGGATAATCCTGGGGGAGACTTTAGCAGTCCTATATTCTCGACTCCTTCGGATAATTCCGGTGCAGATTCCCAATTGACACTGAGCATGAGTGATCTTGAGACATTGCTCAGTTCGCTTGGTGCAAACCCGGGTGATACAATTGAAGCGATCTGGCAGGTGAACGCTGTTTCAGGTTCTGTGGAACTGATGGCGCTGTCCGACTTCGATGTGTCTTTCTTCTATGGTGTCGTAGGATTGGATAAATCATTCTTTGATCAATCGATCAGCATGTATCCAAACCCTGCCGAAAAAACTGTGACCATAGAGATCAATAATGATCTGGTCTCAGGAATTAACGTTCAAAATCTGCTTGGGCAGTCTATGATCAAGGATGATTGGTTGGGACAAGGCAGGAGGAATTACGATCTGTCCGATCTTTCATCAGGAGTTTATATCGTCAATTTCCAAACACCAAACGGAGAGTACTCTAAAAAGCTCATTATTCGTTGATGATTAAATCTTTGGAAACAAAAAAGCAGGGTGAAAGCCCTGCTTTTTTTATGCCTATCAATATCAAAAATCTAGAGGTCGTTGATATTGATGATTTCTATCTCCATCATACTTTTTAAATACTGATCCAGAAAGATCTTGTGACTGCTCCCGATGATCACCAGTATTTTTTGTCCAGGGTAAAGAGCACTTACCCTTCGAATGTTTGATGCGATGTTGAGATTCCTGACTTCCCATAAACCAACCCGGATCCTATCCAATTTTGATTCCATATTGGTCCGGTAAAAGAGCTTCCATTGTTCTTCAAGATCTGCAGTCTGATATTTTTCGGAGTTGATCGCGAGATAATAGGGCATAAGGTCCATGTTGGCAAGTCCCGTTTTTAGCTCCTTTTCGGATTCCTTGTAAAATTCGGACTGGAGGACCTTTTCATACTCTTTATTGGAATTTAGCTCCGTTACCAGGGCTGGTGCAATTTTCATGAATATGTCCTTGTCCAGATGGTCATCGATTTGATGAAGCTCTTCAAGCCCAAGTTTTTCGGCAAGCTTGATCCCTATCTGAACGTCTTCGTTGGTTGAATTTAACCGCTCCTCCAGATTGGTGAGTATTTGAGCCGATAGCTTCATTTTCTCCTTACTTTCAGTTCCCATATTATTCCACTGAAGAAGCCCCGTATAAAAGCGATAGGAGGCAAAGGCATACTTGGTGAAACCAATACGATTCTCCTCATTGTTCGGATCAATTTGTAACCTTCTTCCTAACGAGTCATAACGATTCATTGCTTGCTGCCAGTTGCAGTCCATATCTTCCTGAAAATAATTGCCTACTAAGGCCAGATTGGCTCCGAATTGATTCACGACCTCAGAATACAGATCGGGATTGGAAATGGCTGTTTGCATGGATAGGGGAGATAGGGACTCCACACAAATGATATTGGGGCCCCAGGACTTAAGACGGGAAAGAAGGTTTTCCAGGGATTCAGGTTGAAAATCTTCACTATAAGGGGAAAGGTGAGGTGTGGCCAAGATCATAATCTTGGTCTTTTCCGCTTCTTCGATCGGTGCCTTAAGAACAGATTGTCCGGGTGAAAGAATTGGAAGGAAGAAAAGAATCAGTAATGCTTTTTTCATGATTTTGATAAAAATTAGAGCCCCCAAGGCCCGAAACGTACTCGCGTATAAAAAGTTGGAGGCGAAGACCCTTACCAGGAAACCTTTTTGGATTTCATTTTCTCTACCTTCAAAGTATTGACCTCACTCCACTCAAGATTCTCGTCGTTTTGAACCTGTCCCGCCATCATTTGATCTTTGTCGAACCTTTTATCCTCAGGTATTTGTCTCGGACTCTCAGTATCAAGGTCAAAAATGTTGAAGACCATTTCCATAAAAAAATGACTGTCCTCGTTTTTGGCCCACATATATTTTTTCTTCATGTGGATCTTGAACTGAATGAAGAAATACTGTGGGAAGTAGTATTCCCCGATCTTCTTATAGCGGATCTTGGCAAGTGCCCTTGGGCTTTCGATCACCATTCCGAACGCGAAGAGGAGAGGCTTTACCGCAAGAGGAATCACAACCTCCCATCGGTAATCCAGCCCTACGATTGCATCGGTTTTTGGGTCCAGATATATTCTGCCCATGTAGAGGGTCTGGTCCATTTGTTTCTTGCCTCGATAGTTGATCGTGAGGAGATCAGTCCCCATATAACTGACCGGCTTTCCAAATGAGTACCTGAATTTTTTGAACCTTGTGGAGTCCAATGCATCATCGGTTTGTCTGGTAAGATCCATATCCAGAATTTGTTCCGGGCCTCCAAATCCTTCTCTGATCTCTTCGGTTAGGTCAAAATCCCATTCATCAATATCCGAAAGGTCCAGAGTATCTGTGAACTCCTTTCCTTTTTTTTGGTATCGTTTCTTCTTGGTTTCGTATTTCTCTTTTTTCTTTTCCCCTTTCTCTTTGGCGTTTTCCTGCCTTTTGGTGATCCACCGATCCATGAATTTAAAATCTGTCAGTTCATCTGCGGTTCTGTAAAGCAGGAGTTGATGTTGGTTTTGGGAGGTGTCACCCTGGGGAGTGAAGTACGACTTAAATACTCCCTCATTCAAGGAAACAAATTCTCCGTTCTCAGTAAATTTTTCGCGATAGTATGCCCGGGTTTCATAGGGAATGGGGGAATAGTTTTTTGGAATTTTTCTCAATGCAAGTCTCAAATAGTCCGTAGGAGACAGGGGTTTGATCTCTACTTCATCCAGGTCGATGACCTTCTTTGAGAGCTTTACGATCAGCTTTCCTGAAATTGATCCTGCAAGGTATTCCCGGCTTTCATAGCCCATATAGGAAACAACTATGGCATTGCCCTTTAGCCAATCTGGAACCTGCAATTGAAACTCACCCGAAGAATTCGTAATGGTTCCATAGGTATAGCCCTTATATGCAACAGTGGCAAAAGACAGCGGTTTTTCTGATTCTGCATCGATGACCACTCCATATATAAGGGATTGGGAATGCAAGTCCGGCGCAAAACAAAGAGCGACAAGAATAAGGAGAATGGCCTTTTTCAATTGCTGGGATTATCCATGTTCAACGGCCGGCAAATTTATTTATTAGATGCTTTTGTTATACCAATAGTTGCATGAATAAAAAAACCGACCCCTGAATATTCCAGATGCCGGTTTTCAATGTCTGTTTTGTTGAATTATTCTGTGACCATAAAACGCAAAGTTTCGTTCATTTCATACCCGGAGGCCTCCAGCAGATATGATCCTGATGCAAACCCATCATCATTTAATTGAATGCGGTGAATACCGGAGGAATAATGCCCCTGAATGACGGTTTTCGATTTTCCAAATACGTCGATTAGCCTGATCGTAACTTCTTTCATCTGATCGAGCTCGAATTCAACATTTCTTGGACCACGTCCATGGCTTGGGAATATCCTAAGATTCGAAATAGGGGGCTTTTCCTCCAGACCGACGGGCAAGGCTGCAATCCTAAGGATTCCGTTGGGATCATTCAGTCCGTTGCCGCTGGCAAAAATACCCAGGCTGTTTCCGGCACTATCCACATGTTGGATCGCATCACTCGCCCAGTCAGGCATCAGGATGGATCCGTCATCCATGAAAGCAAACCCCTCGGTTTGTCCCACACCGGAGGCAAAGATCCCGATATAGTTTCCGGCACTATCGTATCTACGTACATTTGAAGCCTGCCAATCCTGAACCAACAGGTCGCCGTTTTGCAGAAACTGGATTTCCGTAGGGCCCTGTAGAACTGCTGAAGTGACAAAATCGCCGAGATCGTTGCCAGCTGAGTCAAACTTTCTAACCACACCATTGCTGCCTGTTCCAAAAGCTGCTACATAAAGGTTTCCTTCATCGTCCCATGCCTGGCCAAGGGCCTGCACCGGTCCACCGGCGGTCCATTTGCTGTGGAAACTTCCATCCAGGTTTAGCCGGATGATATCATTGGTGATAGAATTCCATTGGGTCACATAGATCAGGCTATCCGGCCCGAGGGTAAGCTTGGTTGGACCGGCAATGTTCACACCTGAGGAAAAATCCCCGATGTAATGCCCGGTTGTACCATTGTACTGCTTAACCGTCGTGTTATTGATCCCGGTGACCAGCAATGTTCCATCCGGATGGTAGAGCATATCCTGGGTTCCAAGAAGTCCTCCTGAGGCGGACTCGACGAAATCTCCAAGGTAGGTTCCATCCGCGGCATATCGTTGTACGGAATTTCCCTGGCTGTTTGAAACCAGGAACTGGTAATTGCCCTGAGCCATGGCCCGGGTTGCAAAAATTAAAAGAAGAAAGGTCGCTAGGGTATTGATGATCTGTCTCATGATATTATGAAAACGGTATATCAATGTTATTCAAACAGATGAATCTAACTGTCGGCAATTATATGAAAGGAGATTTTCCCTTGATCAGGAGAAGACCAGCATCAAAAACCTCTGAGAATCGGTGCAAATAGCTGATCCTAATATTGGTTCTTTCTATACCAATACATCTGGTTTTTGCCAGGATGAAGCGCTAATTTGTCGGAGAGAATACCGCTCTGAGTATCCGGGCTGATTTGATTTAGTTTTTCATAAATCGACCGAAGAATTGCCTTTGGCCCTTGTTTGCCAGCAGCTGATAGATCCCATTGGGAAGATTGGAAATGTTCAATTCAGGTCCTGCTATCGTTCCCCTTTGAATGATCCTTCCCATGGGGTCGATGATCTGAAAATCCACTGGTTTGTCGATTGTTATGCCTTCGATCCTTATTCGGTCGGAGGCCGGATTGGGATATAAAACGATCTCGATTCCGGATGATCTGTCGCTCAGTCCGGCTGGTATTCTTAGATCACCCCAGTCAACTCCTCCTATCCGGGAGCCAACGAGGTCAATGGTAGTGCCACAGGGTGTTATTCCATTGTTATCAGCATATCCGGTAAATCCTTGCCAGGAGTTGATGGTGAATCCATATTCCTGGTCAAAGCCATGGTGAATCTCGCAATCAGCGGAATCCAGGCCGGTCAAAGCATTGTAGAAACTTTTTTCGTGTACCTGGGTTCCTGGAAGTAGGTCGGAAGTGACTGTTTGAGTGGATGTAGCCCAGGCGGCATGAAGGAGCCAGACGATAGGCCCATTATAGAATGGAGTGCCGGCATCCCCGATAGCGACATGATTTTCCGGAGCCAATACAAACGGTTCATATTCACTTCGGTAATATTTATGATAAGCCACAGGGACAGTGCTGAGTATCCCGTTTTTGTCCCGATAGGTCCTCTCAACCTGGTAGATAATTGAATCAGATGAACGATATACCTGGGTGATTGAATCTTTTATGAAAGAAATGTTACTAAAAAAATACATGATCCCTGCACACCAATCAACCTGCTTATACAGCATGACATCTCCCGGAGAATGAGAAAAATAATCTTCAAACTCATACGCCTGAAATCCGGCCTGAACCGTATCCTTTTTAAATCCAATCAGGTCTTTTCGGTTCAGGGTAGGGTTATGGCCCAGAAAATCCTGAAAGGGTATGTACCGGATAAAACCATAATGCTTACTCAAAATAAACTTGACTCCGGCACCAGGGCTAGGGCCGGAACCCGAGTCCTTGGTCACCTGGTAAACCCTGACCGAATCCACAATACCTAAGATGGTGTCTAAGCCCTGCGAAGTAAATTCGATCCGATATTTTCTTCCCGCGTAATCGTTGTGAATGATCCAAGAGGAATCAAGTGAAATATTCTTGAGAAAATAGAAGGGCTTCGAAGAAATGTATTGCTTTCTTCGTGCGAAGAAGACGGTATCATTTCTCTCAATGATGGAATCAAGTGGATCTATGGAGAACCATCCACCCCAGCTGGTAAACTCCCTGTAGGCGTCAGAAGCGTTGCAAGCTCCGATCTGATCCTGCTCCAGATTGCGCCTGAAAAAATACTGTTTCTCAAATCCCAGATCTGCCACAGAATCCATAATGATGGTTTGAAGGCTGCTATCACCAATGCCGGGAGGGCCCTGTAGATAGGAGATCTGATCTTTTGGGAACAGCTCCCATTCCTGTGCTTTGGAGGGTTGTGCCAGGAATACAATTGAGAGGAGTAGAAGTAGTTTTTTCATGTCAATCGGGCTACTTAAAAGTACGTATGTATCCCTCTTGGAGGTTGGGTCCTACCGTATTGGCAAAACCGTGACACGGTATAGTTTCC
>JANQHS010000391.1 GCA_028282565.1 Cytophagales bacterium | reverse complement strand
ATATCCTGGTCCGGATCAATTTCGAAGGCCTCATAAAAGTACTGGGTCAGACTTGTGTTCCGGTCGATCTCCCTATGCCAACCCGGGTTATTTGATGATAACAGGTAGCCGTATATCGGAATGGTTTGATAGGCAAAGGATCTGACGAAAGTCGGGTTGGAATAAAAATCATTCTTGCTTTCTATCAGATGAGATATCATCTCGGCATCATCTCTTCCGCTCAGCATAACGCCCGTGTACTCGGCCAGTCCTTCGTTCAGTTCCAGGGAGTTCTCAGCTGTTTCTATTTCGGGGCTTTTATGCCTTTTTTTTCTGAGGTAGAGGGCATTTTGAATATGCTGCAACCTCACATCGTCATCATCGCTTTTCAGAGCCTTCTCCAAGGCCTGCAATTCCAGCCTGAGCAGTAAGCGACCTTCATAAGCATCCAGGTGCGCATTGTTCAGTTCCTTCAGGTTATCAAATCCTATGCTTGGTTGATGAAGATGAAACAACTCATGGATGATCAAATTGTTGCGCGCTATCCTATCCTCGGGAAGCGGTAGCATCACCATTGACCATCTTTGATCACCCCAATCGATGGCGGTGTTGGCAATATTCATTTCCAAGGGAAGGGTGTCGGCGAAAATGGTTCCTACCGGCATGAAGTCATTGGTTGAATTGTTTTCGTTTGAATAGAAAATCCTGGATTGAGGATCAACCAGGATAAGGGGGCCATAGAGGTTTTTATTCCAGAATTTACCTTCCTCCGATGACAACAGACTCTCCACTTCCTCAAAGGTTTGTACGATCCCGTTTTCCAGATCCGTCAAACCGGTTTCCTCTTGATCAGATCTGTTGTTTTGGCAGGAAGCAAAAATGAGGATTGGAATGATATATAAAGCTTTCTTCATGTGTTAGCCGCTTGATGTTTCATGATCTTGGGTCTTCGCTACCAAAATCGAAAACAGCTAAACAATCAGTCTGCCTGAGCAGCATGTCATTATTGACCTAGCTGATCGGTTTTACTTTGACCCCTCTCGTCCAATATAAAGGAATTTTTTCTCTGATCGATCATCAGGCCCCAGCGTTCCAGTATGGGTTCCTCCAGTTTTAGTTCTCGGTATTCATCCGGCGACATGATGGGAATGCCATAGATGATCGGATAATAGCGGTCGCATGTTGGGCAGATCAGCAAACCTTCCAAGATGTTATCTTCTTCCTCGGTAAAGATCCTGACGTTCAATTCGCTCTTATCAAATGGACAGCATAGCTTTTCCAGGAGTTTCTTTTGCATTTTATGTTTGCCTTTTATCTGTTTAGTTCGGAAATGTAGGATTCTACCGCCTGGGTCGGATCGTTGGCATCCAGTATACCGGATATAACTGCGACTCCGTCAAATTCCAACGCGCGTAATTGCGATAGGTTTTCGGGTTTTATGCCACCGGATAAAAAGATACTCATATCCGTGATCTCCTTTGCCGCTCTGATGCTCTCTGGTCTGACAATCTCACAATTTTCCACTGAGCTGGTCGGGAAAACCGCACAAAAACTGATATAGCTGATCCTCTGTTCATCAGCCCATTTGATCCGGTCCGGATCATTTCCCACTGTCAATCCTATGATCCTATTCTTTAATGCGGCCTGGACTTCATCAAAATCCGATGGTATTTCATCGAAATGAACTCCATCCAGCCCGGCTTGCATTCCGAGTTTCCAGTCTTCATGCATGATCATATTCACCTCGAATTGGGAACAAAGGCCTTTCAACTCTTTGAGGAAATCCAGTTTTTCATTCTCAGAAAAGCCTTCTTTCCAGTGGTTCCAGATCTGGACAATATTCAGTCCGCCCTTCATCGCCAGATCCAATTGCTTGAGCAGTGCTTCCCGGTTTCTTGTAGGATCGATGACCAAATAGACTCCTCCCAATCGGCTCATGTCCACTCTGCGGTTAATGCCTTGAAAAACGCAGCCCAATAAGGGTCAGTGCCATCAAAAAAGAATTCTTTGGTGGTATCATTTCTGGTGATCAGCTTATCGGAAGGAGGGGTAAAACTCCCGATCGCTGTTGCGGGAATACCTGCTGATTTGAATGATGCCAGCAACTCGTTTTCAGCTTCAGCGTTTATGGCAATGATCATGCTTCCCGCACCGACTGAGAATAGGGGATCGATCTCAAACAGATCTGCGATTTTCTGTGCTTCGTTTTTGACAGGGATCAGATCCGCGTTGATCTCAAAACCCAAGCCCGAGGCTTCAGCCATTTCGTCAAGAGCTCCAAGTACACCTCCCTCTGTGACGTCATGCATGGCATGCAGATCCACATTGGCCTTAAGGGTGCGGGCGGCTATTCTGCTCTCTTCAAGAAGGGATATTTGCCAAAAATTTTCAGAAGCCTTGGCTTGTATTTGATCCCCCAGATTTTCTTTTACCGTTTCGGGGAAGGCCAGAGCTAGCAAGGAGGTGGAAGAGAGGGCAGCCGATTTTGTCATAACGATCCTATCTCCGGCTTTGGCTCCATTGCTGGTAAGGATCTCCGCTTT
Organism: Cytophagales bacterium; assembly: GCA_028282565.1. GTDB lineage: Bacteria > Bacteroidota > Bacteroidia > Cytophagales > CCMP332 > JANQHS01. The sequence continues at coordinate 5,062 of JANQHS010000391.1, read as the reverse complement.
GGGAGCGATAAGGAACATGGTACCACCTCCCGCTATAGTGGATTCCTGACCCTGGATCTGCCCGGTATGCCCGCCGGTAATGGCGATATCATGTGTTTTGCAAAGCCGATCGATGTGCTTCCAATAGGTATTGAAATCGCTTCTTGATAAACCGGTAGGCAAATTCAGTACAAACTGAGCATACTGTGGTGGGAATCCCGTGGTGCACATATCGTTGGCCAGCAGATGAACGGATAGCCATGCCGATATCTCCATGCCCAGTGAAGGGATGAGTGAAAGCGGGTCGCTGGAAACAGCCAGGGCCAGGTCATGCCCCAGATCGATCACGCTGGTGTCTACACCAAACGAAGGCCCCTGTAAGACCTCCGGCCTTGAGGAACCACAATTATGCAGGAGATCTTCTTTGAAGACCTTCGCACTTAGCTTTCCGGAGTTATCTTCAAAAGCCCCCATTAAACATCATGGAGTTTGACATGAAAGCCGAAAAAATCACCGTATGGAATTTTCCATTGTTTTTTTGGAAACCACTTGGGCAGTCCTGTAGCATTCCATTTTATGGAATATTTACGGTCGGGTAGCGCCTCTTCCACGAGGTTCTTCAATGATCCGGGTGTATAGAATTTAGCGGTGACATAGTAATTGTTCCGGCCGAAGGCCTGCTGGACTTTTCGTCTGATCAGCTTCGGGGTGTTTCGGTTCATCATGCCGAAAATGATCCCGTACTTTCCAACCCTCACCGCTTCTCGTATGACCTGAACCGGATCTTTGTAATACTCAAAGGTGGTTACGAAGGCAAGCGCATCAAAACTATGATCTTTGAATGGCATGTGGTGGGAGTCCGCCAGAACCAGATCTCCCCCAAAAAGCCTGCGTCCCTGTGCCAGCATAAATGGTGAAATGTCCCCACCTGTGGCCTCAATGCCGATCTCATCCCACCAGCGTGTAAAACGTGTTGTTCCGCAGCCAAACTCGAGGAGTGTTTTTACCCTGCTGTCCTTTTTAATGAGCTCTTCCAGGGTTCTCTTTTGCCAGATCTCCTGATCCTTGTACGGCCCTTCATAGTATTGTTCGTATTGATCGGTATCGTCACGGTTAAAGAACCATTCTTTTCTTCCTTGCCAGTTGCGCAACTCACCTTCTTTGGCGAGCTCAAATCCTTTTCTCGTTGTTATCTTGCCCATGTGGTTTCTATTGCAAAACGTAAATCAGCCTGCAAATATGTTTTCCTGATCCGAGCTGCCAAATTCGATCTCCTTTCCTTTTTCATCTTCGAAGAAAACTCCATCATCATACACCAGATTCCCGTTCACAAATGTCTGTTTGACCTTGGTTTGAAAGTGGGTTCCTTCCAGGGGTGACCATGCACATTTGTAGAGGAGATTATCCTTGCTAACCGTCCAGGAACTATTCAGGTCAACAAGGGTCAGATCGGCGAAGAAGCCTTCCCGGATAAATCCCCTGCCTTTCATCTCATAAAGCAAGGCCGGATTGTGGCACATTTTTTCAACAATTTTTTCCAGTGAAATGCGGCCCTGCTTGTAGAACTCCAGCATACAGTTGAGTGAATGCTGAACCATAGGTGCACCGGACATCGATTCGAAATAGGGCCTTTGCTTTTCTTCCAAAGCGTGGGGTGCATGGTCTGTGGTGATAATATCTATCCTGTCATCGAGAAGGGCTTTGAGCAGGCCTTGTTGATCCTTTTTCGTTTTGATGGCAGGATTCCATTTGATCAGTATTCCAAGTCTTTCATAGTCTTCATCGGAAAACCACAGATGATGGACCGAAACCTCCGTAGTTATTTTTTTCTCCTGGAGAGGAATGTCATTTTGGAATAGCCGGGTTTCCGCTTCTGTGGTCAAATGCAGAATGTGCAAGCGGGCCTGGTGTTTCTTGGCAAGGCCAATTGCACGTTGGGTGGCTTCGTAGCAGGCCTCTGTACTTCTGATGACGGGATGGAATCTGACCTGCACATCGTTGCCGTATTTTTCCCTGAAAGCCGCTTCATTTGCCTCGACGATCTCTTCTTTTTCGGAATGAATTGCGATAATGGATCTGCAGTTGGCAAATAGCTTCTCCATGGTCTCCGGATTATCCGCGAGCAGATTCCCCTTTTTGGTAAAATATAATCCGTCATCGGAAACGCCGATAAACAGGCTGGTGTCCATACTTGTGACATCATCGATATTATCTCCGTTGACACCCAGGAAGAATGCATAGTTGGCCAGAGATTTTTTTGAGGCAATGTCATACTTCTCTCTGAGGCTTTCGACGGTCAATGTATTCGGAAGGGTGTTGGGCATATCGATAAAGGATGTGACCCCACCGGCTATAGCGGACCGGCTTTCCGTGTACAGATCGCCTTTATGGGTTAATCCCGGATCTCTAAAATGTACCTGTGCATCGATGATGCCCGGGATAAGGTGTTTACCGGTTCCATCGATCAATTTTTGATTTTTTCCGATCTCAATATTGCCGATCTTTTGGATGCGCCCATCTGATAACAACACATCGGCAACAAACGATCTGCCCTCATTTACCAGGGTTGAATTCTTGATGAGTATATCCTGATCCATTCTCTGTTTTCTCTATCTTTTTGATCTTGACATCAATAGTCCCTGAGCGATTGCATGTTTTGGTAAACCAGGAAAACACTGCTCGCCATTGATCCGGGACACTTTCTATTGGTCTTCAGTCTTTTTGGGATTCCTATAGCTTAGATAGGTAATGCCTGCACTTGCAGTCGAACCGCAGATCCCGATAATCCAATCCCCCTGGACTATCAAAAATATGCCCGCGAAGATTCCCATAATCCCAATTATACCCAGAAAGCTTATTCCCTTTTTCTCCATGATCTTATAATTCAATGGTTTCATTCATAACTTCTGCAGTGGCTCTTGGTTTGATCCGTTAAAAACCATGTGTTCAGTTTTCCAGGATCTCGTATTCGCCTTCCTGCAATTTTGGTAGTCCTATCCTTACCCTGGCCTCATTGGTTTCATCGATATCTTTGATAAGTGCCGGCCCTATCGACATGGTTTCGGTATTGAAGGACTTGTTGGTGCCATATAACTGAGGCTGGCCCAAGATCTTCCATTGAATATTATCGTAAAACCTGGCGTAGCTCATGGGTTCAAGGTTGTTCTTGAATACCTCCGGTTCCAAAAGATCTACCATTTCGGCCAGATACTCTTCGGCTTTAACCTTGGACGGAGGATGCAAGAGAATAGGAAACAATTTGTCGGCCTGTACATTCAAAAACTCCTTGGACGGATAGCCGTATTCCCGGATCAGTGACTTTACATCCTGATAGTTTTCGAAGTCCAGGGAGTCCTGAAGATCTCGCAATGAATCCTCCACTGCAGTGGGTAGTTTTGATTGAACAGCGGTTGACCATTCCAGGTATGCCTGTACGGACATCTCATTTTGATTTCTTGCATCGACTTCAAGCAAAGAATCGCTCAATGTGCCCAAGGCAATATACCTTCTGAAGTATTGATCTTTTTCGGCAATAATTTCAATTTTTGCGATGAGCTCATTCCTTTCCTCCTGAGTCATTTCTGACCGAATCACTCTTCCTTCCTTGTTTTCGCAGAATGACATCAGGGATGTCAGAATGATCATTATGGTGATTTTCAGTTGAGTATTCATCTTTCCAGTTGGTTCTATTCCGCTTTTGTTTCGAACTCGATCAAATATGGCAATAACGGCACATTATTCTCGGTCCTGAAATTGCTTGTGATCCAAAATTTATAGTGCTTGTCCGGATCCAGTTCTACATTCATTGTCCAAGACAATGAATCCGCTGACCAGGAACGGGATTCGGTTTTGGGAAAATGCTTTTCGCCCAGGTCACTATAGTCCACGCCGGTATTGTAGGCGTTGAGTCGCTCCGAAAATTCAACAGTGATCCGATCGATATTGGGATCCACGTCGGTGGCCTTGTTCCGGAATTCCCTGATCTGAAGGACACGGGGTCGGCTGCTCATATCTTCCTCCCTGATCTCATCAATGGTCCTCGAAAAATATCCTGTTTGATCGATGAAGACATCGATTTCCCGAGGCTTGCTGTAGTCCAATTCGATTAATTCCCTGATTGCTTCCTGTTTGTCATCTGCCTTTTCATAATGCTTTTCCGCAATCGCATAACCCACATAATACCCCAGATCCCTTATTCCGAATTCGTTGGGAGAGTTACTCCAAAGCCAATCATAAGTCCTTTCGTAGAACATTTCTTTTTCAAATTTTTCCCTCACCGCGGGGTTGTTTTTCCCAAACCCGATAGCCGGTGTTGCGGAAGGCATGCCCATAGCCTGTACCGATACAAACTCTGCAACTCCTTCATAAAGTACTTTGTAGAGCAGTTCCTCCGGTATTGGATTTTGTTGGGTATGTACGTATTCATGTACGGTCAGCAGGACCAGGTCCTCGATCGGGTCGGTGCCAAAAAATGTTTCCAACCATTCCTTGCTGCGACCTTCAAATTCTGAGATGTCTGTTTCTCTATCGGCCATGGCCAATTCACTACCAACAAGCACCAGACTATCTCTCGTCGTCCCGTTTGTTCTCATACAGCCGATTGTAAAATAGATCTTGGCAGGTTTGAGGTGGGGATAGATTGCGGCCAACCCTTCTATTCCCTGGTTCAATTCTTTGGCAATGCTTTTGGATCTCAATGTGTTCGGGCGGATCGACTGCAAAAACTTCGGGTAATTGTTGATCATCTCCACATACTGTCTTGCGGTGTAGTTGCGAACTTCCATGATGGCCTTCAGACCTGCAGATCCTTTTTCGATGTATAGTGAATTGATGAAATCGATCTGTCTCAAACTGTCCTTCTCCTGAACGACGGAATCGTAGGCTGTCCAGAAATTGTCGATATCCGTGCTCACGACATTGCCTCGATCGCTTTCAAATATTTGACATGAAAATATGAGTAGCCCGAGAAGCGAGATTAAAATTTTACTCATCCGATTTTCATTTTTCCTTGTACCTCTTCCAGGATTGATAGTTCTTTTCGATGTTGATTTCCTTCAGTTTTTTCCATGCCTCGATAGCCTCG
>JANQHS010000382.1 GCA_028282565.1 Cytophagales bacterium | reverse complement strand
CAAGGGATACCGCGAAGTAACATTGCTGGGGCAAAACGTTGACTCTTTTAAGTTTCAATCAACGGAAACGGGCGAAACAACCAATTTTGCCCAGCTGCTCGAAATGGTCGCGCTGATCAACCCCGATCTGAGAATCAGATTTTCAACCTCTCATCCAAAAGACATCACCGACCAGGTGTTGGAGACCATGGCCAGATATGAGAATATCTGTAATTACATTCACCTGCCTGTTCAAAGTGGAAACGACCGGATACTCAAACTGATGAACAGAACATATACCAGGGAATGGTACCTGGACAGGGTATCAGCCATACGCAGGATCATTGGCACGGATTGTGGGATAAGTTCCGATATGATAGCCGGTTTTTGTTCGGAAACAGATTTGGAGCATGCTGACACCATCGACCTGATGAAAAAGGTCGAATTTGATTTCTCATACATGTTCTATTACTCAGAACGGCCCGGAACCCTGGCTGAAAAAAAATATGAGGATGACGTTCCTCTGGAGATCAAGAAAAAAAGACTTCAGGAGATCATTGCTCTTCAAACCGAACATAGCCAGAAAAGCAACGAAAAGGATATCGGAAAACAATTCAAGGTATTGGTCGAAGGAACTTCAAGGAAATCAGAAGAACACCTGTTCGGGAGGAATTCCCAAAACAAGGTGATCGTATTCCCCAAAGGGAATCATAAGCCGGGGGATTATTTATGGGTTGAAGTCGATGATTGCACCTCAGCGACCCTGTTGGGCAATGTTGTAAAAGAACTGTAGAGTATGGATCATACGGATTTAGTTGCGATAAAGCAGAGGTTTGGAATCATTGGGAATTCTCCCCTTCTCAATAATGCATTGAGGATCGCAGCCCAGGTCGCCGTTACGGATATGACGGTGCTGATCAATGGTGAATCCGGTGTTGGTAAAGAGTCCTTTTCCAAGATCATCCATCAGCTAAGTCATAGAAAGCATGGGCAATTCATCGCCATCAATACGGGAGCCATACCGGAAGGGACGATAGATTCAGAGCTTTTTGGTCATGAAAAAGGATCGTTCACAGGTGCACATGAAGCCCGAAAAGGTTACTTCGAGGTCACCAATGGCGGCACCATCTTTCTGGATGAGATCGGCGAAATGCCCCTGGGAACACAGGCAAGATTGCTTCGCGTTTTGGAGAATGGTGAATTTATCCGTGTGGGTTCCTCCAAGGTTCAAAAAACCGATGTGAGAGTTGTGACTGCCACGAATGTGGACCTGATGGAATCTGTCAGGAAGGGTAAATTCCGTGAAGACCTTTATTACAGACTGAACACCGTGCCGATCTTCGTTCCGCCTCTTCGCGACAGAGGAGAAGACATTCTCCTTCTTTTCCGAAAGTTTGCCGTCGATTTTTCGGAGAAATACAAAGTGAAACCGGTCACCCTCGACCCTCTTTCACAGCAGCTGATCCTCAAATACCGTTTTCCCGGCAATATCCGGCAGCTCAAGAATATTGTCGAACAGATCAGCGTACTTGAAGTTGACAGAGAAATTATTCCCGAAGTTCTTCAAAAGTATATTCCCAAAGGGGAAAGCAATTCTCTTCCGGAGCTTTACAGGCCGGGTTCGGATGGAAACAGCATCCAGGAAAGGGAGATCCTCTACAATGTTCTTTTCGACATGAAAAAGGACATGAATGATCTCAAAAGCCTTGTACATAAGATCATCTCCAAAGATGATGAGGCAGCCAGGGTTTTATCTGAACATGAGGGATTGTTCAAAGAGGTTGGCTTCGATGAACCCAGTCAGGCTCCTGCTCCATTTGTTGTTGAAAAACAAAACGAGCCTACTCCAACCTATGACCTATCCAAGATCGAGGATATTCCCCATGAAGCAGAAAACGAATCCCTCTCCCTGGAGGAAAAGGAAAAGGAGCTCATCATCAAGGCACTCAAGAAGAACAACAACAAGAGGAAGTATGCCGCCAAAGATCTTGGGATCTCGGAACGGACCCTGTACCGAAAAATCAAGCATTATGATCTCGAATCCTAGGATACTGAACAAGGCCAAATTCCTTCTCCTGCTGGTTTTTCTTTCGGGCTGCGGAGCCTATTCATTTACCGGAACAAACATTTCCCCGGAGGTCAAGACAATAACGGTTGAAACCTTCCCAAACCTTTCGGGTTCCGGACCCGCTGATCTGTCGCAGATCTTTTCCGAAGGTCTGAGAGAAACCTATCAGCAAAATACAAACCTTGAGGTGATCATGGAATCCGCAGACCTCATCGTAAATGGAGAGATCACCTCCTATTCGGTATTACCGGTTGCTCCATCAGCAGATGAGGTGGCTGAGTTGAACAGGCTGAGGATCAAGGTCAGGGTTAATTATTTTAATCAGGTAGATCCGGATCAGGATTTTGAGAACAAGGAGTTCTCATTTTTTGCTGATTTCGCTCAGGACCAGGCACTTCAGGATGTTGAAGAAGATCTAATTGACGAGATCTTCACGCAAATATTTCTTGAAATATTCACTGAAACCGTGGCAAATTGGTAATCAAATCTCTCGATCTGATTATTTTTAAAAAAATTTAGCATTCTTGAAAAAGGAGCAATTCTACAAGCTACTGGAAAATCCGAACCAAGCCTCCACCGTTGATATTAAGGGTTTGGAAAAGGTCCTGGACAACAACCCTTATTTTACGGCGGCCAAACTCCTTTATTCCAAAATCCAGATCGAAAGGAAGAATTCAACGGCTTCCGAAGAACTCGAAAAAAATGGCATCTCATTTCCGAATGGATTGCTTCTCGAAGATTGGTCAGAACAGCTATTCCCGGCGGAGCCAGCCTCAGAGCAAGGCAACGAAAAGGAAAAATCCAATATCGATGTAACCAAGGAGATCATTGAAGTTCTGCCCACGGTCGAAGAAAAACCTGCGGAACCAGAGCAAAAAGCCGCACCAACTGAGAAGATTCCGGAAAAACCAGAAGAGAAGCCAGAGCCCGCAGTTGAAAAAGTTTCCGTGGATGAGAAGTCTGAGCCGATTGAAAAACCTTCAGCTCCCGAACCGGTAAAAACCGAAGCCGCCCCACCTCCAAAGTCCGAGGAGAAACCGGTAGAAGAAAAACAGGAAGAAAAGAAAGGGGAGCAGAAAAGTGTGGAATCAACCGAGTCTGCTGAATCCGAAAGCTCTTCTGATGATATCGCTTCGGAGGTCATGAAAAACATGATGGCCCTTCGCAAAACATTGCAGGCAATGGATGCGGGTGATTCGGAAAAGAAGACAACGGCCAAAAGAAAACCCGCTCCAAGAAAGCCGGCAGCCAAAAAGACAGAAACCAAAACACCGGAAAAGAAGCCGACGGCAAAAAAAGAGCCCGCGAAATCCGAGAAACCTTCCCCCAAGGCTTCACCAAAAAAAAAAGCCGTAAAAGCCCCTGAAAAGGTCGAAAAGAAGAAGGAAAGGCAGAAGAGGCTTGAATCCCAAAGGAATCTTATCAAGGATTTTATCAAGAATCCGCCCGATCTAAAGCCAGAATACAAGGGTGACGGAGGTCCGAATGAAGACCTGGCTACGGTATCGACAAGTGAAAACAGGCTGCTCGTTTCGGAGAGTTTGGCAAAAATCCTTACACGTCAAGGGAAGCATCAAAAGGCTATTGAGGTTTATGAGCAGTTGATGTTGAAATATCCTAAAAAAAGGAGTTATTTTGCGGCCCAAATTAAAAACCTCAAGGAATGACCATTATAGTCGGACTGGCGATCTTCGTTTCTATTCTATTGATCCTCGTAGTGCTTTCTCAAAGCTCCAAAGGCGGAATTTCCGCAAACTTCATCGGCGCCGGGGCCAGCCAGATGATGGGGGTAAAAAGAACATCGGATATCCTTGAAAAGCTCACCTGGGGGTTCGCCATTGGATTGGTCGTACTTACCCTTACCAGCAATTTTTTCATCTCCAGGGATCAAGGTGGTCAAGAAGTGGAAAGCGTAAACGTGGAAAGAGCTCAGGAAAGCATACTTCCTCCCGTAGGGAATGCAGGTGGTCAGAGCGATGACGGAGGTCTTTTGCAGGAAAACGGCGGCCAGGAAAGCGGTGGAGAGCTTTCTCCCGAAAGCCAGCCCGAAGAGGAATAAGTCTTAAACCCTTACCGAAGCAAGGATCTTCCTTTTTGCAATGGGCATTAAGGTGGAATCCCTGGGCACCCAATACTCCGTGTTAATAAAGTAGGCCATCGGCACTTCTCCCCATTGGTACCTATCGATCAATTTGGTTTTTAAATTCTCAAGAGTAGAAAAACCCTTTTTGAGGGTTTCTAGGAACTTGGTGTAGATCCCTTTGATCGGGCTTCCCTGATAATCCATCTTTTCAATCTTGAACTGAAAGACATCCACATAACCAAGTTCCCTGGTTTTCAAGAATAGAATACCCTGGCTCTGATCAATAGGAATGATCCCCACCGGTTCCAGATTGATCTGATTTTCAATTTCTTCATAGATCGCTTTTCCGGTTTCAACCCTACTTTGAATTCTTGGAATTGAAAACTCCAATATCCGGTTGATCTCTTCCATCCACTCCTGTCCACCTGGAAGATCTTCATAAATGATCTTCAATTTTTCAAGGTCCACCTTGACCGGATTCTTTTGTGCCTTTTCGAAAAATTCATCCTGTCCCTCCCTCAGCGACAGCAAACTCTGGTATTGATCGATCAAATCTCTTAAGGGAGGATAGAGTTCGATGTTTGAGAATTTTTGTTCGACACGTTTGAGGTATGCCAGAAGCAAATAGCTTTTGTATTCAAGGTCAATTGTTCCTTCGGTGATCCAATCCTTGGAAAGTGGCTTATAGTCTTCCATACACAAATAGTAGTGAAAGACTCAAAGGAATTCAAGAAAGGCAGTCCCGAATTACCGACAACGTGACAAATTTTCCTGATTCTGACAAAATTGACCAATAACAGGGCCTTCCTGACAAGATTTCAATAAAATCAAGGATTGGCACGAGAAATGACATAGAGCAGGAAACATAAAATTCTAACAACTATGTCAAAAAAGATCAACTTCAAACCAGCTATAGGCAGAGTACTCGTCGAGCCATCTGCCGCTGAGGAAGTTTCATCTGGAGGCATCATTATTCCAGATACTGCTAAGGAAAAACCTCAACAAGGAAGCATTATTGCAATAGGTGCTGAAAAGAAAGATGAGCCAATCAATTTTAAGGTTGGGGAGAAAGTTCTTTATGGAAAATATTCCGGCACGGAGATCAGCATTGACGGGAATGACTACCTGATCATGAGTGCATCCGATATCTACGGAAGTTTCGAAAAATAAAAAATCAAAAAAACATAACTAGAAATGGCGAATAAGACTATTCACTTTGAAAGTGATGCCAGGGAACAACTGAAAAAAGGAGTTGATGCCCTCGCTAATGCTGTAAAGGTTACACTCGGACCAAAGGGAAGAAACGTAATCATCGACAAAAAATTCGGCGCCCCATCCGTGACTAAGGATGGAGTAACTGTGGCCAAAGAGATTGACCTGGTCGAGCCGGTCGAAAACATGGGCGCTCAACTTGTAAAAGAAGTAGCGTCAAAAACCGCAGATGATGCCGGGGACGGAACAACGACTGCTACCGTGTTGGCCCAGGCAATTTTCAACAACGGAATTAAAAACGTTGCTGCCGGTGCAAACCCGATGGATCTGAAAAGGGGGATTGACAAGGCAGTAGCTGCCATTGTTGAAAACCTCAAAAAGCAGAGCAAGTCGATCAAGGATAACACCGAGATCGCTCAGGTTGCTTCCATTTCAGCCAACAATGATTCCGAGATCGGAAACATGATCGCTGATGCCATGGACAAGGTTGGAAAAGATGGTGTGATCACCGTAGAAGAAGCCAAGGGTACCGAGACTGAAGTCAAAACAGTCGAGGGAATGCAATTTGATCGCGGCTACCTTTCACCATACTTCGTCACCGATGCGGATAAAATGGAAACCAACATGGAAACTCCATATATCCTTATCTATGACAAGAAGGTTTCCAATATGAAAGAACTGCTTCCAATTCTTGAAGCGGTTGCTCAAACCGGAAAAGGACTTCTGATCATCGCAGAAGATGTTGAAGGAGAAGCTCTTGCAACTCTCGTTGTCAACAAGATCAGAGGATCTCTGAAGATCGCCGCCGTTAAGGCACCGGGGTTTGGTGACAGGAGAAAAGCCATGTTGGAAGACATCGCTATCCTGACAGGAGGAACCGTAATATCCGAGGAAAGAGGTTATAAGCTGGAAAACGCAACCATCGAATACCTTGGAACTGCAGAAAGGGTGATCATCGACAAAGACAACACCACTGTTGTAAATGGTGCCGGTA
>JANQHS010000371.1 GCA_028282565.1 Cytophagales bacterium | reverse complement strand
TAAGGGATCTTTTCTATCCGGCCTTGAGAAAAGTGATGGATGACATCGTTCCAAAAGGTGCATTTGACTCATTCGGAGGCTCATTGCATATGGTTGGGCAGGTAGAGTATCTGGATCAGAATCCCATCGGCAAATCGAGCAGGAGCAACCCGGTCACTTATGTAAAAGCTTATGATCCTATCAGGGAGCTTTTTTCGAACCAGGCCTTATCAAAAACCAGAGGATATAAATCTGCGATGTTCTCTTTCAATGTTGACGGAGGAAGATGCGACATGTGTCAGGGAGAAGGTGTAACGAAAATTGAAATGCAGTTCATGGCGGATATTGAACTCACCTGCGAAAGTTGCGCTGGGAAAAGATTCAAGGAGGATGTTCTGGAGGTTCAATATAACGGAAAGAGCATATCGGAAGTATTGGAACTGAGCATATCTGAAGCCATGGAATTTTTCAAGGATGAGAAGGCGATTCGAAACAAGCTTAAACCACTCGAAGAAGTGGGACTGGGTTATGTGAAGCTGGGCCAATCCTCAAGTACCTTGAGCGGAGGCGAGGCTCAAAGGGTTAAATTGGCCAGCTTTCTTGGCAAATCCGGCGGCCAAAAGAAGATCGTTTTTTTGTTTGATGAGCCTACCACAGGCTTACATCCCTTCGATATTGCCAAGCTTTTGAAATCATTGAATGCCTTGATCGAAGAGGGTCATACGGTCCTGATCATCGAGCATAATCTTGATGTCATCGCTTCAGCTGACTGGATCGTTGACCTTGGCCCCGATGGTGGAGAAAAGGGCGGAGAGATTATTTTTTCAGGAAGCCCTGAAGAACTCGTAAGCTCATCCAAGGGCCATACCTCCGGGTTTCTAAAAGAAAAATTGGGCAATGTATAACCTGGTTATTGATGAGGGTAATACGGCATCCAAGTTTGGGCTTTTTAAAGGTGTTGAACTGATCGATCAGGGGAGAGGCTCAAGCCTAGATGATCTCGAAAGATTCGTCAATGGTAAGAGAATCGCCAGAGCGATTCTGTCTTCTGTAAAAAGTAGAGAGAACTCACTGCTTAGCTCATCCACAGAGTTTCCTTTGGAGATCCTTGATCATCAATCCAGATTCCCGATCAAGATAAAGTACGACACTCCTGAGACATTGGGGATCGACAGGATCATCTCAGCAGTTGGTGCCTTGGCGGAATTTCCAAAAGGTAATTTGATCGTTGTTGATATGGGTACATGTATTACCGCAGACTTGGTTGTTAATGGAACCTTTCAGGGGGGATGGATCCTTCCGGGCATCAATATGCAAATGAAAGCCATGCACGAGGGAACAGATAATCTTCCTCTCTTGGAAATTTTTAAATCCGAAAAATTTGAGCTGATCGGAACCTCTACGGAGGGATCGATGAAATCTGGAGTCGTAAAAAGCGTTAACCTTGGGTTGGAAGGGTTTTTAATGGAAATCAGTAAAAAGTATCAGGATCTGAATATGGTTGTAACAGGAGGAGATCTAAACCAATTGGAAACCAATTTAAAAGACTCGATATTTGCCCGCCCAAATTTGAACCTTACCGGCTTAAACCGGATTTTGATGTTTCATGAGGAGGTCGGCTAAATCTTTCTTCATATTCTTCATTTTTATTTCTTCGGTCGCATTTTCACAGGATAATGGACTGGGTAACTCCCCCTATTCGATGTACGGTGTTGGGGATCTGATCTGGAACGGCACCACCAGAAATATGGGGATGGGCGGGACTGGTGTGGCAGCCCCTGCGGCCAATTTCGTCAATCTGTTAAACCCAGCCCTCCTCGTTTATTCCACTGCAGCTTCTTTTGAAATGGCGGCACTCGGACAATACAAAACGATCGAGACCACCGACGAATGGCAATCGACCACCGGTGCAACAATTCATTACGGTGCATTTGGAATTCCCCTGGCCAGGCGCTGGACCTTATCCTTGGGATTATTGCCGTATTCGGATATATCCTACGAGCGGAGGTATACCAATTTGGTAGAAGATCAAAGCGGTGTAACCTATAGGGTGAAGGAGACCGGTACCGGAGGATTGTCCAAGGCCTTTTTGGGAAATGGTTTCAGGATCAATAAGAACTTTGCCCTGGGGGCTGAGGTGGCCTATTTTTTCGGGAATAAAGAAGAACTATCGCAGATCGCTTTAGATCTTCCCAGTGCGAATACCGATGCCATACAGAGCCAGTATTACTTTCGGGC
>JANQHS010000299.1 GCA_028282565.1 Cytophagales bacterium | reverse complement strand
GAGCTTTGATGCCGGCATTATCGGATCGGTACTCAAGAAGAAGAAGAACCATGCATTAAGGCTTTTCCCAAATCCTACGGGGGGAATGGTCCAACTCAGAATCGAATCAAAGATCATGGTTGACCTGGAGGGAGATTTGAGAGTGCAGGATCTGCACGGGGAAACCCTACTAAGGCAATCCATACATACCGCTGAACCTCAGATTGATCTTGGCGGCTTTCCGGCGGGCATCTATGTTCTTTCCGTTGAGATCAACGGGGAGCACTTTTTCAAAAAGGTGGTGAAGAAGTAGAAAGCCAACACAGAAGCATTTCAAAGACCCTGAGCCTTTGGCCAGATGAATAGGAAAGGCTTCTAATGATAGCCCTTGAATTGAAACGGGTCTTTTAGCCCGGCACCATCTTCTCTAAAATATTTCTGACCTAATGATTGATGACCCAAAATGGGGGACGGTCAAGCAAACCGGTAAAAACTACAGGTTTAAATTTGACTTATGCGTTTTATGATCGTGATACTGATGGGCTTTCCCAGTCTGGGGTTTGGGCAATCGGTTCTCTGGGAAAATATTGTCGACTGCAAGCCTTGGCAATTGGAGGTATGGAGGTCAATCGAACAAATTAACGATGGAGAATTTCTTATTTCCGGAACCTGCGGCAATGATTATATTGCAACATTTCATTGGATAGATTTTCAGGGTGATTCCCTGAACTTTCTTATTGATTCGACCAATCAATTTTTCCGCGGTACGGTTGATATGGGTATCGATGATCATGGGAATATCTATACCTGTGGCAATCAAACGGTCGGAGGTTATCTGGCCAAGTTCGACCCCGGAGGAAATTTTCTTTGGGAGGTGCCATTGAACCAAACCAATGGTATATCAAATACCCATTGTCTGCTGGTCCTCAATGACGGAAGTGTGGTTGTTTCGGGTATGAGATTGCAGGATCAGATCCTGTATTTCGGGAATATGTTTTACTATCATATCGACCCGCATGGGAATATCCTGAGCGAGAGTCATTTTCCCCAGATCTCCGGCACGGAAACCGCCTATGATATACTTGAAATGCATGATGGCTCCTTTCTATTCTTTGGCTGGGGCTCCACAGCCGTTGATCAACGGCCATATTATGTGCTGACGGACAGCAAGTTCAATAAGCTGAGCAGCGGATATCTCACCATTCCGGGGATTGAGTTGGTTCTGCTCACCAGAGCAAATCTCAATGTGGATAAGGGCGTGGTGTTTTCAGGTCAGGAATATCTGACTTCGATCAACCCGAACCACCGGGACTTCATCGTCTGGCTGGATTCCGGACTAAATGTTATTTGGGACACTACCGTTGGGGATGCTTTTTTAGGTCATAAAATTCTAGTGGATTCTTCGATCGTGGGTTTTGGGACGGAGGAAAATTTGGAAAGCTTTGTTTGTCGCTTTGATCCCGACAAGCAACTGTTGAGCAAAGATGTCTATGGCACGGATGGAAGGGCGATAAATGATGTTGCTTTTGATACCGCCGGTCGTATGGTTGGGGTGGGGGGAATACCCGATACCGCAACCATACTCCACAGCTTTTACACCGTTGGCTTTGACTCCATGGGTTTTGAGTATGAGCCTGATTATTGCTTGTGGAGCCCGCCCAGGGCTGAATTCGGGTGGTCTTATGACTTTCCGATCCTGACCCTTTATGACAGCAGCTTTTCCGGCCTGATCTATCGCGATAGCATCTATGGGCATCAATGGTCCAGCAGCTATGGCGATACAAGTTCTCAACCGGTTTTTCAGGTGGTTTTTGATACGGCCTTGTCCAACTCTGTGGATATAGGACTGACGATCACCAACTGGCATGGCTGTCAGGATTCGATCATGATGAGCTTTGATGCCGGCATTATCGGATCGGTACTCAAGAAGAAGAAGAACCATGCATTAAGGCTTTTCCCAAATCCTACGGGGGGAATGGTCCAACTCAG
>JANQHS010000293.1 GCA_028282565.1 Cytophagales bacterium | reverse complement strand
GTCTGTCATCGGGAAAAGATGCATTTTCAGGTTTGACCGACCACCGTGAATGCCCTGGGAATAAATCGGGTGATGACCTGCGATCAAAACTTTCCTGTTCTTGTTCGCCTTCAGCAATCCCTCAAGCTGTGCATACACGTCAAGTCCGGTTTTCACGGGACAATCTGACTCCTCTCTTGGCTTTTCATGCAAGTGGAGGAACCATTGGGTGTCGATCAGGATGATCACCAGATCCGAAGAAATATTCAAAACCACAGGTCCGGGACATCCACCTCTTGGAAAGAATAATTCTGTATCGGAAGCAAGGGAATCAAGAAAATCCTGCTGTCTCAGAATCTGTTCATATCCCTTATTTCTTCCATGTTTCCAATCGTGATTCCCCGGGATCATCAATACTCTGCAACCCAATTTCAGGAAGGGTTTGATCTGTCTCGAAAGAATCTCCTCTGCTTCCTTCCGATCTTTGGATTCCACCTCAGGCATACCTTTTGGGTAGATATTATCACCAAGAAAAATGACGGTAGAATTCTCCGGATCCTCCGAAACCTGCGCGGTAACATCGGAGATCACAGACGCCATTCCCTCGGTTATTTCTCCCGCATCCCCGATCAGAAATACCTTTTGTGCCGATTGAGATATTGCCCTCTCATATCCTAAAAGAAGCAGTGGAATGATCCAAATAAGAATTTTGATCAATCGATTTCTCATTCTTTAAGCCCAAAGATCATAATGTTGGCTGTTCCACCCCGAGCTTCATTGCTGATATACATGGTTCCCGAGGGGTCGAAGCAAATACCCTCGGGCTGCTTAAAATACTTCCTTGGCAGATCATAATATGAGATCATATTGCCTTCAACATCAATGATGACCATATATTTTCCCTCCGATGAAATAATGTAGAAGTTCCCGGCAATAGGGTGCTGAGCTACTCCTGAGAATCCATATCCACTTCTGAGGGATTTCTTTCCCGCCTCTTCCAACCAGGCATTGATCTGCTTTCTCTTGATCCTGAAAACCGGTTCATCCCTGAAATGATCATCTGAAGGAGAGTAAGCAAACAGGCTCTTTCCCTTTTTCTCCTTTCCGATGTATCCCTTTCCCTTGCTTCCCAGAAGTAGGTGTCCGGCTTCAGAATCAAAGCCCAGGGCTTCGATGTTGTTATCGGACTTTAACGGTGTTTTAAACTCATCGGCATCCACCTTGTCACCAGCATTCAGCGGTATCCTGTAAATGGTTCCATTGCTCTTCACAACATAGATATGGTCCCGAAACCTCTCTATTCCTTCATAGTCTCCGGACTGCTTGAATGAAATTCTCCGAATGACCTTCTCCTCCTTCAAATCGAACAGATATACGATGCCCTCCTCATCCTGAACACAAGCCAGAATACCCTTATCGAACCAACCCAGGCCTGAGATCTCATCAAGCTCCAGCCCCAGATAGATCGTTTTATCAGGATTTGACAGATCGTAGGAAACATTCTCTCCAAGAACAAAGCCCTGATCGATTTCGGAGCCCGCGCAGGAAACGATCAGCAGAAAAAATAATGATATGGTCTTCCTCATAAGAGCCTGGAAATTTCGTTCCATTGCAGAGATTTAGTTTCAATGCCGGGTTTGCCTAAATTTAGACAAGATTAAATTAGAAAAAGGGAGTCTCATCAGTATATGAGTTCGGAAAAGATCAATATTGACATGATTCGGGAAGCTGAAGAATTCGTGAAGAAATTCTTCAGTGAGAATATGCCTGATGAATTCAACTACCATACCCTTCAACATACCGAAAGGGTAGTGGGAAAAGTAAAGGAGATCGCACCGCATACCGGGTTAAATGATGACGAGATCAATGAGGTCGTGATGGCCGCATGGTTTCATGATCTCGGATACCATAAGGGCCCGAAAGGACATGAAACCGAAAGCATCAGGATCCTAAAGGAATTTCTCTCGGAAAAACAGGTCCAAACGGATGATATGGAGAGAATATCGAATTGTGTGCTTGCAACGCAAATGCCTCCCAGTCCTTCAACGCTTCAGGAAAAAGTGCTGGCCGATGCGGATCTGTTGCATATAGGGACCCCGGCCTTTTTTGAAGAATCACCTAAGATCCGCGAGGAGTTTGAAAAATTCCTGGGTAGAAAATTTGGGGACAGAGAATGGCTGGAATCCAACATCCACTTTTTCAAGATGCATACTTTCTTTACCGAATATGCCGCTGAAAAATATGGCGAAGGAAAGGCCGAGAACTTCAATAAGATCAAAAAAGAACTGAAAGCTTTAAAGAAAATGGAAAAGCCGGAAAAATCAGAGAAAATGGAGTCCAAGAAGATCAAGCCCGATCGGGGTCGGGAAACCATGTTTCGAATCACCTCTCGAAATCATCTGGAACTCAGCAATATGGCCGATAATAAGGCCAATATCATGATCTCCGTAAATGCGATCATGCTTTCCATCATCGTTTCGATGCTCATTCGAAAATTGGATAGTAACCCCTATCTGGTAATCCCCACCCTGATCCTGGTGGCTGTTTGCCTGGCGACCATCATTTTTGCCATCAGGGCGACCCGCCCGAATATTTCTTCCGGAAAATTCACCAGGGAAGACATCCGACAAAAGCGAACCAATCTGCTCTTTTTTGGCAATTTCCATAGAGTGAGTCTGGAGGATTTTGACTGGGGTATGCAGGAGATGATCAAAGACAGCGATTACCTGTACTCCTCAATGATCAAGGACATCTATTACCTGGGTGTGATTCTTGGAAAGAAATATCGAAACCTGAGAATCGCCTACACGATATTCATGTATGGCTTTGCAATTGCCATTATCAGCTATGTAGTGGCCTTTATCAATTCCGGAGCGCTTTGAGATCGACTCCATTCACGCTCGCAGAATGACTTGAACTTCTCAAGACCCCTGGTCTGAAGTTTTTTAATAACAGGTTTCATGAGCGGTCCCAAGAGATTCCCCAGAATAGGATGGGTTTCGGATTTTAACCTGCATGAGGTTTCGGAAACTTTATCCAATGTGAAGATCTGGGTAAGCTGAGGGCCAAATAACCCGGACTTATTATACCGTTCAATGTACAGTATTCTTCCTTCGGAGAATTGCCCGTCCAAAACATCCACTTTGACATTCCCCTGGGGCAAAATGCAATAATGCTGCGTGCCGATCCTTTCGGGAAACTCAAGTTGTCCGCCAATTTTAGGACCCCACAATGCTCTTTTTGAAAGGTCGATGAGGTTTTGATGGACATCCATGATCGGGGCATCGATGAGATATTCAAGCCTGATGGGATCATCGATCCTCGTGAAGTTGATATCCCGTTTTTCCGGTTCGGGAATCGATTTCGTTAATGCTTCCAGGGAGTAATAGTCAAAAGAAACCTCTCCGAGATCCTGATATTCACCTTTACCGCTTTTCTTGTCGGATCCAAACCTTTGCAATGGAAGATCCTGCTCTTCCATGTTGTTCAGAAGCACATACTCGTTTTCGGGAATGCTGTTCTTGGCCAGGCGATGGACTATGGTCGCGTCGATGCCCATGAGTTGCTTTTTCCCGGCAATTTCTGTTTCAACTGCCTTTCCACAATGAACAATGAATTTGAGTCCGAGCTTATGGGCGGTTGAGCAGGCCCCGCAATGACAGATCCTATCCCTTTCATAAACCTTAAGATGCTGATGAAATTCGACAAACATCTTCTCACATTGCCTGAGGATATCTTCGATATCCGGATGCTTGCCCAACTTATAAAGGAAAAGAGCATCACCCTCGATCTCTTTTAGTTCACAACCCAGAATATCCTGCTTGAGGAGCACCTCCAGAAGTTCCGTAATGATATGAGAGCTGTGATTCAATTCGGTCTCTTTTACAAAACGGGTAAATCCGCTGATGTCCGGAATAAAGAAAAGGCAATCCTGATTTTGGGTCATAGCGTGCAAGCGCTTTCAAATACCGTGCAAATAGGCGGGATGGCAGTTATTTGATCGTATCTCCTCAGGAAATTATTGGCTAGAACTTATACTGCATTCCCAATCCGGCCCCGTTTGAGAGATAAATGGGGAAAAATTTCATTCCCGTTTTCTTGATGATAGGCTTCTTGTGCAACTCGGGGATCAATAACCCGGTGGCAGCACCCAACACATATCCTGTCATTATGTCGGTAGGATAATGCTTTCCCGCTTCGAAACGCAGGTATCCCGCCGCTGCCGGAACAATGGCCGCAAAGCTCCAAAGGGCCATTTTCGATGCCCTACCCATATCAGGGTGATAATCGTTGATCACCTTGGCAAAAAAGAATGAAAATGCTGCGGTATGGGAAGTATGTCCGGAGTAATATGATAACCTGGACTCCGCCCCTGTTCGGTCTTCCGTGGGAGCATTTTCATTATAAACAAAGGGTCTGTATCGGTTTACCAGATTTTTGACCGTAGTTGTCAGTCCATAATTGATCAAACCAACCTCCAGGGCCATGACCAGCAATGCTCCAAAATCCTGTCTTGTATGGTGGTTCAAGAGGAAAACCGCAGGAAGAAGAACGACCCCCGTCCTGACCACATCACTCCTAAATGCGGCATTAGGGTCCCAATTATATGTCGCCGGACGATCAAAGGAATTAACGTCATTGCGATCCAGGAACTCGAGTTCCTCCGCCGTATAAGGTTTTGCAGGATTGAAGTTTTGCAGCAGCAGGCCGGCAGTGGTCAAACCAACTCCCATGGTCAGATAGGGTATCTCTCTTTTCCAGGAAAAATGGTATGGAGGAGGAGCGTTATGCTCATGGTGATGACACAAGCCGCATTTGAACTTCTTGCTATCATCATCACCTGCCCGGGTAGGAAGGGCAACAACAACAGACGCCAAAAACAAAAAAAACCTGACTCTATGCATCAATATTTCCAGGGTACTCATCCTTAAACCCCGGAAGCTGGGTAAATAGTTCGAAATCAATTTAACGATAAGAAAAGGATTTTCTTTTGCTGATTTTCAAAACTTTGCACTTTTGAAGGCTAATGAACCCTCACATGAAAAACTTCATCTTCCTTATCCTATCCTTTATCGTTCTCCCCCTAGATCAAATTTCAGGCCAAGCTACCGAGACACTAAAACCAATTGGTGATATGACAGCTAAAGTGAAAGAATACAAAACCGTAGAGCTCACCGCAGATCTCAGCGGGCTGTCCGATGATCAGAGAAAGATGATCGGTAACCTGATCGATGCCGCCAAGATCATGGATGATCTTTTTTGGAAGCAGGCGTATGGGAACAAAGATGAACTGCTTTCCAGAATTGAAGATCCCAACCTCAAAAAGTTCGTGGAGATCAACTATGGCCCCTGGGACCGTTTGAATGGAAATGCATCATTCATAAAAGGGATAGGACCTAAACCCAAGGGGGCGACATTTTACCCTGAGGATATGAATGCCGATGAGTTTGACCGACTGGATGACGAAAAAAAAGCAAGCCTTTATACCCTGATCCAAAGATCAGACCAGGGAGAATTAATGGTGGTTCCCTACAGCCGGTATTTCAATGACCAGCTTGTCCAAGCGTCCGATCTCCTCCAGGAGGCTTCAAAAATTGCCATTGATGATGATTTCAAAAACTATCTGGACCTCAGGGCTAAGGACCTGTTGAATGATGACTACATGAACTCCGATGCCGCCTGGATGGACATGAAGAACAATCAGATTGATATCGTCATCGGCCCCATAGAGAATTATGAGGACCAGCTTTATAATTATAAGGCCGCTTTTGAAGCCTATGTACTGATCAAGGACATGGACTGGAGTCAAAAGCTGGAAAAATATACAGGCTTCCTTCCACAACTTCAGGAATCTCTTCCCGTACCCGAGGACTATAAAAAGGAAGTGCCGGGAAGCAACTCAGACCTTAATGCCTATGACGTGGTCTATTATGCCGGAGATTGTAATGCGGGAAGCAAGACCATAGCGATAAATCTTCCAAATGACGAAACCATCCAGTTGGAAAAAGGGACCAGAAGGCTCCAACTGAAGAATGCCATGAAGGCCAAGTTCGATGAGATCCTTGTACCGATCTCCAAAGTATTGATCAACCCTGATCAGCAGAAAAACATTACGTTCGATGCCTTTTTTGCAAACACCATGTTTCACGAGGTAGCCCATGGTCTGGGAATAAAGAACACCATAACCGGAAAAGGAACGGTCAGAAAAGCCCTAAAGGAAAAATCTTCGGCTATCGAAGAAGGAAAAGCAGACATCCTGGGGTTATGGATGGTGACCCAGCTTGCCGAAAAGGGTGAATTGGAAAACGCCGAATTGATGGATTATTATGTGACCTTTCTTGCCGGGATTTTCCGCTCTTCAAGATTTGGATCTACTTCAGCCCACGGGCAGGCCAATATGATCAGATTCAATTATTTCAAGGAGAAGAATGCCTTTTCTTATGATGAAGAATCCCAAACCTATTCCGTGAATTTCGAGGAATTTCAGGATGCGGTTACACAATTATCAAAGGATCTGCTGATCCTACAGGGTGACGGGAACTATGCCGGTGTTGAAGAACTGTTTGACATCTATGGCATGGTCGGAGAAGACCTGAGAAACTCACTCGATAATATCAATTCAATGGGTATCCCCAAAGACATCGTCTTTAAGCAAGGAAAGGACGTACTGGGAATTTGAAAAGCTCCGTCCTCATTCCGGCACTGTTCATCAGTCTTTCCCTTTACGGGCAAAGAGAAGACAACCCCTACTCTCAGGACTTGAAGTGGCGTAACATAGGTCCGGCCAATATGATGGGGAGAATCGCCGCTGTGGATGCCCTCAACAGCGATCACAGACATGTGGTCGTGGGCTCAGCATCGGGTGGTGTATTTAAATCCACCAATGGAGGTCATTCCTGGAGAGCGATCTTCGATCGCTATGGAGTCGGATCAATCGGTTCCGTGAGTATCGATCAGAGCAATCCGCAGGTCATTTGGGTGGGTACCGGAGAATCAGCAAACCGCAACAGCAGTGGCTGGGGAGATGGTATTTACCGATCCGTTGATGGCGGGGAAAGCTTCAGGAATATGGGATTGAAGGAGACACATCACATCGCCGAGATCGCCTTGCATCCTCAAGATCAAAAGGTTGCCTATGCAGCTGCAGTCGGACACCTTTGGGGCTATGAAGGCAGTCGTGGGCTCTTTAAAACAACGGATGCCGGAGCTACCTGGGACAAGCTGACAAACGGACTTCCGGATGATGACAAAACAGGATGCACTGAGGTCATCATGGATCCAAGAGATCCCGATGTCCTGTTTGCCGGTTTTTACCACCGGCTGAGGACTCCATATTGGTATACCTCAGGAGGTGAGCAAGGAGGTCTGTTCAAAAGTCAGGACGGAGGTAAAAGCTGGAGAAGGATCACTGCGGGACTTCCCGAAGGTCATACCGGGATGATCGATATTTCAGTATGTCTGAGTCAGCCCGATGTCATGGTCGCCGCTATTGAGGCGGATGAGAATCTGCCAGAGGGACAACCAGGCTCAGGGGTGTACCTCAGCAGCGATGGAGGGGAGTCCTGGACTTTTTTGCACAAGCATGCCGTACGACCGTTCTATCATGGACAGATCGAGATCGATCCTCAAAATCCGGATATCATCTATGTCGTGTCAAGAGATTTCCAGATCTCTTACAATGGAGGCAAAACCTTCGAACGCAGAACCTGGGCCACGGATGGCGGCGATGATCATGATATGTGGATCGCGCCATACGATAGCAGGATCATGTATCTCTGTACGGATCAGGGCCTGCGGCTCTCCCTGGATGGAGGGGAAAATATCCTTTCGTTCAACAACATGGCCATCGGACAGTATTATGCTATAGGGGTAGATATGAGGGATCCCTATTATGTGATCGGCGGCCTTCAGGACAATAGTATATGGATCGGACCTAGCAATTCCCGGGAATATCGAGGTATACTGAACAGGCACAACCTTTGGCTCGGTGAAGGCGATGGCTTCCATTCACAGGTGGATCCCACCGATTGGAGAACTGCTTATATCGTTAACCATGTCGGCTTTGCTGCTAAGGTCGACCGGGAAACCAGGGAGCACGCCTATATCACTCCAAATCCGGAAAACATCAGCAATTTCAAAGATTTCTTCGATCAGAATTATCCGGAAACCAGTATCGATTATACCATAGACCCGGGTGAGTATTGGTTTTTCTATGAATACCATGATAAACCACAACTGCCCCCGCAATTCAGATTCAACTGGAGCAGTCCGCTCATCCTTTCTCCTCATGATCCCAAGACAGTTTACTTCGCCGGTAATCATCTATTCCAATCCAAAGACAAGGGCGAAACCTGGACGATCATCAGCCCTGACCTGACCAAAAATGATCCGGAAAAGAGAAATCCTTCCAAAAGCGGATACCTGACGAGAAGCGTTACCGGCGGAGAAAACCATTTCACCATAGTCAGCATCGCGGAATCCAAACTCAGAAAAGGTTTGCTCTGGGCCGGTTGTGATGATGGGTCGCTGTGGATCAGTCGAGACAACGGCAAGAACTGGGAAGAAGTGGGCAAGAACATCTCCGGCCAGGAGAATTCGATCTGGGTCAGCCGGGTCGAGCCTTCTTCTCACAAGGAGGGCAGGTGTTATATCACCCTGGACAATCATCGCTATGATGATATGAAACCCTACACCTATGTCACTGAGGATTATGGAAAAACCTGGTCTTCTATCAGTTCAAACCTCAATCAGGATTACAGTCTTTACGTGATCCGCGAGGACCCTGTGAATGAGAACCTCCTATTCGTAGGAAGCGAGGAAGGCGTGAATTTTAGTTTGGACAGGGGGAAAAACTGGTATGAATTGATGGCCGGACTCCCGACGGTGGCGATCCACGATCTCGTCATACATCCGAGGGACGGAGATCTTGTTGCCGGAACACATGGCCGAAGTATTTGGATACTCGATGACCTGACCCCTTTAAGAAGCATCTCATCGGTTGATCCTGAGTCCCGGATCTCATATATCCCTTCAAGAGAAGCTACGGACTGGTATTATTTCTATGAGGGAAGAACCCAACCTGCCTTTGAATTTCGTGGACAAAACCCCAAAGCAGGGGCTTCGATCCATTATTGGCTATCCGAAGCACCCGATGATACGGTTATGATTTCTGTTCTCGACAAAGAAAACGGATACCAGAGGGTTTTCAGGTCAATTCCAAAAGAAGGTCTCAACAGAACCTATTGGGACCTCAATTTTCCTGTAGGCAAGGATAGCCTGGTATCCTACAGAAATCGACTGGATGAAGTTCTCAAGGAATTATCAAAGGTGGTCAAGGGCAAGGTTTACATGGATTCCCTAAAAGCGATCAGAAAAGAATTCAAAGCCCTGAAGCCCGAGCAGAATGCGCTGAACCACTTCAGAAGAAGGATGGTCATGAATTTCTCAGGTTTCTCCGATGGCAAGCCCTATTTTCCAAAGAAGCTATTTGATATTCATGCCACTCCCGGCCAATACGATATCCTGTTGCGATATGGCGAAGCAGAAGTTACGGGAGCGGTTAGCATCAGAAAAGATCCCAACCTCTAGCTACAGCACCAGGAAGGATTTGGCATATCGCTTCTCCGGAGTTTCCACCAAGAGAAAGTATTTTCCGCTTTTCAATCCGGTTTGAATGAACCCGGTGCCATCAACTTCCATATCGAGTCTCAATCTTTCCCTTCCCATGATATCGATTACCCGGATGGTTGCCTCCTCAGCCTTTTCCAGATCCAAACTGAAGTTCAGATCCCCGTTGCCCGGATTTGGAAAGATCCTCAGTCCCAGGGAAGAATTTCCCCGATCCAACAGACCCGTTCCGGTATTGGTGATGTCGACTTCCCAGATCCCCCTTCCAAAGGTGGCCGCATAAAGGATATCCTGGCCATGGTCAATTTCCAGGTCGGAAACAATAACATTAGGCAGATCCTGACCATAGAGAACCCAGCTGCTCATGGTATCATTGCTCATAAAAACCCCGACATCAGTGCCGACAAATATGGTTCCATGGGAAGACCCTTCCTGATATTTGATCACGTTGGCGGGAACATTGGGAAGATCATAGCTGATGTTCTGCCAATTGGCTCCCGCATCGGTGGTTTTATATACCTTTTTCCCGGACTGAAATCCACCAACCGTCACATAGGCGGTTTGTCCGGAGGTGCCTACCGCATCAAGACTTGTAAAAAACAAACTGTCGGGAAGCCCGGAGGTGACATTGCTCCAACTGGATCCTGAATTCGTGCTCACCCACATTTTACTCAATTCTCCTTGGGTAAACAGCATTCTCGAGCCTGCATAGATCGAACTCCCGGCAATATCCAATGCGACGATCGGCGCGGGGTATCCAAGCGACATGTTGGGAAAGCTGCTCAACTGAGTCCAACTGGCTCCTTCATTGGTGGTTTCCCAAACGTTGCCATAGCCGGCCACCAGTCTTGCAGAATTCGAGGGGTCCAAAAGGAAGGGAGTGGTCCAAGCCGCGTTTTCCGCATTTCTGGGCTGGCTTGAAATATAATTGATGTTTTGCCCCTTATCATCGGAGAGGTACAAATAACCAAATTGGGCCGATCCGATGATCTTGTTTGGATTGGCAGGATAGATCAGACAATCCATACCATCACCGCCGATAATATTACTCCAGGCATTCAGATCCTTATAGTAGGTCGAATTATCCTGAGACCCTCCGATGAAATACCCCGGAAAGAATTCGTTGATCCCCATTCTGTAAAATGAGGTGATCTGCATATCCATCAGGTCGGTCCATTGGGTAGTCCAGGAACCTGCCGCCCATCCATCGATATTGACCTGCTTGGTGGTGCTCAGACCACCGTCATGACAGACATAATAGGTTTGATTCAGGGGGTTAAAAGCATAATAATGGATATCGGCATGAAGGCTGGGCCCGTAAAAATCCCTATAAAAAGAAACCCCATCCCAGGTCAGACCCCCATCAGTAGAGCCCCACATATTGATCCCACCTGAGTAGATCAGGTCCTTATCATTTGGGTCTACCATGAGGGCAAGGTCATAGGTACCCTGTCCGTTATTTCCACTACCCGATTCCGACCAGTGAAGAATGTT
>JANQHS010000275.1 GCA_028282565.1 Cytophagales bacterium | reverse complement strand
CCGGTTTCCGTAAGGGCTGATGCTACATATTGCGCGGTCTCATATTCTTCAAAGGACAATTCGGGATTCTGATGAATATGCCTCCTCCACTTGGTGGTCAATTCCTTGTTTTGCCTTGCCTCTCTGAGTATTTTTTCTTTTATGCTATTCAAATTGAACCTTGCTTACATTGATGGGTTCCGGTACAAGCAGAGCGGTTGGGAATTCCCTCTTGACTCTGACGAAAGTGGGATAGGCGGAATATCGATCGAAGTAGTTGCCGGCTTTTACCCTGAAATATGGTCTCTCATAGTTATAGTAAACCGCTGTTTGATCATTGAAAAGCTTAATGGCTTTTCCTTTCGTGATCAAGGCTTTTTGCCGGTCCGGTCCGGTATAGAGTACAATTCGATATCCTTCAAAGGGAACCCGATTGTTCATCTTCGAAAGTGTGTCCATCAAAAAAAGTATGGAATCGGCTGTATTATCTCCTGCAAGAAAAGAGGAGTCATTGTAAATGAAGATCGAATCGCCTCCGGAGCCCAAAAGCAGTGCTGAATCGGTTTTTAAAGGCGGATAGTCTTTCTGGTGTTTTTTGAAGTCAATCGTAAAAGCGGACTCATTGCCCTTGTTCTTCTTTCTCTTTTTTCTTTGACCATAGCTGTCCTCCGAACCGATGAGGAGCAGTGGGATCAACGCGAAAAAGAAGAACCTCAGACCCATTTAATTCTGGCTTAGAAGAACACAGTTATTTGATTCAAGGTCCTGCTCTACAACTTTGAATTTGACATCTTTTTTGATGGTTCCATCGTTGTATTGCACGGTCACCCTATCGTTTCTCCCATAGGATTTCCTGGACTTCACGGGTGCCTGGACAGGCGGTGCTGAAGTTCTTTGAGCCTGTCCACCGCTTCCCTGAAGAACAGACCGGGCTTCTTCCTTATGGGTTTGGACATTTTGCTGCTGCCTGCGTGTTTGTCTTGCTTCCCTCATCTCGCTGGGATCCTGTTGCGGGATATCGGCCTTCAGCAGGAAGGAAATGATCTCCTTGTTCATTTTGGAAACAAGCTGCTTGAACAACTCAAATGCTTCAAACTTATAGATCAGAAGAGGGTCCTTCTGCTCATAAACAGCACCCTGAACCGATTGCTTCAGGTCATCCATTTCCCTTAAATGCTCTTTCCAGTTTTGATCAAGAATTGCAAGACTGGCAAATTTTTCAAGGGACAGGAGGAGTTCCCGGTTCTCGGTGTCCACCGATCTTTTCAGATCGCAGACCACCCCGATTTGTTTTTGTCCGTCCGTGAAAGGAACCACGATGTTTTCTACAGTTGCTCCCTTGCTGTCGTATACATTCTTGATCACGGGGAAAGTTTTTTCCGCGATCAATTTGTTTTTCGATTGGTAATTGGAGTAGGCCTTGTCATAAAGCCTTTCTACCAGCTCCCCTGAATTTCCCTTCTGGAGTTCCTCAGGAGTAAATTCAGGATCGACCGAAAGAACAGAAAGGCAATCCAGTTTGAAGCTTTCCAGATCTTCCGATCCTGCATAGCCTCCTACAAGCTCTTCACTGAGGTTATAGATACTTTCCATGATGTCGAACTCCAGGCGATCTCCGAAGAGTGCATTTCTTCTTCTTTTGTAGATCACTTCCCTTTGGGAATTCATGACATCATCGTACTCGAGCAATCTTTTTCTGATCCCGAAGTTGTTTTCCTCAACCTTCTTCTGAGCCCTTTCGATGGATTTGGTCACCATGGAGTGCTGGATAACCTCTCCTTCCTTCAAGCCCATGCGGTCCATGAGCTTTGCGATCCTGTCCGACCCGAAGAGCCTCATCAGGTTATCCTCAAGGCTGACAAAAAACTGTGATGATCCCGGGTCTCCCTGTCTGCCCGAGCGGCCACGTAGCTGACGATCAACTCTTCTGGACTCATGTCTTTCCGTACCAACTATGGCCAAACCCCCGGCACCTTTGGATTCGGGAGTCAGTTTGATGTCCGTTCCCCTTCCCGCCATGTTGGTGGCAATAGTCACGGTGGAAGGTTTTCCGGCATGTGCTACGACTTCGGCTTCCTTCTGATGTTGCTTGGCATTGAGGACCTGGTGATCGATATTCCTGAGTTTCAGCATCCGGCTGATGATCTCCGAATTCTCAACCGAGGTTGTTCCAACAAGAACCGGCCTGCCTTTTTCAGTCAGATCACTGATCTCATCCGCTACTGCATTGTACTTTTCCCTTACCGTTTTGAACACTTTGTCCTGCTCATCAGCTCGGACGATCGGTTTATTTGTCGGAATAACAACCACATCCAGTTTGTAGATCTCCCAAAGCTCACCGGCTTCGGTTTCGGCTGTTCCGGTCATTCCGGAAAGCTTCTTGTACATTCTGAAGTAGTTTTGTAGCGTTACTGTGGCGTAGGTTTGAGTGGCTTTTTCAACCTTGACATTTTCCTTGGATTCAATTGCCTGGTGCAGTCCATCGGAATACCTTCTGCCATCAAGGACCCTTCCTGTCTGCTCATCAACGATCTTGACCTTGTTGTCACCGATGATGTAATCCACATCCTTTTCGAAAAGGGTATAGGCTTTGAGCAATTGGTTGATGGAGTGGATGCGATGTGATTTTTCACCGTATTCATTGACCAGGACGCTTTTCTTTTCAGCCTTTTCGGTATCGGAAAACTCCGTGCTGTTTTCGATCTTGCCGATCTCAATGGCCATGTCCGGAAGGATAAAGAAATTGGGATCTTCACCTTCTCCGGTGATGAGATCAATTCCCTTTTCTGTCATTTCGACATTGTTATTCTTCTCATCGATGGTGAAGAAAAGCGGCTCATCTGCTTCGGGCATTTGCTTGGCA
>JANQHS010000274.1 GCA_028282565.1 Cytophagales bacterium | reverse complement strand
GTAGTAGGCGCTATTTCCCGAAGCGACATAAACATCATATCCAACCTTGTAGGTTCCTGTTGTTTGATCATCAAGCAGGAATATCACATCTGTGGTAGCCCCTTCTATGGCAACGCTGTTGAAGCCGCTATGTGCAATCGTGTCAGTGACCTGCACATCTTCAGTGCCGCCCGTGGTTCCGCTCCAGGTGGTCCATGAAGCATCATTTGAACCCATAAAGTCTCCGCCATCCCAGTATTCGATATTGTAAGACGTAATGCCAGCTGGGAACATTCCCGCACCGTTTTCAAACACGATATCGTCTACATACATGGCCGAAGGTGGGGCCACAGCGGCGGGAAAGAAATCGATTGCTCCGATCTGTGCCAGGCCCGGAAGTCCCTGATTGGACTGGCTCCATCTCCAACCGGCAATGAATCCTCCGTCCATCCAGAACTGAGCAGTGTCGTTGTCGATGTCGATATAGTGGTCCAATACCAGCCATTCGTCCTGAGTATACCTAAATGGGAATACCCCTCCATCATAGTTGATCTCGGCTGAGTCATTGTGGAAGAAGGTGATTTGAACTGCCCATTCTGTACCGGGAGCCTCGGCTTTTTGAAGATTGTAATAGTTTCCGTTTCCTTCCGGTATATATATTTTCATTTGCAAGTGATAGATTCCCGAAGTGGAATCGCCCAATAGGTAAAGCAAATCCGTGGACTGGCTTTCCGTAAGCAAAGAATTGCTTGGTGAATAGGATTGAACATCCGAAACTTCAGCATCCTCAGGACCTCCGGGAGCAGAGCTCCAGGTATTCCAGTTTGCACCACCGACAACTCCGATGATATCTCCGGAGGTGTAGGAATCAAAATTTTCGGATTGATAGACCTGACCAAAAGATGTGGTCCAGATCATGAAGGTCAAGGCTAGCGCAATCAGGATACTCCCCCCGCTACGCCAACCTCTTGAAAGAGTAGCGTTTGTCATAGTAGTACTGTTTTGTCAATTGTTAAAAGTAATCATTTTGCTAATAAAATCGATTATTAACCGCTTAAATCGAAATACGACCTTCTTTCCGAAGAAGTTGGGTAAAGGAGCCCGATCAGGCTTTTTCTCAAAGAATATTCCGAAGGGCTTGATCTCACCGATTATCAAATAAGAATTCGAGGTTCCTTTTATCTATAAAATTCCAATTGAAAGATTTTTCACATTTTTAGAGCCCTGTTTTTTTATTGGGCTTGCTTTGAACACATTAAGGACCGTCTATCTTACCACACCAATCCTGGTCGCTTTTCCATTGATTTTGGCCGCTCAGCCTCAGGCAAGCCATAATAGTGATTACAAATTTGCCTTGTTGGGCAGTGAAGAAGGGGCCTACTGGGTCTATGCAGGAGAGGAAACCGCTTTCTACTATCACATCGACTCGGACAGCATTTTTGCCACCGGAGCCGAAACCCTGTTCCTGGTAAAGGATAAGATCTTTGAATCCACAGTGGTTATGGCAGAGGAAGGAATACCCGAAACAATGCCGACAACGGAACAGACCGAAGAGATCCTGCTGGAGTATATGTTTCATGAATTGAAATACTATAAGAACCATCAAAACCTGGAAATCCCTGATGTGCAATACAAATTCAAGGACATTGGCCGCTATCGTTTCATGGAATGGTGGTACAAGATCTCCAACAGCGAAAATCAGATCGTATCCAAAACCAACCTCAGTGTCTTGTGTTTTGATGCTATTCTCAACATCAGCATTGCGGTGAAAAAGAGTCAAGATATCGAAGAGGAAAAAGAGTTCTTAAGAGTTGCGGGAGGTAACCTAAAGAAGATTCTCGGACCACTTGATATCGATAAAATGGCTATGAGCATCCAGGAAAAATGAACAGGTATTTATCGGTACTTCTGATGACATGCCTGTTGATAGCTTGTAAATCCGGCAAGCAGGGACAAACCACTGAGCTGGTATTCTCTTTCGACTACTTCGACATGGGATGGGGTGGCGGATTCACCGGCCGGTATGAAGAGTTCAGGCTCTACAAGAACGGAAAGGTGGAACAAAAGAACTTTGAGGATGGAACATTCCAGCACATTGGTAACCTTTACCTGGCCGAAGG
>JANQHS010000168.1 GCA_028282565.1 Cytophagales bacterium | reverse complement strand
CCGATGCGGTGCACATAGTCCTCGTACATCAGGGGTACATCAAAATTCACGACCAAGGCGACATCCTCGATATCAATACCCCGGGCCGAAACATCGGTAGCTACCATCAACAATACCTCTCCTGATGAAAAAGCCCTGATCGAATTGATCCTGGAATTCTGGCTTTTGTTGGCATGCATTACCCTAACATCCTCCTTGGTGATTTTTGATAAGACCTCGGCAACCCGGTTAACATTCTGCCGGGTGCGGCAAAAGATCAGGGTCTTCGTCTCTTTTCTATTCTTCAGAAGTTCCTTTAGCAGATCCAGTTTGGTTTGGAAGTTTGGCACATGATAGA
This sequence comes from Cytophagales bacterium, assembly GCA_028282565.1. Classification (GTDB taxonomy): domain Bacteria; phylum Bacteroidota; class Bacteroidia; order Cytophagales; family CCMP332; genus JANQHS01. The sequence goes on along the minus strand of JANQHS010000168.1, from coordinate 1,298 downwards.
CCAGTTGTTGGACCGTCTGTGCAGGTGTCGATTGAGGAGTGACTTCGATCCTTTCAGCAAAATCCAAAAATTCAGCTGCAAAGCTTTCGACCGAAGAAGGAAAAGAAGCAGAAAAGAGCAGATTCTGCCTTTTTCTTGGGATCCATTCCAAAAGCGTCCGGATCTGCGATTTGAATCCCATATCCATCAATCGATCCGCTTCATCTAGCACCAATGTGCCCACTGAACTCAAATCCACTCTTTCATCTCTGTACATCTCCATTAACCTTCCCGGTGTGGAGATCAAAATATCACAACCCTCCTCAAGTTCTTTGCGCTGCTCCGTGAGTCTCGTCCCACCGTAAAGAGCTACCACTCTCAGATCCGTAAAGCGAGAAAACTTCTTTGCTTCTCCTTCCACCTGGAGAGACAGCTCCTTGGTGGGCACCAGGACCAAAGCTCTGGGGTCTTTTCCCTGATTGAATTTCAGCTTCATCAGAATAGGCAACAGGTATGCAGCGGTCTTGCCCGTACCGGTCTGGGCAATCCCGATCACCTGCTGTCCGTTCAGCACCCTGGGGATCACCTTCAGCTGTATGGGCGTTGGATCTTCATACCCGACATCGTCGATCGCCCTTTGAAGCTGAGGGTTAAACTTAAACCCCTGAAAACCATCCGGTGCCTCCTTCATGGCCCAAATATCTGTGATTTTACGGAGTCTATTAACTTTGTGATATGCGCTACTTCCTTGAAATCGCCTACAAGGGAACCAAGTATCATGGCTGGCAGATCCAGGACAATGCCATTTCGGTTCAGGAAGTCCTGAACAACACGCTCTCCGAATTGCTGAATGAAAATATTCAATCCATTGGAAGCGGAAGAACCGATACTGGGGTCCATGCCCTTCAACAATTTGTTCAGATCGACACGGAGAAGGAACTCAGCACACGTAAACATGCCCATGCGCTCAACGGATTACTTCCTAAGGATATCGTGGTCAATGCAATTTTCCAGGTTGATGAAGAGTTTAACGCAAGACATCACGCGACAAGCAGGGAGTATCTCTACCGGATGATCTTTGTAAAAGACCCCTTCCGTCAGAACCTGGCAGCCTACTACGGCTTCAAACCGAACCTAGGCAAAATGAACAAGGTGGCTGAAAGATTGGTGGGCAAAAAGGATTTCAGTTGCTTTTCAAAGGTCCAGACCCAGGTCGAGAATTTTGTATGCGATATACGCGAGGCCAGGTGGATCAGAAAACAGGATGAATTCCATTTTCGAGTAAGGGCTGATCGTTTTCTCAGGGGAATGGTCAGAGC
>JANQHS010000107.1 GCA_028282565.1 Cytophagales bacterium | reverse complement strand
GCATCAAATGTCGAAGTACTTGGCTTATCGATTGACCTGGACACTTTTATCACAAATTCCGTGATCAAAGTAAATCCACCTATCATTTTCCTGGAGTTCCCGCTGGAATATTCAGACACTTATTCTTCAACCGGCACGGGATCAGTCACTTTTCCATTTCAGGATACTATTGATCTGGGATTGGGGCCAATCTATGTAGATTCTGTCAGGGTGGAATTTACCGTCACTCAAACCGATTCTGTCAATGGCTATGGCACGCTGACTATCGACAGCACAACTGCGGATGTATTAAGGCTGGAATCCTACCAGATCATCTCATTGGATCTTTTTACCAGGATCGAGCTTGTTCCGGGTTCAGGAATTTTTATTTGGGCTCCCGTTCCGATTAGTATAATTCCTGATATTCAGATCAGATCTGTAAACTATTGGGGCAAGAGGTTTGACTATCCCTTACTCTCATTTGAGCTTGACTCCGCCGGTAATGTATTGTCTAATACCTATCAGCTAAATCCTCAGATAGTCGGGATTGCTGACTTCGGAAGAGATCCTCAGATCAAGATATTTCCAAATCCCGTAAGAGAGCATATTCGTATTGAGTCATCGGTTCCCATAGAAGAGATCCGGATCATTGATCTGCTGGGCAACGAAGTACAGGTTCTTGAAAATGAAATTGCTGAAAACGCGCTGCAGTTGGGAGAACTGACCCCTGGTGTTTACCTTCTTGAGATCAAACTGGCAGATGGCACAGTAGAGCAAAAAAGAATTGTCAAACACTAGGGTAAGTCGCCGATGAAGAATTTCATTGAAGAGTTAAAATGGAGGGGCATGCTGACAGATGTAATGCCCGGAACCGAGGAACATCTGCTCAAGGGCCCTGCGGTCGGCTATGTGGGCTTCGACCCTACCGCCCCTTCTCTTCATATAGGAAGTCTGGCCACCCTGATGTTTTTGGTTCATTTTCAAAGATCGGGACATATTCCCGTCGCATTGGTAGGAGGAGCTACAGGTATGATCGGAGACCCTTCCGGAAAATCTGTAGAAAGAAAGTTCCTGACCGAGGAACAACTAAGGTTCAATGAGGAAGAGGTTCTCAAACAACTGAAAAAATTCCTTGATTTTGATGCGAAGGAAAATCCCGCCATCGCCGTAAACAATTATGACTGGTTTAAAGGAGTAGGATATATCGAGTTCCTCCGGGAAGCCGGGAAGTTGATCACGGTTAATTATATGATGGCCAAAGATTCGGTAAAAACCAGAATGGAAACCGGTATATCCTATACGGAATTCTCTTATCAGCTCATGCAGGGTTATGATTTTCACGTGCTGAACCAGAAAAGAAATTGTACAGTCCAAATGGGCGGTTCGGACCAGTGGGGGAACATCGTTACGGGCTCTGAATTTATCAGGAGGAAGAGCGGTAATGATGTATATGGAGTTGTGGGACCGCTACTGACCAAATCGGACGGGAGCAAATTTGGAAAAACAGAAGAAGGCAATATCTGGCTTGATCCGGAAATGACCAGCCCCTATAAGTTCTACCAGTTTTTCCTAAACGTAAGTGACGACGAATCAAAAACGTTGATCAGAAGATACTCCCTGATGAACCGGGAAGAGATCCTGGAACTGGAAAAAGAACATGATCAAAATCCGCAAAACAGGGCGATTCAAAAATCCCTGGCCGAAGAATTAACCGAACGTGTGCATTCAAAGAAAGATCTGGAATCCTCAATTTCCGCTTCTCAAATCCTATTCGGAAAAGATCCAAAAGCGGCATTGAAAAAAATTGACGAGAAGACCTTCCTTGAAGTTTTTGATGGAGTTCCAAAGGTGAGTATCTCAAGGTCATCACTGGAAATACTACAGGATCTTCCAGAGTTTTTGTCCGAAACCACACAGGGAGAAATATTCTCCTCAAAGGGCGAGGCCAAAAGAATGATCAAAGCGGGGGGTGTGAGTATCAATAGGGAAAAAGTGAATGCGGCAGAATGGAACGGGAACTGTGAACTCATCCAGGACAAATACCTGATCGTTCAGAAAGGGAAAAAGAATTACCACCTGGTGGAGGTTTCTTAGAAGAAGGCAAATCCTACATAGATCTGAAATAAGCTTGAGCGGGCCGTTTTCCCATCAAAGTCCATGATATCATTCAGGCCGTAAATGTATCTGGCCCCGACCTTGTTTCTATTATCGATGCGATATGCTCCACCCAATAAGATCCCAAGGTCATTGTCCGAAACGTCCAGTTTTTCCTTTCGGCTGGTTGCGAAGTTGACGTATTGCTCAAACAACAAAATTGAATATTGAGCTCCGGCATGGATCTCCCAGCCAGAGCCAGGAAAGAACTGAACAAACAATGGAATATCCAGCCAAAATTGATTATGGACTATACTGTTCAGGAGAAAAGAATCCTGAACATCAGCCTTGTATCCTTTTCCTGAGAACAATGCTTCCAATTGGATCCCAACCTTGTCACCGATGATCGGAACGGACGAGAACAGCCCGGCATTGATGCTTATTTTGTACGCCGCCTGGATTTCACCCGAATAGTCACCTTCAATTCCGGCAACGTTCACACCTCCCTTCATGCCAAAATCAACTTTTGATCTTTCAGGATCCTGGGCAAAAACCAAACTGGCTATCAATAAGGCTAATACTGTGAGAACTGGTGATTTCAATTTTATGGTGTTTATCCTTTCAGTCTTTCTCTGATATCGAGTTGATGTTCTTGTGCTGTTCTTGAGGCAATATCGTAACCGGCATCCATATGTCTTATAACGCCCATAGCCGGATCGTTATTTAATACGCGCGACAATCTCATTTCGGCTTCAGGTGTACCGTCGGCCACGATCACCACCCCGGCATGTATGGAGTATCCCATTCCGACCCCGCCACCATGATGTACCGATACCCAGCTAGCACCCCCAGCGGTATTGATCAGGGCATTTAAGATCGGCCAATCTGCAACCGCATCCGACCCGTCTTTCATGGCCTCGGTTTCGCGATTAGGAGACGCAACCGAACCGGTATCAAGATGATCCCTGCCGATGACGATGGGAGCGGAAAGCTCTCCTGATTTCACCATTTCATTAAAGGCGAGGCCTGCTTTTTGCCTTGCCCCCATGGGAAGCCAGCAAATGCGGCAAGGAAGCCCCTGGAATGCGATCCTTTCCTGCGCCATTTTTATCCATCTCGCCAATGCCTTATCCTCCGGAAACAACTCCAGGATCTTTCTGTCGGTAGCATATATATCCTGGGGATCTCCACTCAAAGCCGCCCAGCGGAAGGGTCCCTTGCCTTCACAAAAAAGAGGTCTGATATAAGCCGGCACAAATCCCGGAAAATCAAATGCATTCTCTACGCCTCTCTTATCATGTGCCTGCCCCCTCAGGTTGTTACCATAATCAAAGGTCACGGCACCTCTGTTTTGCAATTCCAGCATTTGCCTTACATGCCTGGCCATGGTGTTGAGCGAACGGTTTATGTAATCATCAGGGTCTGATTCCCTGAGTTGATTTGCTTCCTCTATCGACAGGTTTTCAGGCCAATAGCCATTCAGTTCATCATGAGCAGAAGTCTGATCCGTAAGCGTTTCAGGAGTGATGTTTTGGTCAATTAAGGCCTGAAGAAGATCAACCGCGTTACACACCACGCCGATCGAGATCGCTTGGTTTTTCTCCTTTGCATCGAGTGCCCATTTGATTCCTTCTTGAATATCATGGGTTTTTTTGTCCAGATACCTGGTTTCGATCCTTTTGTCTATCCTCCACTCTTCCATCTCTGCCGCGAGGCAAACACCCTCATTCATGGTGATGGCAAGAGGCTGGGCTCCCCCCATTCCTCCCAGGCCGGCTGTCACATTGATGGTTCCTCTGAGTGAGTCGTTGAAGTTCTTTTGCGCAACAGCGGCATAGGTTTCATACGTTCCCTGCACTATGCCCTGCGAACCAATATAGATCCAGGAACCGGCCGTCATCTGGCCATACATCATCAGGCCTTTTTTGTCCAACTCTCTAAAATGTTCCCAATTAGCCCAATTTGGTACCAGCATAGAATTGGAAATAAGAACTCTTGGAGCATCAGGATGACTTGGAAGAATGCCCACAGGCTTTCCCGATTGCACCAGAAGGGTTTCATCTGGATTCAGGTCCTTCAGCGCCCTTACGATCAGGTCGAAGGATTCCCAATTTCTGGCCGCCTTTCCGGTACCGCCATAGACTACCAGGTCTTCGGGTCTTTCCGCAACCTCAGGATCCAAATTATTATAAAGCATTCTCAGGGCTGCTTCCTGGACCCAACCTTTTGTATTTAGCGTTTTGCCCGTTGGGGTTGGGCCTTTGGTCGAATAAGTTAACTTTTCCAATCCTGATCTTTCTTAATAAAAACGAATTTCAATATTAGGAAAATGAGGCTATTTGAGACCAAGCAGTGCATCCTTTTTGGAATGAACCGCGTCAAGACCCAGTTGTATCATTTCCTCTCCATGCTTTAGATCCGAAGCCCGGTATTTGCTCATTTCCGGATGCTCAAGGAACAGGTCACAATTCTTTTTGCTTGATTTTACGTTTCCGCTCACAGCCAAAAAAAAAGCCCTTTCTGTTGCCGAGATGATGTTCAGAGAATTCTGAACCGGGCCAATCACATTGGCATTTGACCCGATCAAATGGTATTTCTGTTGGTCAACTCCATGAACCGGTAAATTATCCAGTGGTCCTCCGTCGACATAATACTCCCCCTCTATTTCCACAGGTTCAAAAATAGCCGGTATGGCGATCGAAGCTATCAAGGGGTTCAACAGAGGACCTCTATCGAAGTACCTGATCTCTCCTTTTCTGAAGTTTGTACAAGCTATTGTGACAGGGATCCTAAGGGATTCGAAATTGTCATCCGGAAAATAATCCTTCAAGGCCTTGAAAACGGGTCGGGTACTGATCAGTCCTCGTGTGGTAAACGAGAGCCTCAAAATTTTCCAGAAATCAAAATCAAAAAAACTTCTCGCGATCTCGTCAGGCCTCATACCTAAGGCATAAAAAGTAGCAGCCAAAGCACCTGCACTTGTACCAAGGATCCTTGCGGGTTGAATTTGCAATTCTTCCAACCCTTGCAGTACGCCCAAATGAAAAAATCCCCGGGCTCCTCCACCGGACAAACTCAAGGCAAAATCCTTTTTCACTACAATATTTCAGATAAGGGAAAGTGCTCGCCCATCCGTACTCCTCGCTCAGTATTTTTCAGACTGCAGCACTGGCGCTGATGGTCATGTTCAAAAAAGAGTATATGATCGTTTTGGGAAGCTTCTCTCAAAAACTCTTCTTTTTCCGTCATGGTTAGCAAGGGCCTGGTATCATAGGCCATTACCCATGGAACAGGAATGTGATCTGCAGAAGGCAGAAGGTCGGCACAGTAAATGATGGTTTTATCATTGTATTGGATCCTTGGGAGCATCATCTTCTCCGTATGACCATCCACATAGATCACATCCATGAACGAAAACGGACTCCGGGTCCCCGGATCCAAAAAATTAAGTTGCCCGGATTCCTGAATCGGAAGAATATTTTCCTTTAAAAAACTGGCTTTTTCCCTTGGATTCGGCTCAGTAGCCCATTTCCAATGAGATTCGTTTGACCAATATCTTGCATTGGGAAAGGCGGGAATCAGGGATTCTCCTTCTCTCTTGATCGCTCCACCGCAATGATCAAAGTGCAAATGTGTCAGAAACACATCCGTGATATCCGTAAAATCAAATCCGGCCTTATGCAAGGATGATTTCAACGAGTCCTCACCATGAAGAAAATAAAAGCTGAAAAACCTCTCATTCTGCTTGTCACCGATCCCGGTATCAACCAAGACCAAGCGATCACCCTCCTCGATCAGTAGAAGTCTCATCGACCAGGTGCACATGTTGTTTTCGTCGGGCGGGTTTTTACCTTGCCAAAGCGATTTCGGAACAACCCCGAACATCGCCCCACCATCAAGTTTGAACAACCCTGATTCAATCACATGTAGCCTCATTCTTGAATTCCTTTTATGTCTTTGTTGGTGCTATCACAGTACCATGAGCCGAACGACCTGAGAAAGACAAGCTCTGTTGCGAAACGCAGAAACCGGGTTTTGATCACCCGACAACACCCATTTTTGAGAATTTTTCGATCCTCTGTTCTACAAGCTTGTCCTTGCTCAATTTGTCGAGGATCTTGAGCTCTTCAAGGATGGACTTCTTGACACGAGAGTACATGATCTTGGGATCTACATGAGCTCCACCAAGTGGTTCGGGAATGATCTGATCGACCAAACCAAAACCTGTCATATCCTCAGCCGTTAACTTGAGCGCTTCAGCTGCCTGTTCTTTGTACTCCCAACTTCGCCACAATATAGAAGAACAGGACTCAGGAGAAATGACCGAATACCAAGTGTTCTCCAGCATGATTACGCGATCACCCACTCCAATACCGAGCGCTCCTCCTGATGCTCCTTCACCTATAATAACACAAATAATGGGCACTTCCAGCTTAGCCATTTCGAACAGGTTGCGGGCTATAGCCTCTCCCTGGCCACGCTGTTCAGCTTCCAAGCCAGGGTAGGCTCCCGGAGTGTCAATAAAGGTCACCACGGGCTTGTTGAATTTTTCGGCCAACTTCATCAGGCGCAAAGCCTTACGATATCCTTCGGGGTTGGCCATACCAAAATTCCTGACCTGCCGCTGCTTGGTATTTCTCCCCTTCTGCTGCCCGATGAACATAAAGGTCCTTCCGGACAGCTCTCCAAGGCCACCGACCATGGCTTTGTCATCAGACACCACTCGGTCTCCATGCAGTTCAACAAAATTATCAGCCATATTGTAGATATAGTCCAGCGTATAGGGACGCTCCGGATGCCTTGACAGTTGGACTCTTTGCCAACGCGTGAGATTCGAATAGGTATCCTTTTTCAGTTTCTTAATCTTGTTTTCCAGATCTTTCGCAGCCTGCCCGACATCCACTTTGTTCTCACCTGCCACTTTGATCATTTCCTGAAGCTTGGCTTCAAGTTCAACAATTGGTTTTTCAAATTCAAGAGTCATCGCAAAAATTGAAGAGTCGCAAATTTAGGACTCAAGCTTGAATTTAAGAGCAATATTCGAATCGAAAGTAAGAGGCGATTTCTCCTAATCCAGACAGGGAAGGGTTCTGATAAAGTACTCATGTGCGGGAAAATCCTGCACTCCATAAAGATCGAACCCCTTTTCATGAAGTATCACTTTTTCCGGAAGCGTGTATGTATCATGGCCTGGAACCTCAAAGAAGATCTGAATTTCCCTGATTCTTTCTTCTCTGAGCACTTGTTCTTCATGGCCTTCGATCATGAATCCCGCCCCAAGAAAATGTTCCATGGTCTGATGAATATCGGAATACCTGCCGTCAGCACATTCGGGTCCTGAAATATTTTCCAGAGATACCTTGCCTCCGCTTTCGGTGATGATCTCCATTCTGGAACCTTCGTCAAAGCACATCATCTGAGATTCTCTTTGCATATGAACGATCTCCAAAGCCTTCTTGCCATTATCATTGCTTAGAACAAACACCAATGCCTCATGCTCATCGGACCATACTGTTTGAGGTTGTGTCGACAATTCCACAATTCCCATAAACTCATCGCGATTGTTGATCTCATATACACATGGCTGTGCGATCAAATGCACTGAAAAGAGAAATGTGATCAAAAAAAGTATCCCGGTTTTCAATAGAATCAATTTAGTAGCTCTTACGGATCAAAACTTAAATGGTTTATCGGATCAGAATCTAAAACCAAAACCACCTTTGGTTTCAATGATCGTAACCGTAAGATCCCGAGAGCCATTTATGGTGCCACCCTGGGGAAGAATAAGCGTGGAATAATCCCAACTAGTCGAGCCTATGAAATAGTCAAAGTCGATGAGAGCAAAGAACTTTTCACCCAGGTCGTACTTGAATCCGATTCCCGCTGAAAATGACCAGCTTGTGGAACGGGTCGACTCATAGGTTGTCCACCTTGATCCCTGGAGAAAAACTTCCTCCAGAACCTGCACTTTGGGAGAAACTGAGTTCAGTATCCCTCCCATCAAGGATCCGCGAATCTTGAATTTTTTCGATTTTCCTATGCCTATTTCCTGATACAGTCCAACAAGAAATGCTGCATGAGACCAAAAATCCCTTCCAATAACTATGGAAAAAATGCTAGTATCGTTTTCTACGGTCTCCTCAATAGTCTTGGAGTTTATGGGATTGTTCATGTAAAAATATGCTGCTTGAAATCCTCCGCGTTTCCAAATTTCCCTTGAGTAATGCAATGAAGTGGAAATACCGGATGTAGCAAATCCTGAGCCCTCCAATGTTGCAGTGGAAGCGTATTCCTGTAGCGGAAAATTGGTACCAACTTCAACCCAGAATGCATTTTTTACCTGGGCAAAGGATGTTAGCGTAGAAGCGAACAGAAGAATTAAGGTCTGAAAGTATTTCAAAACAGCTTATGGTTTTTACCGAAGTATTCTGATGTCAGGTTGCATTACTGAAATGGTCGTTGCGTTCGATGTTCTACCCTTGAACAAAGTGCTTTCCAGGCACCGGATGGCGGGTAATGATCTGCACTCGCCGGGCACCCGGCGATTATACGAAAGGAAAAACATCTGCAAAGAAAACTACCCGCCAGAGCAACAAGAGGATGACATTGCTCCAAAGATCAAATTTTTTAGCGGGGGATCAGCTAAGCTTTTCCAGCTCATGGAGCAATTCCTTCTTCCTGTCTTCAGAGGGGTACACCTTTAGTCCGTTGGTCATCAGTACCGACCCCCCTTCGCTATATTGGAACTCCTCAACAAATTTGATATTGATCAGGGTGGATCTGTGAATTCGAACAAATTGAGTGTAGCCCTCGAGCATTTCCACGAAATGCTTTAACATCTTGGAAGCCAAGATCGCCTTTCCGTCCTTCATGAAGATCTTGGTATAACTACCGTCAGCAGAAAAATGGCTCAGCTCCGAAATCGGGAGATATTTGATTGAATCAAGGCACTTGATACCAATTTTCCGATCGTTCGGATTATTTATCCCTTCATTCCGAATGAAATTTTTGATATCGTTCACATTGCCTCCGGCACCTCCTGATAGGGCTCTTTCGAAAGCTTTGTCAACAACGGCTGATAATTCATCAGGATCAATAGGTTTAAGAAGGTAATCGAGTGCTGAGAATTTAATTGCCTGTATGGCATATTGATCGAAGGCTGTGACAAAGACAAGCTGGAAGTCAGGCGAACCGATCTCCTTCAGAAGGTCAAATCCGGTTCCATCTCCCATCTCCACATCAAGGAATACCAAATCAGGTTCCAGTTGCCGAATTCTCTGAAGCCCCTCCTGTACGGAAGATGCCTCACCCACCAGTTCTATCTGATCAGATTTGGATTCTAACTGCGAAAAAAGGCCCTCTCTGGCCCTCTTTTCATCATCAATAATTAAAACCTTCAGTTTCATGTCTTGTTTCCGATTATGTCAATATCAAGTTCAATTCTGGTACCACAAGGCGTACCATCTTTATGAAGGTCGACAATTTTTACCTCAGGTTCAAGAATTTTCTTATTTAAAAGAGCCAATCTTTTCTTGGTAATAGTCATACCTACCGATTTATGCCGCTTTTCGCCAGCTTTTTCTCTCATGCCTTCAAGATCCCTTCCAACTCCATTATCTTCGATAACGCATTTGACAGACTTACCTTTCACCTCGAAAACCACGGTGATAAAGCCCGGGGAATCCAGTTTTTGGACTCCATGTAGCACGGCATTTTCAACAAAGGGCTGAACAAGCATGCTTGGGATCATGACCGAAGAAGATACCTTCGGAGATCTGTTATCGATGAGATAGTCAAATTTATCGTCAAAGCGCATTTTTTCCAGATCCAGGTAGATCCTCAAGGAATCCACCTCCTCTGTTAAAGAGATTGATGAATCCTTGGACTGCTCCAGGTTTCGCCTGATCAGTTTTGAAAACCGCGCAAGATAACGTACCGCATCATCCGGTTTTCTCGAGCTTATAAATGACTGTATCGAGTTTAAGGTATTGAATAGAAAGTGGGGGTTCATTTGATACCGCAAGGCCTGAAGTTCAAGCTTCGCTCTTTCCTGCTCACTCATTTTTTCCCTCATTGCTACCTGATTCAAATACCTTATCCTCCAATTGATCAACAGGAAAATGACCAAAACCGAAACAACGATCTCAAAGGAATAAAACCACCATGTTTGCCAGAAAGGAGGAAGAATAGCAAAACGAAAAACAGTTGGTTTCTTACTCCAAAGGCCGCTGTGGTTCTTTGCCGAAACCTGAAACTCATAATTACCCGGAGGTAATGAGGTGTATCTGATCAGCCTGTTCCGTGTTAGGGACCAATCCTCTTCAAACCCCTGCAAACGATATTTGTATTGAATATTTCCGAAGCTCTTATAGTATAATCCGGTAAACCGAAAATCAAAATTTCCCAATGATCCGAAATAAGACAATTGCTCATCCATATCTAATGAGTCTTCACCCACCACAACAGACTCAAGAAATACTTCGGGAAAGGTATCCACAATACTTTCAAACGGATATTTTAGAATTGTTGCACCGTTTCTGCCACCAAGGAATAATAAAGAATCGCTGAAATAAATCGATTGGATTGAGTTGTCCAATAGGCCATCCTCAGTATCAAAATTCACAATCTCATAATCCGTTGAATGATCTTGCGTAAACGATACAATGGATAATCCTTTTTGAGTGCCAACAAAGAGTTTATCACCGGATACAAAAAGGCAATTGATCGTGTTTCCAATCAGGCCACTGCTCTCGTCGATCAAAAAACTAACACTCCCACCATAAACCAGAATACCGTGTCCGACAGTACCGACCGCTATGATCCCTGAATCCAATGCAGAAATCGGACCGATCCTAACAGGATCAGGTAACAAACCGAGGTCCAAATCAACAGATTCTCTAGACTCACTTTTATATGAGATCAATCTGTTTCCGGTGTTCAAGATCACATCCCCAACTGTCCCCAATATTGCATTCAGGACCCTGATATTATCAAGATCAGAATCTGCAGCAAGCTCCCTGATCTTATTGTCCTTTAGAAGAAGTAATCTTAAAGTTCCACAAAGCAAAATACTATCTCCTCTGAGATCCATATTCCTGAACATCATTCTATCATGAATAGAGCTAACTATCTTGTCTGTTGAAAAGGAATATATTCTGTCACCAAAACAAACAAAGTAGATCCTGTTATTCAATTCGCAAAATTTGTTGATCTGCTTCTGAACAGGAGAATAATTCAACCGTTCAAATGACTTCATATCATCCGAAAAGTGAATAGTACCGTTCTTGCATCCTAAATACAAGACACCTCGCGAATCATAAAAAACACTCGTCACTGACACCAGGTCCTGGATTTCATCATTTGTTATATGGTAAAAAGAACTACGTGGGAAAAAGAATACCCCATTAAACAAGGAGGATATCCAATAATTGCCGTTTATATCCTGCTCAACACCTGTAACAATAATGTCCGGCAATAAATGTGTGATGTCTCCACGGCTTAGGGAGATGTGATCCTTTGTTTGAAAAACACCGTTCCTGGTTCCAATCCAAATTTTTTCATCCATCCTTTTAATGAACAAAATCTCATCAACACCTTTATAGATCTCCTTCTCCCCTGCTGAATCTATTAAGAAGATACTACACAGATCCTTGTGCAATAACCATCCGTTATCAGAAACCCTGAGTGAAGATCTTCCTCGTCTTGAATATTTGGCGGTCACAACCATTGTGTCACCAGTTACGATGATCAGGGGAAATTCATTTCCATTCTTTCTCGGGGTAACCGGATAAACCCTAAACAGATTTTCCGCCCCAAAATCGAATAGCATATGATAGTATTCTGAGCCATTTTCCTGTTCGATGTACTTGGCATTTCCCTGCTCATCGATCCGGATAGCTCCTCTGTTTGAAGTAGAGAAAAGAACTTCTCCGGAGTCGGTTATATGCAAATCACCGGGGAGCGTACGACCTCCCACTTCACTTAGAATCGTATCATTAAATTCATAAGGGCGCAATTTTTGATCTTCAATTATTGACAGCCTGTTGGAATGCCCAATAAGCCATAATCTTTTTCTGTTATCTTTTATAAATTCAAAGTTTTCAACATCGGCCAAACCATCTTTTTGTGAAAAATTGGTAAATGAATAACCATCAAACTTGGACACACCACTATTTGTAGTGAACCACAAAAAACCATCTTCATCCGAAGCTACATCATAAACCACATCGCTGGCCAAGCCGTCTTCTACCGTGAACTGACGATATGCTTTGCGCTGACATGTACCATCATAAGACACACTCAGATAGAGTATCAGAAAAAAAATTGCGAAATAGAAATTGCTATGGGCCACTGTCAATAATTTCTATTTCTAATTCGACTCTTGTTCCGACGGGATGGCCATTCTCTTTCAGATCAATGACGTTCACCTTTGGCTTTACGATCTTCTGGCTTAACAATTCCAAACGCCTCTGCGTGATCGACATGCCTACGGATTTATGTCCCATTCTCGTTTTGGATTTCCCATCCAGGTCGTCATTCCGGCCCACACCATTGTCCTCAACCACACATTTGATCACTCCATCGCCATCTCTAAAAGACACATGAATAAAGCCTTTTCTGTTCAAACCCTGCATTCCATGAAGTACAGCGTTTTCCACATAGGGTTGAACCAACATTGATGGAATCCGAATATAATCGAGGTCCTCTTCAAGGTTGGTTTCGATCTCAAAATCAAAGGCGTCATCAAACCTCATTTTTTCGAGATCCAGATAGATATTCAGTGAATCCACTTCGTCCAGAAGGGTTATTGAAGATTCCTTTGACTGCTCAAGATTCCTTCTGACAAGCCTGGAAAACCTGACAAGATATTTTTCCGCCAAATCCTTTTGGCGCGTACTTATAAATGATTGAATCGAGTTCAAGGTATTAAAAAGAAAGTGCGGATTCATTTGATACCTTAGAGCCTGAAGCTCCAACTGCGCAACTTCTTTTTCCCGCGTTTCCTTTTTGACAGCTATGGCCTTGGCATACCTTAATCGCCAATTACCAAAGGCAAAGACAAGTAAAACAATGAATACCACTTCGATTGCATAGAACCACCAGGTCTGCCAGTAAGGTGGAATAATGGTGAAATCAAACCTTGCATAGTTCTCGGACCAAATTCCCGCATGATCCATTGCCATAACCTCAAAAGAGTAGCTTCCCGCAGGAAGAGAACTATACCGGATCTGTCTACCACGACTAAGTGTCCAACCCGGATCATATCCCTTCAATCTATATTTATAGAGAATATCCCCCCGACTTGCAAAACTCAATCCCGTATAAAAGAATTCGACTGTCCGGGGAAAATTAAACGCTCTCCTGGAATTCATGCTATCGCCTGGTGAAGAGTTGTCAACAAGGATTTTGTTGATTACCACCAAGGGACGTTTCTCTTCAAAATCGTTACCTCTCAAGTCATAGCTGATCAATCCTTTGCTCGTAGCAAAATACACGACAGAGTCCGTTACAAAAAGATCATGTATACGACCATGCCCAAGTCCATTCTTAGAATTTAGTTCGACTATATCAAATTCCAAGGGGGAGATAGAGTTTATTGTTATCCTTGTTATTCCTGATTTATGGATACCCCATATTTCATTTTCATAAATAAACATAGAGGAGTAAAACAAATATTTCAATCCCGTACTTCTATTCAACAGATAAACCGAATCTTGCGTTTCCAATACGAAGCCATTTCCCTCTGTACAAAACACCACTATGCTATCGAGCATTCTACCTATTTTTGGGATTATGCAAGCAAGCTCAGGTCTGGAATCGATCTTGGAGTGAATTATCCCCGATTTGCTGTTGAACTCATATAGCCCTCCCATTCCTCCGAGATAGATCATTGAATCTGATTTTCTTAAAATGGACGCGCAATCAATATAGCGCCATGTCTCTTTTTGATGAACTGAAAGTCCTTTTGACACGAAATCAACCGGACTTCCTATCACGTGATAAACAACTTGCTTTTCGGAGACCCTATGTACGCCAGCCGCGCCCGCAACCAGGATCTGCCCCTCAAACTCGATGAGATCCCTTTTGATTGTATGAGCTGAAGATTTATCAGGGGTAAAAGTTGTAATCTCCATATTCCGGTCAACTCGATAAACCTCATCGGAATGAGCCGTGAAATAAAGAGCATCGTCAATTGCATAGAAAGCCCTGATCCTTCTCCTCTTTCGATTCGGGTTTGATGATATTTGAATTTCTCCGTTTTTAGTAATCCTTTGAACGAATCCATCTTCTGAACCCAACAGAATTGTTCCATTCTTCTCGATGGTGACCGCTGACAAACTGGTCTTGATAAGACCGTCCTCCTCTCCATATCTAAGTGAATTCAAATCCGGAAAAAAGAGAATTCCATTATTAAGAGTTGCTACCCAGACACCCTGAGATCGGTCTTCAAATATTCTGGAAATCGAATACTCGCCCAATAGAAAGTGCCGTTCATGATACATACCTCCTTTACCAATCTCACCTATGGAAAGCCCTCCTTCTCCACCGATCCAGATCATATTGTTAACCACCCTCACACCATTGATCTTCCCTCTTGCTTTCACCAATGGCCTGATCCCATCCTTTGAGACCATAGCCAATGTATCGGCAAGAGTGGTCATCAACCATTGATCCGCAGCATATTTCCATGAATAGCGGCCAAATTGATTCTTTGGAAGTGGAAACAGAAAGTCTTCACCATCAAAACTGATCTCTAAGGGGAAAGGATAGCCTACAGAATAACCTTCCTTGGGTCGGTTCTGTGTCAAATACAAAGTATTTCTGCCCACATCAAAGGCGCTTTGGAACGGTTGACTTAGATCCGAAGGCGAAATAAATCTGATGTTCAACTGAGAATTTCCCTGTTTGTCGATTACGAGCTCTCCGCATTTCCTACTGGAATAATGCATCTTACCCAAGGAATCAACGTAAAGGTCCAGGCCGCCACAAGCCGGATCCAGATTTTCGGCTAACACATGGTTGTACTCATATGGATAAACCATGCCATCTTTTATGTAAGACAGTTTGTTAGGTCTGCCCATGATCCAAATCCTTCCGAAGTTATCATTAACCATATTAAATGCTTCGATATCGGCCAGGCCATCTTCTACGGAATAATTTTCAAAAGAATACCCATCATATTTGGCAACTCCATTATTGGTACCAATCCATAAAAAACCCTGATCATCCTGTTTTATGTCATAGACCACACCTGAAGGCAAACCATCCTCGATCGTAAAATTCCTATGGGTAAAGTGCTGAGCAACTGAGGGTAATACAGTTAAAGAACTAAAAAGGTAAGGCAAAATAGCTCCAAGATTCAGATGCGCAATTTTCCATGCCATCTGTCCAAATTACCAATTTTGCAAGTTCTTCGTATTAGCGACCCTGACCCTTCCGGTAACAGATATAGAGCAAGACGATTGATTTTTGCAGATCAGGATACAATGC
Source organism: Cytophagales bacterium (assembly GCA_028282565.1). Taxonomy (GTDB): domain Bacteria; phylum Bacteroidota; class Bacteroidia; order Cytophagales; family CCMP332; genus JANQHS01. The sequence goes on along the minus strand of JANQHS010000107.1, from coordinate 486 downwards.
TAAGGATCTTAGAAAAGCTACTTTCCAAGCCCCTGCCTGATCAATAGCTCACTTCATTTTGAGCTTTCAGAATAATGGTTGTTGGCTTATGTATATGTTCAATGATCCGAATATCCATAAGGGACAAAAAAGACAAAGTCCGGTGAACAATGTTTCTTTCTAAGATAACTTATGCACACTTTCCAGGCTATATCTCTAGACCGGACAGATAACACAGTGCCCAAGCAAGAGGCGGGGGCAACTGCCTTTCCCGTTCCTCTTGCTTATGGACTGAGATTGAAATTCAGGGCCTCATGAATATCACTATGGAAAAACCCAAAGCTAAATTAGCATTGGCCCCGTGTTCACTATTCTACCAGGATCTTCTTGCTCAGAAGTATTTCTCCTTGCCTATTCAGGAGTAGCAGGTTATAAAGCCCGGCATTGGAATTTTCGACATCAATGACCTGCTCCAAAGAACCCCTCCTCAGAGTCCGGGTGAGTTCT
>JANQHS010000077.1 GCA_028282565.1 Cytophagales bacterium | reverse complement strand
CGGGGATGTGGGATATGTAGGTGTTTCTTGCTATGTGACCTGGTTGGCTGAGGTGAAAAGGGGATCGAAGAAAACAAACCCTAATTCCGGTGTGATCGCCGTGGATGAAGGCCATTTAGCATCGGAAGGTTATACGCTTGAAGGAGGTAGAAATTTCACAAGCAGGGAAATAACGATGGGATCTGATGTCGCAATTATCGGTTCGGAGATCAGGGAAACATTGTTTGGGCAAGTTGATCCGATTGGTCAGAAAATACTGCTCTTGGGCAAGTACTATCGGGTTATTGGGGTTTTGGAAAAATCGGGTAGCGTTTTTGGTGGTTCCGGAACGACGAGAATGGTTCTTATTCCAATAGAGGCGGGTAGGCGACATCTGCAGGTCAGGGGAGACCCCAGTTTTTTTATCAACGTAAATGTTCCGTTGGATCAGGACCTTGATCTGGCAATGGGAAGAGCCGCAGGGATTATGAGAAAGATCAGGGGAGATCGCCCTGGAAAAGAGGATTCCTTTAAGCTGGAAAAATCCGATTCCATATCGGAAACCCTGGATGATATTTCCGGAAACCTCAGGGTTGGAGGGGGAGTGATCGGGTTTATCACCTTATTGGGCGCATCTATTGGATTGATGAACATCATGCTGGTCTCCGTTACGGAAAGGACCAGAGAGATTGGCATCAGGAAAGCCATGGGTGCAAACTCAACAAAGATCAAGGAACAGTTTTTAATAGAAGCCATAGTGATCTGTCAGATCGGAGGAACCGCTGGTGTGATCCTCGGTATTATCGTTGGAAACGGCATCAACAGCCTTATCGGAGGTTCGGGATTTATCATTCCCTGGGCCTGGATGGTACTCGGGTTTTCGATTTGCACCGTCGTGGGGCTGCTGTCCGGTTATTATCCGGCAAGTAAGGCTTCGGCACTTGATCCCATAGAGGCTTTGCGCTATGAATAAAAAAAAGAATCGAAATTCCTTTTGGGGGATGGAGGATTCCAAAAATCACTTAAATTTGGCATGATTAATGCCAAACCGGTGTCTATGGCGACGAAATTACGTTACCTCTTTTTATTCCTATTTATTGGAACCAGCGCAGCTTTTGCTGGTGAATTGAAGCTTGTAGGTCAATACCATGGAAAGGACCTGTATATCCAGAACCCCTTCTATGGATCCTCCACTACGGAGTATTGTATCGAAAGCGTATATGTAAACGGAAAGGAAAGGCAGCATCCTGAGCAGGGTGCTTTTATTGTTTCCCTGAATCATCTGCAGCAGGATGATCCGCTGGAAATTGTGATCGTCCACAAGGATGGCTGCAAACCAAGGATCCTCAATGCAAGTGCTTTTGCGACCAACAAGGCCTTTAAGTTTGAGTCCTTCGAGGTGACTGAAGATGCGATTAACTGGTCTGCCACCGGAGAGAAACCCATGAATACCTACCTGGTCGAGCAATTTGTCAATAACTCCTGGCTGGACATTGGAAAGGTTCAATCCAAGGGCAATCCCGGTGTCAATACCTATTCCTATGCTCCCGACCATCACAGCGGTGCCAACAAATACAGGATCAAGTACCAGGAAAGGACAGGCCAGGTATATCATACCGTGGTTAAAGAATATACATCGACCCTTGAAGCCGTTACCTTTTATCCGACCAGGGTGAAAGACAAGATCTATTTGTCACGTGAAGCCAATTACGAGATCCTTGACCAGTTCGGGAATGCCGTGAAGAAGGGCAGAGCCAAGGAGATCGATTGCAATGACCTGAAATCGGGACAGGTGTATTACCTTGTCGTCGATAACAGGACGGAAAGCTTTTTCAAGAAGTAGGGCATTATTTCCGGGTTTCAATTGTTTGAACCCGGGTATTCATTATAAAGTCTTGTGAAAGGAATACTCCTTTTTGTTTGTCTGATAGTCGGAATCCAAGCTTTTGGGCAGGAAGACTTGTCGGCGAGGCAAGGTATTGAAGGAGATATTCCGACCATCGCCACTACAAAACCCAAGAAAAAGGAGAAGGGAAAAAGAAAGGACCTGGATGCGACCAAGGTTCCCGACTATCCAAAGAAAACCGAGTATTTATTGACTAGAAAACCAACAAAAGTGCTGTACGGAAACCCTTGTGCTGAAGAGGTTACCTACAATTATGGTTTTATCTACGTGTTCAACCCTAAGAACAGTGCCGAGGGTTATTACAATGAAAATGCGTTTTGGCACAACTTTACCACCAAGTTCAAGTTGCTCTTCAAGAATGGCCCTTTCTATATGAGTAAGGTCAAAAAGGGGATCAAGGAATGCCGGAAGTCCTCAGGGGATTTTGTTTATTGATTAGGAAAGATCCCGGTATAGTTTGAGGGGCTTATTGATTTCAGTTCGGTCTTCACCTCTGTACTCACCGATAGTCCATCGATGAATTCATGGATCTCCTTCCGCCCGATGGACTGATTGCCCCTGGTAAGGTCCTTTAAGGTTTCATAGGGGTTGGGATATCCCTCTCTCCTCAATATGCTTTGGATCGCCTCCGAGACGATCATCCAGTTGGCTTCCAGATCGGCTTCAAGAGACTTTCTGTTGACCTCGATTTTTCCTAATCCTTTGAGGATTGACTTGTAACTCAACAGGGAATGGGCCATTGGCACTCCTACATTGCGGAGTACGGTTGAGTCGGTGAGGTCTCTTTGCAAGCGGCTGATGGGAAGCTTTGCAGCCAGGTGCTGAAAGATCGAATTCGCCATACCGAGATTTCCTTCGGCATTTTCAAAATCAATGGGATTCACCTTATGGGGCATTGCTGAGGAGCCTACCTCATTTTTCAAAGGTTTCTGAGTGATGTAGTTGATGGATATATAATGCCATGTATCCCTGCAAAAATCTATTAGAATGGTGTTGATCCTTTCTATTCCTTGAAAAAGCGCAGCCAGGGAATCGTAATTTTCTATCTGAGTTGTAAAGGGTTGCCTGAGCAATCCCTGTTCCTGGAGAAAACGATTTCCAAAATTGATCCAATCAAACTCAGGAAATGAAATATGGTGAGCATTGAAATTACCCGATGCTCCACCAAACTTTCCACGGATGGGAATCCTTTTGAGCACTTCGATCTGGTTGGAAAGCCGGTAATGAAATACTCCAATCTCCTTTCCGAGATTGGTTGGCGATGCCGGTTGTCCATGGGTTCTGGCCAGCATAGGAACATCCGACCATTTTTTGGCCAGTTGATCCAATTCCATGGCCAGTTGATCCATGGCTGGAAAAATGACCTCTTCCATTGCCCCTTGTACCATCAATGGATTGGCCGTATTGTTGATATCCTGCGAGGTTAGTCCAAAGTGCACATATTCGAGAATGCTCTCCTTTCCGAGCTTTTTTAACTCCTCTTTCACAAAATACTCTACCGCCTTAACATCATGATTGATGCTCTTTTCAATTTCTTTAATGTCTTCGGCCTGTTTAGTGCTAAAGCCCTCTACCAACTTGCGTAAAGCCGCAATGGTATCATCTTCCAATTTTTCAAGACTCTCCGGGCCGTATGAAAAAAGCGAGATCAGGTATTCGATCTCCATTTTCACCCTGTACTTGATCAGGGCGTATTCCGAGAAATAGTCGCTTAGCTCTTCTACCTTGACTAAGTATCGCCCATCCAATGGGGAAATGGCGGTCAATGAATTATTCTGTCGGATTTCTTCCTTCATTCTCAAAAAAGAAGGCGCAAATTTCGGAAAAAAAGATGGCAATTTTTAATGGGCATATCACCTTGCCTTTTCATTATGTGTGGCTGAAAGGAATACTGGGGATAGCTTTTTGATGGAATGCACATTTAAGTAGAATATTTTTTATTGATTCGGGCATCTCCGTTATAATGGCAAAGTGGATAATTCTTTTTTGGGTTTTGTTTCCCATACTGACTCTGGCGCAGGAAGGGGTCGTAAAGGATTTTCATGTTCATCGCACCGAAGAGAAGATCGATCTGGATGGAAAACTGGATGAGGAGGTTTGGAATACCCGTGATTCTGCCATGACCTTCTATCTGAATTCTCCCAATGATACGGCACCGGTTATCAGTCAGACCCTGGTCAAGATGGCCTTTGATGATAAGTTCCTTTATATAGGTGCGATCATGAGGGATACGACCCAGGGGCCATTCGTGGTACAAAGCTTGAGGCGGGACTGGGGTTTTATCGGGAGTGATAATTTCTCGGTTTACTTCGATACCTATGATGACAAAACCAATGGCTTCACCTTTGGTACGACACCTTATGGCGTTCAGCGTGAGGGAACCGTTTTTTCCGGGCAAAATGTTGCCGAGGAATGGGATAATATATGGTATCTGGAAACTTTCCGCGATAGCCTTCAATGGACTGCGGAGATGAAAATTCCATTCAAGTCGATTCGCTACAAAAAGGAGTTGAAACATTGGAACGTGCACTTCCTTAGGCATGACCTCAAAAACAATCAGGTCTCCACCTGGAATTTTGTTCCGCGCCAGTTTGGTGCCTCCAATTTTGGATATGCCGGCAAGATCAATTGGGATGATGAACTTCCCAAGCCCGGACCGAATATTTCGGTAATTCCATACGTGGCGGCACGAGGGGCCAGGTTTTATGATGATAGCGAGGAAGAAGAGGAGTTCAGCACCAGGTATGATGCAGGTGGAGATATGAAGATCGGCCTTGGTCCGGCCATGAACCTTGATCTGACCTTCAATCCTGATTTTTCTCAGGTCGAGGTTGATCGCCAGCAAACCAATCTGCAGCGATTTGAGCTTTTCTTTCC
>JANQHS010000024.1 GCA_028282565.1 Cytophagales bacterium | reverse complement strand
AATCCTTTATGTTGGAAAAACCAAAGTTCCCCACCCGGTTGGAGCTGTGGTTTTTCCAACATAAAGGATTTCAGAATTACAATGGTGGATGTATACTCCTGATTTAGCCGAATATGATTCAAGTTGATCGTTTGTCCACCTACTGTCAGGGGTGTTTTCAAGCCCTTGAAAAACAATATCAGATTTTAGAGGTATTTCTAAACGGATTTCCATGATAGAATAATAAGCGAAAAAACAATCGTATACACAAACCGTTCTCAACTGCCAGGAACTACTCAAATATAGTAGTTGAGGAACCCTAATAATTATTGGCATTGTACCAAGACATTTTCAATACTTAAATCACATTGTTCCCCACTTTTGGCTTGAATCCAAGATCTTTTTGATAATTCAAAGTAGAAAACCACAATACGAATCTGATCTGGAAGTAAAATCCCCATTTACTGTGGAATTAATTGCTAAGAAGTACCAAAGTGTATTAAGGAATCCATAGTAACAGGAGCTGGACATTTTTGGTGACAATTTGAATAAAAGACCTCTCAGAATTAAATGAGAGAGCTTTGGGGAAGTCAGGATCGGATCGCTTGACCCATCCGTTTTTGGGAATGCTATCCTCATACCATTAAAAGTTACCTTCCAGGCAGATATTGAATCCCAACCCCATCGCATCTTCACTCTGAGCGAAGCGAAGAGTCTGGTTTAATTTCACATGGCTTTGACGACCGGCTCAACAGAAGCCCTGGCTTCCTTTTCAGCTTTCTCTAATTCTCCGAACTGCTGCGCCATTCGGTTTGGGTAGCCCAATCCCAAAAGGATAACAAGTTACCTTTCGTGCAGGCAACGAATCCCTACCCCAGCTTCGCCGGGGAGGTATTTTTCATTTCTCCCCTCTCCCAAACAAGTATGGGAAAAGATTCTTTTGAGTGACGGATTGACCTCGCTATGCTCGGTCCATCCTTAAGGGTAGCCTATCCAACGAATCCCTCTCCCCAGCTTCGCTGGGGAGGTATTTTTCATTTCCAGGTTCGCCGCTGCAAGCACCGCTCCCTGGAAATAAAAAATCCCGGCTCCTTCCGAAACCGGGATTCGTTGGAGGTCAGGATCGGATTCGAACCGACGTACGAGCTTTTGCAGAGCTCTGCCTAACCGCTCGGCCACCTGACCTATTGCATCCGCCGAAGGTTCACCAAAGGCGGATTTTCACCGAAGCCTTGACCAAGACTATCCGGCTTAGATCCAAAATTAAAAAACGCCCGAAGATCCCAACACTCATGAGGGGAAATCCGGGCATTTATTTTTCAATCTGTTTATTCAGCTGATTCCTTGTCCGCCGAAGCATCCTCGGAGGCGGGCTTGTCCGCCTTGGCTTCGGCCTCCCCGGAATCGTCTGAAGCTTCCTCCTTTTTGGCTGCTGCCTTTTTCGGAGCTGCCTTCTTTGCAGGTGCTTTTTTATCCGCCGTAGCATCCGCGGTGGCAGGCTTGTCCGCTGAAGCATCTGCGGAAGCGGACTCATCCTCCGAAGCCTTGGCTTTAGCCGATACTTTCGGAGCAGCTTTTTTGTCAGCCGAAGCTTTTGCCGCCGCCTTTTCGTTATCCTCCATTTGCTCTTTCAAGGCGCTCAAAGCCTCAAGCTCACCAAGCGTGGTTTTCTCCACCTCAAGATTCACTTTCCTTACGGCCTTGGAAGACTTGCGCTTCTGCTGCTTCTTGGCATCTCCTCCACCTTCTCCCGGCTCAACAGCCTTCCAGGTCTTGGTATGAGACAACAGAATTCTCCTCTCTTCCTTGTTGAAGTCGATCACGATGAGATCCATCACCTCACCAACCTCGGCCTTGGAGCCATCTTCCTTCATGAGATGCTTGAGACTTGCTGAACCTTCAATGCCATACTGAAGCTCGATCCTTGATCCTTTATCGCTCAACTCAAGAATGGTACCCGAATGCTTGCTTCCCACCTTGAAGACATCCTCGAAGGCATCCCATGGATTCTCCTCGATATGTTTGTGGCTAAGGGCAAGTCTTCTGCTATCCACGTCAAGCTCCATGACGATCACATCCAACTCGTCTCCAACCTTCACAAACTCGGAGGGATGCTTGATCTTCTTGGTCCAGCTCAGATCCGATACGTGTACCAGTCCGTCGATACCTTCTTCCAACTCCAGGAACAAACCGTAATGGGTCATGTTTCGGACGGTGCCGGTATGCTTGGTACCAACCGCATATTTCTCAAGGATCTCAGGCTTGGTCCATGGATCATCGGTCATCTGCTTGATGCCCAATGACATTTTTCTTTCTTCCCTATCAAGTGAAAGAACAACAGCCTCAACCTCATCACCTACTTTGATAAAGTCGGATGGGTTTCTCAGGTGCTGAGACCATGACATCTCCGAAACATGGATCAGTCCTTCAACCCCGGGAAGGATCTCAAGGAATGCTCCGTAATCGGCGACATTGACGATCTTCCCTTTCACCTTGGAACCTTCGGCGATATCAGCCGGCAGAGAATCCCATGGGTGCTCTGACAATTGCTTCATTCCAAGAGATATCCTCTTTTTCTCATCATCGAAATCAAGAACAACCACCTGCACATTCTGATCAAGGTTGAGAACCTCTTCGGGATGGTTGATCCTTCCCCATGAAATGTCCGTGATGTGCAGCAATCCGTCAACACCACCCAGATCGATGAATACACCGAAGTTGGTCATGTTTTTCACTACACCTTCCAGAACCTGTCCTTTTTCAAGGTTGTTCAGGATCTCTGTTTTCTGCTCTTCAATATCCTTCTCGATCAGGACTTTATGGGAAACAACCACATTGTCATTGGAGTAATTGATCTTGACGACCTTCACCTCCATATTCTTCCCGACAAAAACATCAAAGTCCCTGATTGGCTTGACATCGATCTGTGAACCGGGAAGGAAAGACTCAACACCAAAGATGTCTACGATCAATCCTCCTTTTGTTCTCCTCTTCACAAATCCTTCGATCACCGTATCATCGGCGTAGGCGTTCTTAATGTTCTCCCAGGCATTAACAATGTTTGCCTTTCTCCTTGAAAGGACGATCTGCCCATGCTTATCTTCCTGGGTTTCAAGGTAAACCTGTACCTCATCCCCTACTTTCAGGTCCTGGTCTTTGAACTCGGATTTGGGCACCAGGCCATCGGACTTATATCCGATGTTCAGGATGACATCCTTATTGGTGATCCCCACAACGGTTCCAGAGATAACCTGCTTTTCTTCTATTTGAGTAACAGTACCCTCGTAGAGCTTTTCCAGCTCTTCTCTTTCTTTTTGGTTGTACTCATCACCGAAACCCTTGTCGGTCAATGAATCCCAATCGAAATCTTCGGGGTTTTGCTTCTGTGCTGCCGGAGCCTCGGGTGCGGCCGGCTTTTTGGCCTCGGGGGCCTTCTCTTCAACCTGATCCTGATCGGATGCAGTTGCGGCTTTTTCCTCCTTTACCTCTTCGGTCTTGGCTTCAGCAACCGGCTTCTCTTCAGCCGGAGCTTCTTTTTCTTCCACCTTTTCGGCTTCAGGAGCGGAATTCTTTTCCTCTGCCTTATCAGCGTCTTGTGCGCTGCCAGACTCGGCTTTGGACTCTTGGGTTTTAGCCGGTTTTTCTTCGGCTTTTGCTTCCTCTTTTGACGCGGTAGAAGCTTCGGCTTTGGCAGCCTTTTCCTCGTGCGCTACTTCAGTAGCTTGTTCGACATTTGAATTTTGTTCTTCACTCATAAATTTATTCTCCTTTCTAAGTATCCTAAATGACTGAATTTCAATAATTTAGTTTTTCCTCAGCCAAAAAGGACTGCAAAATTAGAAAAAAGAATAAACAAATACCTGATTCAGAGCGATTAAAGTACCCTGTGAATGGTTTCCAGGTTATGGCTTTGAACACCGTCCAAACGCCTCAGAATACCCTTTTCATTGAAATCATCTTCCCTCACCCAGGAACTCGCGTGAATGATGCTTTCGGGAGAGCTCAGGATCCCCACATGATTGATCCTGCCATCCTTGGTAAAAAATGCCAGATCACCCTTCTTTCGATCTGAGAATCGGACCTCGTTTCCTTCAAGGATCTGCTTCGATGTATCGCGCGGAAAATTCAAACCAAGACTCTTCAGTACCACCTGTACCAACCCACTGCAGTCACAGCCGGCGCCGGATCGACCTCCCCAGAGATATGAAACACCCAGAAATGTCCTGGCCACTTCAACGGCATCCAATTGCCCACCCCTGATATCTACACCTTCCGGGATCAGCACTCCGGGTATTTCCGATCCTCTCCAAACCCTAAGCAAAGAATGGCCCAGGTCTATTTCAAGGCTTTGGCGTGCGCTTAATGTTTCGCTTCCTTCGGAAAACAACCTGTTGAATTCGGTATCCTCAGGCACCTGACCCTGATCAACAAACCCGGTGTAGGCATCATAGGAAGTCCTGACCTGAACCCAGTTCTGAACCTCCTCCAGAATTTCAAATTCTTCTCCAAACAGGATCTGGGATACCATCTCTGATTTCTCCGAGGGTTCCTTCCTCATGGGAATGATCGGTATTCTTGCCCTTCGCCTATTCATTACCTCAGCTTTGCCCTGGCCATTTCCCTTTCCACATCTCTTTTCTGGATGTTGTCTCTTTTATCATGGACCTTCTTACCCCTGCCCAAAACGAGTTCCAGTTTTGCATAGCCGGTATCGGAAATGAATAACCTCAATGGAACAACTGCCAGTCCCTTTTCTTCGATCTTCTTTTTCCATTTCTCCGCCTCCTTCTTGTTCAGCAGCAGTTTTTTATCCCTCAAAGGATCATGATTATAAGCCCCTCCGAAACCGTATTCCTTGACATGCATATTCTTGATCCAAAGGTCCTTGCCCTTGAAAAAACAATGCGACTCTCCAATGGTGGCATTCCCTTCACGGATCGACTTGATCTCGGTACCGGTGAGCACAAGGCCTGCCACCAGTTTTTCAAGGACCTCGTAATCATAGGTGGCCCTTCGGTTCTTGATGTTGATATTTCTATGATCCTTCTTGTTCATTCTCCTGAATGCGTTGACCGAAACAGTCTTTCGATCTTTTCCTTTTCAATAATTTTCTGACCCGTACTCCCGGTGGCGATCAGACGGTCTCCAACCCTGGCCTCCATTTCACAGATCAGTTCCTTTTCGCGAAATCCCTTATAAGTCGCAACAAAAACAACTTCATCTCCCTCGAAGGCCGGCCCAAGATGCTGAAGTTCGATCATCGTACCTATACCTTCTTCATGATCTTCCTTCATCTCCAATACGAACAACCTTCCCGCCCATTCCATCTCCTTGGTAAGCTTGTAAGTCGAACATACCTCATGAACCAAACCGGCATCAAAATGTGCCAGATCATCATAGCTCACGACAAAGGAATGGCTCCTCTTCTCTCCGATTTGAAAGTTGTCTTTCATGAACGATTCGCAAATCTAAACTAATGCAAGACCGGCAGTAAAATTATGTTTCCGATTCACAAATAAAATCTACCTTTGTGCCCCGTACATGGCTGGCAAGACCAAATACATTTTTGTCACCGGCGGGGTTACTTCCTCTCTTGGTAAAGGTATCATTTCTGCTTCTCTGGCTAACATTCTGCAAACCAGAGGATTAAAGGTGACTATTCAAAAATTCGACCCCTACATCAATGTGGACCCGGGAACCATGAATCCCTACGAACATGGTGAGTGCTACGTCACCGATGACGGAGCGGAGACCGACCTTGATCTGGGGCATTATGAAAGATTCCTGAACGTGAGCACCTCCCAGGATAACAACGTCACCACTGGAAGGATCTATAACACTGTGATCAATGCTGAGCGTGACGGGAAATACCTGGGAAAAACAGTTCAGGTCATTCCCCACATCACGGACGAGATCAAAAGAAATTTCAGGGTGCTCGGCGACTCCGGAAAATACGATGTGGTGATTACAGAGATCGGAGGCTGCGTCGGCGACATCGAATCCCTTCCCTTTGTGGAATCCATCAGGCAGTTCAGGAATGACTATGGCCATGAAAACTGCATCTCCATTCATTTGACCCTGATCCCTTATCTCAAGGCCTCGGGAGAGCAAAAGACCAAACCCACCCAGCATTCTGTAAAGACCTTGCTCGAGGCCGGAATCCAGCCTGACATTCTGGTCTGCCGTACGGAAAAATCCATCTCCATGGATATTCGCAGGAAGATCGCATTGTTCTGCAATGTTCCCGTGCAGGATGTAATCGAAGCCCTGGATGCCCAGAGCATTTACGATGTGCCCATCCTGATGCTCAAGGAAAAACTGGATAAAAGAGTACTGAAAAAATTAAAGATCAAGGCGGACAAGGAAGCCCACATGGACAAATGGAAGGGCTTTTTGGGAAAGTTGAAGAACCCGACCTCGGATGTCAATATCGGCCTGATCGGAAAGTATGTCGAACTCCAGGATGCTTACAAATCCATCAAAGAGGCCTTGATCCATGCAGGTGCCCAGAATGAATGCAAGGTACAGGTCCAATGGATACAGTCTGATGACCTGAACGTGGATAATATTCCACAAAAGCTACAAGGCTTGGATGGCGTCATCGTCGCACCCGGATTTGGAGAAAGAGGATTGGAAGGAAAGATCGCAGCCTGCAATTATTCCAGGA
>JANQHS010000460.1 GCA_028282565.1 Cytophagales bacterium | reverse complement strand
AAGAGAACAGGTTCGTGGAAATGCCGGTCTGCAATCCCACATTGGTAGCAACCAGATCTGCTTTTTTGAAGGCCGGCCTGTTCAGGGAGGATTTCTATCCAGAAGATTATGAGTTTTTTCTTCGCATGCTTTCAACAGGTATCCCTATCGAAAAGAGTTCCAGGCCCCAGTTGTTTTGGAGAGACCATGGGCAAAGACTGACAAGAACCCATGAAGGCTATTCGAGAGAGAACTTCTTTAAGGTGAAGGCGGATTACCTTTTTGAGTTCTCGAGGGTCAACAACCCCAAACATCCCAAGATCAATATTTGGGGAACAGGAAAGCTTGGAAGAAGATATATGGAGATCCTGGAAACTCGGGGATTCTTATTCAACGAATTCTTTGATCTGAATCCGGGAGAATTCACAAGAGGAAAGATCAAGGAATATACTTCGATTGGGAAAGGACCTCTGCTGATCTCCCTGGTCAGCAATAGAGGCGCAGGTCAAAAAATTCGCGACTACCTGATCACCCGGAATCTTATTCCCCAACAGGATTTTGTGATCGCCGGCTAGAACGGTAAGGCGTTATCGGGATCATCTTCCGAAAAACTATCCACCGGGGTTTCCTGATCCTGGTTTACGGCATTGTCGGATGCCACGATCCGCCAGGCTTCCAGATTGGTAAAATAATTGGTGTTCCCATCCTTTTCCCACTTTCTCCCCCTGAGATTGAAACTGATCTTCAGATTTTGACCTGGCTCAAATTCCTCGATCATATTGCATCGATCCTGAACCAACTGGAATTTGATGAATTCCTGAAAATCGTATCCATTTCTTTTTTCCTTCTGCTCGATCACAAATTCCCTTTTCTGGAATTTATCACTGACCTTTTGTGTATCAAATTTCTCAACCAGGGTACCTTCCAATTCAAATGCCATAATGTGCCTTTTATTTGCGAAGGTATGAGAATCCGTAATGAATTTCCCGCGCCGCTGGAATAAATTTGCGAACTCCTGATATGAGCAAACAGATACATGCTTTGTTACCTGGCGAAGACCCTTTCGGCCAGGCTCTTCGGGATCACCTCAAGGGTAAAAGGAATCTGTTTATCCGCGTCCATTCGGACGCTACGAGTGAAGACCATATCGACGTGAAATATCTGTTCAGGGAATTTACTGACTGGCCGGAGATCGAAAAAAAGGCCATAGCTCTTTGCCGGGGAAAGATCCTTGAACTTGGATCCGGTGCGGGTTCGCATGGTCTCTATCTGCAGGAGCAGGGGTTTGACATCACCTGCCTGGATTTCAGTCCGGGATCGGTGAGCGTTATGAAGGAAAGGGGCGTTAAGAACGCGGTTCTGGATACGTATCAAAACTTCGGCGCAACCGGATTTGATACGATCCTGATGTTGATGAACGGGATAGGAATTGTGGGTAGCCTGAAGGGCCTTAGGGATTTCCTTGAGAAAGCATTTCATTCAATATTGGCAGATGGAGGGCAGGTCATATTTGATTCTTCCGACTTGGTTTACCTCCTCTCGGACCCGGGCAGCACTATTCATGGATTCAAAAACTCCAGGTACTATGGCGAGGTCCGCTATCGCATGGAATACGAAAAGACCTTTGGTCCGGGATTTAGCTGGTTGTTTGTGGACTTCAAGACCCTTAGCATCGAGTGCAAAAAATTAGGACTCAAAGTCGAAAAGATCTATGAGGATGATCATTTTGCCTATTTGGCCAGGGTATTCAAATAAACCCTTTTAATCCTGCCTTTGAGATTATTATCGGGTATCTTTTTTAAGTTTGTGCACTATTGGATATAGAAGAAATACAAGTACCACATAAAATCAGGCAAATGAGGAGAATTTTTACACTTGCGTTCACACTATTCATGGGAGGAGCGGTTCTTGCCCAGGGAGGTTTTGAAGGAACAATGGAATACAAAGTGAGCCTTGATGGAGAAAAAGCCGAAGAGTTGTCCAAGGTCTTTCCCCAAAGCGTGACCATCAAGATCAAAGACAAAAAAATGCTTGGTAAAAATACCGGCGGAGATATCTCGAAAATGTTTTCAGGATTCATCTTCAACGGCGAATCCAACTCAATGTTCTTGCTTTCACCCGGTCTTAAGATGGCTATGGAGATCCAGTCTGTACCCGCAGGAACTGCGAGTAGTGCTTCGAATATAGAAGTCAAGAAGACTACCGAAACCACCAAGATCGCCGGGCATGAGTGTACAAAATATATTGTCGAAGAGCAGGAAGGAAAAAGGGGCAAGGTTGAGATCTGGGCCACCGAGGATTTCAGCGTAGAAAAACCAAAAAACCTTGGGAACATTACTGGCAATATGTTCCTGCAGGGTATTGATGGTTTTCCTTTGAAAGTGGTCACCTCGCAGGAGGGTACGGAGATCAAGATGGAGGTTCACGAAGTAAGAAAGGAATCTGTCCTCGAAGAAAATTTTAAGATACCTGAAGAGTACAGAGTTCAACCAATGGATTTCTCATTGCTTTCCACCATGTTACCCGGTTTGGGTTATTAGTGGAACTTTGTAGGAATTATTGGTTAAGAAAAGGCTGCTCGATCATTGAAACATAAACAAGGAAATCACTATTCTTTGAAAAGGTCGATTTTACGTCCCATCGTTATGATACTGCTTTTGCCGGTATTGTTGAGCACCCTGCTCCAATCATGCGGTAAGAAAAGCGAGTTTTTCGAGGGCCAGATCGACTATGCGGTTTCCGTGGTCAATGATCCCGAGGGCAAATACAAAACCATTTTACCCACCAAATACAGCCTGTACATGCAACCCAACAGGGTCAGGTTCTATGTGGAAGGGGGGATCATTTCTTCTTTGTTTGGCGGAATGATCTTCGATGGAAAAAACCAAATGGCCTTCATGCTCATGAAGTCCAGCAAGCTGGCCTACCTCCTCCCCCAGGATGAGGAGAATGCCCTTGACCGCGAAGCGCATAAGGTCCAGTCTAAGGTTGAATCCTTTGAAGATTCGGTCGAGATCAATGGTTTTTGGTGCAAAAAGTTTGTGGTGGAAAGTATCGAGGATGGAAAAAGGATGAAAAACGAACTTTGGATCACCGAGAGGTTGAAAAGCCAGTATCCGGCCAATCTTACCAAGTACCTCCCATCACTGTTTCACCATTCCATCGAAGGAATGCCTCTAAAGGTCATCTCTTATTCGGAATCAGGACGAGAAGTTCATCTTGACGCTACAGAATTGGTTGAGGGAAGCGTTTCCTCTTCACATTTTGAGGTCCCCTCCGAGTTTACCCAAACCGATGATGACCCCACCGCCATGATCCTGATGATGAAAAAAATGATGAATTAGAACGGATCCCGGTTCATTTCATCAGCAATCCCTGGCAACATCCTTTCAGAAGTTTAACTTTGCGCCCATAACTAGACGGCCATGCTAAATATTGTTCTTTTCGGCCCTCCGGGAGCCGGAAAAGGTACCCAAAGCGAGAAGATCCAGACCAAGTATAACCTGATCCATTTGTCTACAGGAGATCTTTTTCGCAAACACCTGAGTGAAGGCACTGAGCTTGGAATAGAAGCACAGAAGTTTATGGATGAGGGGAACCTCGTTCCCGACCGGGTGGTGATCGGAATGGTTGAAGAAAAGATCGCTGATAATATGGATGCCAACGGGTTCATCTTTGATGGTTTTCCGCGCACCATACCGCAGGCCGAGTCACTCGATGAAATGCTCTCCGGGAGGAACATACCCATCCAGGTCATGGTTTCCCTTGATGTTCCCGATGATGAACTGAGGACCAGGCTGCTTCTAAGGGGAGAAACTTCAGGTCGCGCAGACGATCAGAACGAGGAAAAGATCAACAACAGGATCAGGGTTTATAAGGAAGAAACCATACCTGTAGCGGAATTCTATCAAAAAACCGGGCGCTATCAAAGCATTAATGGGGTGGGTTCTATTGAGGATATTTTTGATCGGATCTGTTCTACAATCGATTCCCGATAGTTCAGGAGTGTGAGCTCACCCAATTTCATTGATCATGTACGCATCTATGCAAAATCTGGTCATGGAGGATCAGGATCTACCCATTTCAGAAGAGAAAAGCATGTAGAAAAAGGTGGCCCGGATGGTGGAGATGGCGGAAGAGGGGGCCATATAATCCTTCGTGGCAACCAAAATCACTGGACCCTGCTCCATCTGAGATACAGAAAACATATCAAGGCGGAAAATGGAGAAAACGGTGCTGGCGCCAAAAGGACTGGAAAGCAGGGAAGTGATGAGATCCTCGACGTGCCTCTGGGGACCATAGCCTATTTGGGAGAAGATCAAAAGGAAAAGGCCGAGATCACCGAACACGATCAGGAGGTGATCATTCTCGAAGGCGGGCAAGGAGGCCTTGGAAATTGGCATTTCAGAAATTCCATGCGCCAGACCCCAAAGTTCAGTCAGCCTGGAGAGCCCGGACAGGAGGATCTTCTGACCCTGGAACTCAAATTATTGGCTGATGTAGGGCTGGTAGGATTTCCTAATGCAGGTAAATCAACGCTGCTTTCCGTTGTAAGCGCCGCCAAGCCCAAAATTGCGGACTACGCCTTCACAACACTCACACCAAATTTGGGCGTAGTATCCTATCGGGAGGATCAATCCTTTGTTATGGCCGATATACCGGGGATCATCGAAGGAGCGGCAGAAGGAAAAGGACTGGGACACAGGTTTCTAAGACATATAGAAAGGAATTCCGTACTCCTCTTCATGATCCCGGTAGATGCCGAGGATATCGATGAAGAATACAGGATACTGGATACGGAATTAAAAAAATACAATCCTGAGTTAAGCAAGACACCAAGGTTCATGGCCCTGACCAAAGCCGACCTTCTCGATGAAGAGCTTAAGGAAGAACTGGCAGGGTCGATCAAGACGAAGATCCCTTATGTATTTATCTCATCCGTGACCGGTTACGGTATCCCGGAATTGAAAGATCAATTGTGGGCCAGGATCAAAGGATAATTCATGTCATTGTGTCATTGATTGTAGCTTGGCAAAGGATTTGACCATAGGAAATTGAAAAAAAATAGGAATGGCCGATAAAAAGAAGAAGGAAGAGATCCATGAGGAATTGATCCTGGACGAGGAAGCTACCAAGGAGATCGAAGACAAGGATCAGGTGGAATCCCCTGAAGAAGTAGAAAAAGAGGCGAAGAAGCATGAAGAAGAGCCTAAATCCAAGGAAGAGATCCTGGCGGAAGAACTCGAGGATTATAAGGATAAATACCTGAGGCTATACTCCGAGTTTGAAAATTTCAGAAGAAGGACCAACAAGGAGAAATATGACATCATCGCCCAAGCCAACGGGCAATTGCTTGGAGACATCCTACCTGTGGTAGACGATTTTGAAAGGGCGAACAAGGTTCATGAAGAGTCCAAGGATCTTGAGGCCCATGTCAAGGGAATCGAGTTGATCTATAAGAAGTTGAAGAGCACGCTCGAATCCAAGGGCATTAAAAAAATGGAGGCTCTGGGAAAAGATTTTGATGCCGAAGTACATGAGGCTATCACCCAGATCCCGGTCGAAAATAAAAAGCAAAGAGGTAAGGTTGTCGATGTGATCGAAGAGGGATATTACCTCAATGACAAGGTATTGAGATTTGCGAAAGTGGTTGTCGGGCAAGGAGGATAAGCATGGCAAAAAGAGATTATTACGAGGTACTGGGGGTTTCCAAAGGGGCATCGACCGATGAGATCAAAAAGGCGTATAGAAAGGTCGCCCTGAAATTTCATCCGGATAAAAATCCCGGTGATGCATCGGCGGAAGAAAAATTCAAAGAAGCAGCCGAAGCTTATGAGGTCCTCAGCAGTCCTGAGAAGAAAAGCCAATACGACCAATTCGGCCATGCCGGAATGGGCGGTCGCGGCTTTGGTGGCGGCCATGGGATGAACATGGAAGATATCTTCTCTCAATTCGGTGATATTTTCGGAGGGGGAAGTCCGTTTGAAAGTTTCTTTGGTGGAGGAGGTGGAAGAGGTCAGAGAAGGCAAAGGAAGGGAAGTGACCTGAGGATCAAATTGAAACTGACCCTGGAAGAAATGGCCGAGGGGGTTGAGAAGAAGGTCAAGGTGAAGAGATTGATCATGGCCGAAGGTGTTACCTTCAAAACCTGCCCTACATGCAACGGAACCGGCCAGGTCCAAAAAGTGGTCAATACCATGTTAGGACAAATGGTGTCGGCAACTACCTGTCATACCTGTCATGGTTCCGGACAGATCATCGATCAAAAACCTCCCGGTGTGGATGGTTCCGGCCTGCAGACACGCGAAGAAGTGATCCCGATCAAGATCCCCGCCGGGGTTTCGGATAAAATGCAACTCTCCATGAATGGCAAGGGGAATGAACCTGCCGGAGGAGGACGAGCCGGAGACCTCATTATCAAGATCGAGGAGATCCCGCATAAAGACCTGTACAGAGAAGGATCCAATGTGCATTTCGGCCTTGATCTGAATTTTGCTGATGTCGCATTGGGTACGGAGGTGGAAGTGCCAACCATTGGCGGAAGAGTAAAGGTGAAGGTACAGGCGGGAACCCAAAGCGGAAAAATACTCAGGTTGAAGGGCAAGGGGCTTCCCGATCTCAACGGCTACGGCAAAGGGGATCAATTGATACACATCAATGTCTGGACACCAAAGAAATTATCCGCCGAGGAAAAGAAAACCCTGGAGAGCCTGAAAAACTCGCCAAACTTCAAACCCGGCCCAAACGGATCCGAGGGGAGTTTTTTCTCCAAGATGAGGGGAATATTTGAGTGATCAGATCAGGAAGGCGAGCTCTTCACCCTTATTGTCAAGAGAGACCTCTACCCGTTCATCAAGGGTAGTTCCCAGGCTTAAGCCAACGTAGTCCGGCGTAACGGGAAAAGATTTATGGTCGCGGTTGATCAATACACAAACCTGCAGACTTTTCAGGTTGAGTTCCAAGATAGGCTTCATGCCAAAGGCCAGCGTCCTTCCCGAATGAAGTACATCATCCACGAGGATCATTGATCTTCCTTCCATAGGGGTATCGGGAATATCCAACACGATGTCGGATTCCAGCGGGGCCTTTTTGTCGAGAACTACCTCCCCGAGATGATATTCAATGGGATGGATCTTTTTGAGTTCCTGATGAAGCAAACGCGAAAGAAGGGTCCCCTGCGCCCGGATCCCGACAAGAAAAAGTTCTGATTCGTTAAATGAATTTTCATAGATCTCATAGGCCATTCTTCTGACCTTCTTTTCGATCTGACCGGAAGAAAGGATCAATGTTGCGTTTTTCGGGATCTTCAAGGCAATTCAATAATGGTCAAAAATAGCATAGGATGCTCCGGTTAAAAAATTAAAAGGGTTTAAAGGAAGGGAGCCAACACGGGTTTTCCGACTTGAAGCGGGCGGAACAACTCGGGATTCGAAGTCGAGATCTCATAACCAAAATTCGACCCGCCCGGAAGTACATTGTAGTAATAACCAATCCTGATGTTGAAAGTGGAGAAAACAAGATTCTCATTTCTGATCCGAATGCCGGTGCCGAAACTTCCATAAAAATTATTCCTTTGAAGAGCAGCATTGTAGTCTCCCAACAAAGCTCCTTCACCATAA